>NZ_JBSSDH010000005.1:0-324071 GCF_054060555.1 Pseudomonas sp. TE6283
GATGTTCTATAACCCCAAGCGTCGACACAGCAGTGCTATGCAGCTGTCTCCAGTAGAGTATGAGAAACGCTATTTTCTGAGCTTGGAGAGTGTCTAGGAAACCAGGGGCGATTCATATCCCGCATTCGTACCCAAGGTTCACTCTGCCAATACAACAGACTCGCCGTATGCCCACCCGGCCAGCACATCCTGCCCAGGCGCGGCAGGTCTTCCAGCGCCGAGTCCTGCCCATCGCGCAGCACCGCCACCACCTCATGGGTCAGCCAGTGCCGCAGGTGGCGGTTTTCCGGAATGTGATGATGGGCCAGCAGGGTATAGGCCCCGGACTCGCTGACCATGGTGGTCTCGCCGTACTGGCCGTAGCGCAGCAACTGCACGGTGCGATGCTGGTCCGGGTCTAGCTTACGGATGCAGTGTTCGTCGAAGAAGCGCCCGGTCATCCGACCGAGTTCGTGGGCGCAGAACCAGGCTTGGGATTCGAGCCAGAGGGTGTGGAGGGGGCGGTTGTGGCGGGTGAAGAGGGTGGAGTCGTGGAGGTCAGTCATGGCTGGCCTCCTTGGTCCTGAGGGAGTGAAACAGGCGGGACGCATGTGCGAAAAGCTTACGAACGCTAGTCTCGATAGGCATTTCCGTTACCTCTGTCTGTTGACAGCTTTCTTAGGGCTGGGTGTCGGGAGCTAAGAAACCTCACACAGTAGGCCGGACATATTTCCCTTACGGGTCTTGTATTAGCCCACTCCCGACATTACAGAGTGTTTCATGCGCGCAGTAGTAAACCACATGCATAAAAAATCCGCATCTGTCGGGAGCGGGCGGACCGCTGTGTAAGCGTTTCTTAGGCGCAGTTGCTAAGTTAAAACTCATAAAATGGCGGTGTCTACAATTATTTTGTAGGATTTTTCTTGTTTTTTATCCTTGATTTTTCTTGAGATTGGTCAATTTTTCGGCTTTTCATTTTTTAAAAAGCGCAATAGTTCGTTTGTGGTTAGAATGTCTTGAGGTAACCAGAATTTCTCTGCCATGTCGTCAAGAGATAATATTTTTCTTTCTACGGGCGTAGGTTTTATTTCGTTGTTATTAGGTGTGGGTTGTGCGAATGGTTTTGATAGTTTTTCTATCCACGGGCCAGGGAGCTTTTCAAGATCCTCGATGTTGGCTAGGTAATATTCGGCAGCAGGTGCAGAAAAGGCATTTGCCCCTTGAAGCTGCTTTTTGATTTGGTCTTTTATCGAGGTTGACCATGAACACTCCGCAATCAGTGACTCCCTTAAGTGGTTTACTAAGAGGTATAACATTGCGGGCTTGCTGGCTTTTTCGTAGTATGATGCGGCCCAGTTATAATACATTTTCCCCGTGTCAAATTGACCTAGCCTATAAGCGATAAGTCCTATATTGGCACTAGCGTGTGCTGCCTCACTTTTCTCATCTGAATCCATTATTGTGCGAAGGGTCTTGATTATAGGCTCAAGACTTTCATTTCGAAACTCTAGTGTGTAGCGAAGATCGCAAAGAAGTGAAAATATATAATTGAGCTGTATTGTGTTATCGTTCGGGTTTGCCTGTAAACTTTCTTTGGATACTTTCTTCAGGAGCGGGATATCATTTGTTAGGGCGGCTAGGTAAGCAATGGCTTGAGGTGGAGCCGATGAGTATGGCTCTTCTTCCCACCATTGCATTGCATAACGCAGGGCTGAGAACATATCTTTCTTGTCGTATGCCTCTAAATATTTGGCTTCAAATGCATTGGCTGTAACTGCGAGCGAGTTCTCGATTTGCGTTGAAAATCCGAGTAAAAACGACCTATCAGCCCACTTAACCTGAGCTAAAGAGTTGCTGGTTGGCGCGATTAACGACTGTTTGAAGTAGTTCCTTGCTTTTTTGCTAGCGCCGTTGATAAGCTCGGTTGTTGCTAAAGAGCTTGATAGCTCAGATAGGTGTATTGGCTTTATTGATGACTCAACAAGGTTTTTCGCAATCTTCCAATGTTTGAGAGGGCGGTTCGAAAGTCTTGAAAGCACTAAGTCGGTAGACAATAGCCAAGGGTCGTTCTTCAAGTTTTCATTTCTTGTTAATGCATATTGAGCTTTGCTAGTATCTTCTAGATGGATGAAGAGTCGAGCAGCCATTCTACTAATCCAGCGATGATTACTTGTTAAGTGTAGAGCTGACCACATGGCTCGCTCAGACTTTTCTCTTTCATTTATGGTTGCGTAAGCTCGAGATAGATCTACCCATGCTAATGGGTTTTTGACGTTGTCTTTTAGTGACTTTCTAGTTGCGTGGATAAATAAATGCACATCAGTAGTTGAGTGCGAGTTGAGTTTGTGTTTTAGGGCGCTGTGACAGGCGGAAATTAATGCGGGGGGGCTGTTCGGATGGTTTAAAATGAATTCTGCTGCAATTGTAGTAGCGGTTGTATCATTTTCTAGAGTGGCAATGTTGAAAAGGTTCGCAGCAATGCCAAGATTTTTATGTTCTATAAATTCTTTTAGTAGGCCAGGTGTTGTTGGCTCTTGTAAGGGCGGCGGTTTTTGAGTTTTAACTGGCTGCAGTTCAGGTGAGTGAGCCGCGTCGCGAGTGGATTTCCATATTGGAATTAAATCTCTTTTAGTATCGGTTGGAGTCATTGTTGGGTATTTCCTGTCTCGGTCTTACGTTTTGCTTGCATCGATGAGACTAAAATCAATCTCTGAAGGTCACTGATAAAACGATCCAAACCTAAAGCTGGGACTGTCTGTCTAAGTGTCTTGCGAGAGCCTCTTTGTGTGTAATCGGGATTCCCACACTGTTTGATAATTTCTATTAAATCTTTATTTAACCAGTCAGGTACTGTACCTCGCCAGTCGCTGATTATTTCCTCAAAGCTCTGAGTTAGAAATGGTAATGCATTAGTATATGAAGTGCTACCACCCCAACAAGCCGGGTGTAAGTCAACAGGAAGGCGTTTCTTTAATTCGTAATTGATGGTTGTTCCAAAAAATACGAAAGTTATGATGGAGGCGAATTGATAGAGGTCGCACCTTAATCGCCTATCCATCCAGTCGGTCAGTGGATGCATATATAGTTGCTCTGGTGGGGCGTAGTTGCGATCTCCTGCGATAATGTAGTTGTCGTGCAAGGCTGAGATGGCTTGACTACTTGCTCGACCTAGGTCTCCAACTTTGGCAATTTGTTCATTAAATACCATGACATTTGAAGGTTTTAAATCTTGATGGGCGACTTTTGAATTATGAAGCTGTAAAAGCCCAGAGGCTACATCTTTTAGATATGTAAGTTTTAAAGCTATATCTAGGGCTTCGGTTTTTTCTATGTATTGCCTTACATCTCCGCCGGTTGCAAGCTCCATTATCATGTAAGGTATTCTAGATATTTGCTCATTTTGTAGGCGGGGAACATCCGCTTCGCCATAAGCAAGTACCCGGACTACTCGCTTCATTTTTGCGCTTATGCATATATTATGCATGGCAGTCTCAAAGTTGAAGGCTTGTGTTTGTTCTTGTAATGCTAGGGTAATTGGCTTTCCACCATCTAAGGCGATCTGAAGAGCTTTAACTATATCGAATGCTTTTAAAAAGGCTTTCTGATTATCTTTATTTGCTTCATATGAAACTGAGAAGAAACCTCCAGTCCCGCCGCCGTCTCGTCCAGTGGATAGACGTTTGCCTACTATCCATCCATCATTTAGAACCAATCCTTCTAGCCTATGTGCTGCATTCGGCTGTTCGCTCATAAACGGTCCTTGCTTGAGTTTGAATCGAAGCCACTTTGTAAAGGCCTAGTGATATCACGCACATTGAATAAAGGACAAGAGTGCTAGCTACAAAAATTCCATTATTGTTTTCCAAAAAAAAGGCTGCCAATTGGCAGCCTTCATAGAAAAAATCAATCAATCCCAGCTCAGAGCACCACCAGTCTGATACTCAATCACCCGAGTCTCAAAGAAGTTCTTCTCCTTCTTGAGGTCCATGATCTCGCTCATCCAAGGGAACGGGTTAGTAGTCCCCGGATACTCTTCCTTCAGACCAATCTGAGTCAGTCGACGGTTAGCAATGAACTTGAGGTAATCCTCCATCATCGCCGCGTTCATGCCCAGCACGCCGCGTGGCATGGTGTCACGGGCGTATTCGATCTCCAGCTGGGTACCCTGCAGGATCATCTGGGTAGCCTCTTCCTTCATCGCGGCATCCCACAGGTGCGGGTTCTCGATCTTGATCTGGTTGATCACGTCGATGCCGAAGTTCAGGTGCATGGACTCGTCACGCAGGATGTACTGGAACTGCTCGGCGACGCCGGTCATCTTGTTGCGGCGGCCCATGGACAGGATCTGGGTGAAGCCGCAGTAGAAGAAGATGCCTTCCAGTACGCAGTAGTAGGCGATCAGGTTGCGCAGCAGCTCTTTGTCGGTCTCGACGGTGCCGGTGTTGAACTCCGGATCCGAGATGGCGCGGGTGTACTTCAGGCCCCAGGCTGCCTTTTTGGCGACCGATGGGATCTCGTGGTACATGTTGAAGATCTCGCCTTCATCCATGCCCAGCGACTCGATGCAGTACTGGTAGGCGTGGGTGTGGATCGCCTCTTCGAAGGCCTGGCGCAGGATGTATTGGCGGCACTCCGGGTTGGTGATCAGGCGGTACACGGCCAGGGCCAGGTTGTTGGCAACCAGCGAGTCGGCGGTGGAGAAGAAGCCGAGGTTGCGCATGACGATGCGGCGCTCGTCTTCGGTCAGGCCGTCCATGCTCTTCCACAGGGCGATGTCGGCGGTCATGTTGACCTCTTGCGGCATCCAGTGGTTGGCGCAGCCGTCGAGGTACTTCTGCCAGGCCCAGTCGTACTTGAACGGGACCAGCTGGTTGAGGTCGGCGCGGCAGTTGATCATGCGCTTTTCATCGACCGCGACGCGGGCCGAGGAGCCTTCCAGCTCGGCCAGGCCTTCGGCGATGTCCAGGGCGTCCAGCGCAGCCTTGGCGCGCTTGACGGCGTCGGAGTCGGCGGCAGTGGCGGCACGGGCTTCCAGGGCGGCGGCACCGCCGGCGCTGTCGAGCTTGTCCATACCTGGCTGGCTGGCTTGAGTGCTACCTGGGCCTTTAGTGGTGACTTCGTTTTCGTCCTTGTCGAATTCGTCCCAGCTCAGCATGGTGTTTTGGCTCCGCTTGTGGGTCGCATGGGGCGACCGTAAAAATTTAAGATGAAGTGATACTGCTAGAGACCACGTAGAACCCGCCTCGGCTCACGAGGTGTCCCCACAAGGTTTCGAATTTTGGTTTGAATGGCCATGAGCTTGGTGATCAGCAATCACAGGCTTCGTTGGCACACCGGCCGCGAAAGGCATCCGGAGGCAGGGACCGACCATCGCAAGCGGTCAGAATTTTGAGCCGCTTTTTGAGGGGCAGCATTGTACCGGAAAACAGCAATTCGGGGGCTTTCATGTCGTGTCTCCGATCTCTTTTTTGGGCAAGAGACCCGGTAACCTTCGATGAGTTTGTCAAGACGCCAGAGCGGCTAAATTCGCCTATATGGTGTTGTGTCTTGTTCCGAAGCACACGATATAGTTTTGAGGGGGAGGGGACAAGGGCGAAATCGAAGCCGAGCTTGCCCTGAATCAAGAGGATGGGCCTTAACGCCGCATGGAAACGGAGCTACAGGCGGTCAGCATCAGCAAACCGATTGACGAACGGGGATGGAGCGAAGGGGTTTTTGAGTCAATGAAGCGGGGGGAATGGATACGCGGAGACGAAAATCAGGCATAAAAAACTGGAGCAGCAGCTCCGGTTTTTTTCAATATGGGTGTAGGGGGCAACGAAGTCGCCGCTGAAATTGCAGGGGCCGTTGCACAACCCTTTCGCGACACAAGGTCGCTCCCACAATCAGCAGGCTAGTTGCACGGATTACCCAACGACTCGACCGCATGGGGCTTCGGGAGCTTGCGGGACTCCTTCATCGACAGAAGCCGGGAGTATTGCTCTCCCGGCTTTTTCTGCACTTACTTCGATTTCTTCACGGTTTCAACCACATGAGTCTTGGGGTTCTGACGAGCCTTTTCGACTGTGGTGAAACGACCGTTGTCCGCGTCACGACCGATTTTCTGGCCGCTAGATGATGGCTTCTTGGACATAGGTATCTCCAATCTGATGAGCATCACTTGACACTAGTCCTGACAGGCACGAAGATTCGCGCTCACTTTAGATCTGTAGGATCTAGCCTCCCTTTGAGCGATGCGCTTGCTCATGGGAGATTCGAGCCCGATGCAGCAGCAACTGCATCGGGCTTTTTATTGCCTGAAAAAGCACTTCTTACAAAACGGGGCGAGAGAAGTAGCCTTCTATCGCCCCGTGTTTACCTTATTGGCAGGCTTCGCAATCCGGCTCGTCGATGGCGCAGGCCTTCGGTACCGGGGCAGGGCCCGCGGCCTGGACCGGGGCGCTGTCGCCGCCGCTCGACACGGCGTTGAGCTTGCCGGTGTTGATGGTCGACTTCTCGGTGCTGGTCGCGGCCAGGGCACGGAGGTAGTAGGTGGTCTTCAGACCACGGTACCAGGCCATGCGGTAGGTCACGTCCAGTTTCTTGCCCGAGGCGCCGGCGATGTACAGGTTCAGCGACTGGGCCTGGTCGATCCACTTCTGGCGACGGGAGGCGGCATCGACGATCCACTTGGTCTCGACTTCGAACGCGGTGGCGTACAGGTCCTTCAGCTCTTGCGGGATACGCTCGATCTGCTGCACCGAACCGTCGTAGTACTTCAGGTCGTTGATCATCACCGAGTCCCACAGGCCGCGGGCTTTCAGGTCGCGAACCAGGTAGGGGTTGATCACGGTGAATTCGCCCGACAGGTTCGATTTCACGTACAGGTTCTGGTAGGTCGGCTCGATGGACTGCGACACGCCGGTGATGTTGGCGATGGTCGCGGTCGGCGCGATGGCCATGATGTTCGAGTTACGAATACCTTTCTTGACGCGCTCGCGCACCGGTGCCCAGTCCAGGCTCTCGGTCAGGTCGACGTCGATGTACTTCTGGCCACGGGCCTCGATCAGGATCTGCTGGCTGTCCAGCGGCAGGATGCCCTTGGACCACAGCGAACCCTGGAAGGTCTCGTAGGCGCCGCGCTCGTCGGCCAGGTCGCAGGAAGCCTGGATCGCGTAGTAGCTGACCGCTTCCATCGACTTGTCGGCGAACTCGACGGCAGCATCGGAGCCGTACGGGATGTGCTGCAGGTACAGCGCGTCCTGGAAGCCCATGATGCCCAGGCCGACCGGGCGGTGCTTGAAGTTCGAGTTGCGCGCTTGCGGCACCGAGTAGTAGTTGATGTCGATCACGTTGTCGAGCATGCGCACGGCGGTGTTCACGGTGCGTTGCAGCTTGGTGGTGTCCAGCTTGCCATCGACGATGTGGTTCGGCAGGTTGATCGAGCCCAGGTTGCAGACCGCGATCTCGTCCTTGTTGGTGTTCAGGGTGATCTCGGTGCACAGGTTCGAGCTGTGGACCACGCCCACGTGCTGCTGCGGGCTGCGCAGGTTGCACGGGTCCTTGAAGGTCAGCCACGGGTGGCCGGTCTCGAACAGCATCGACAGCATCTTGCGCCACAGGTCTTTGGCCTGGATGGTCTTGAACACCTTGATCTTGTTGTACTCGGTCAGGGCTTCGTAGTACTCGTAGCGCTCTTCGAAGGCCTTGCCGGTCAGGTCGTGCAGATCAGGCACTTCCGACGGCGAGAACAGGGTCCACTTGCCGTCATCGAAGACGCGCTTCATGAACAGGTCAGGGATCCAGTTGGCGGTGTTCATGTCGTGGGTACGACGACGGTCATCACCGGTGTTCTTGCGCAGCTCGATGAATTCTTCGATGTCGAGGTGCCAGGTTTCCAGGTAGGCACACACGGCGCCCTTGCGCTTGCCACCCTGGTTCACGGCGACGGCGGTGTCGTTGACCACTTTCAGGAACGGCACGACGCCTTGCGACTTGCCGTTGGTGCCCTTGATGTACGAGCCCAGTGCACGCACCGGGGTCCAGTCGTTGCCCAGGCCACCGGCGAATTTCGACAGCATGGCGTTGTCGTGGATCGCGTGGTAGATGCCCGACAGGTCGTCCGGCACGGTGGTCAGGTAGCAGCTGGACAGCTGCGGACGCAGGGTACCGGCGTTGAACAGGGTCGGGGTCGAGGCCATGTAGTCGAAGGACGACAACAGGTTGTAGAACTCGATCGCACGGGCTTCCTTGTCTTTCTCTTCCAGCGCCAGGCCCATGGCCACACGCATGAAGAACACCTGCGGCAGCTCGAAGCGCACGCCATCCTTGTGGATGAAGTAGCGGTCGTACAGGGTCTGCAGGCCCAGGTAGGTGAACTGCTGGTCGCGCTCGTGGTTGATCGCCTTGCCCATGCGCTCCAGGTCGTAGCCTTTCAGCGCCGGGTCGAGCAGTTCGAACTCGACGCCTTTCTCGACGTAGGCCGGCAGGGCCTTGGCGTACAGGTCGGCCATCTCGTGGTGGGTGGCGCTGTCGGCCACGCCCAGGAAGCCCAGGCCTTCGGCGCGCAGGGTGTCCATCAGCAGGCGGGCGGTGACGAACGAGTAGTTCGGCTCGCGCTCGACCAGGGTACGGGCGGTCATCACCAGGGCGGTGTTGACGTCCTTCAGGGCCACGCCGTCGTACAGGTTCTTCAGGGTGTCGCGCTGGATCAGGTCGCCATCGACTTCGGCCAGGCCTTCGCAGGCTTCGCTGATGATGGTGTTCAGGCGGGCCATGTCCAGAGGCGCGAGGCTGCCGTCGGCGAGGGTGATGCGGATGCTTGGGTGCGGCTCGACCACGGCGTCGGCGTTGGAGCGGGTAGCGCGCTCCTTGGCGCGCTGGTCGCGGTAGATCACGTAGTCGCGGGCGACTTTCTGCTCGCCGGCGCGCATCAGGGCCAGTTCGACCTGGTCCTGGATTTCTTCGATGTGGATGGTGCCACCCGATGGCATGCGACGCTTGAACGTGGCGGTGACCTGCTCGGTCAGGCGCGCGACGGTGTCGTGGATGCGCGACGAGGCGGCGGCGGTGCCGCCTTCAACTGCGAGGAACGCCTTGGTGATGGCAACGGTGATCTTGTCGTCGGTGTAGGGGACGACAGTGCCGTTGCGCTTGATCACGCGCAGTTGGCCAGGCGCGGTGGCTGCCAGATCCTGATTGGAATCGGCGGCCTGCGGCGCTTTGCCCTGCGGGTTCTCGCGAGTTGTGTCGGTTTGCATGGGTGGGTGTCTCCACAGTTTCTAGTTTGTTCAGGCGCCTTGTTGGGGCGCCCACCGTTCCGTCCACTTGCTCGATGGCCCGGGCGGGGAGGCGTGATGCACGCGCATACGCCCGCTCGGGCTTACCGACTTCGGGACAGACTCAGGAATAAGGGGCAATAACCTGCCGCTCCCTGGCCGAAGTCAAAGGTTCTGGGCGTACCCAAAATCTGTTGCTGATGAGTGGCGAGGCACTGCCTGCAACACTCATACCCGAACAAGGCCATCTGCGGCTTGCCTCGGTCGCCCTCCGCAGGAGCGGTTTGGCTGTTGGAATCACGTTAAGTTCAGTCGGTAAATTCGCTTGAATTTGCCAGGCGACTTGTGTTTGTGATTTTGCGCGAAACCCAATATCTAGTGGTTCGCTGCGACAGGGATACAAGATAATGCGGTCTTGGGGGCTTTGCAAGGTGAGCGCCTGTGGATAACTTGTGGGTACTTTGTGAGTGATCCGTGGGTATTCGCTGTAGGCCTTGTCCCAACAGGTTTGCACTATTTTTTGGCTGTGCTACGTCGCCGCGCAGATTTTTTCGGGCGCGAACCCTATCACAAAAAACGGTTCAGTCATGGGACGTTCTGGGGTGGTTGGCAGGGGTGGGGGCGGGACGTAGTATCCGGGGCTGATGTTGCGCTTTGGTGAAGGTGGATTTTCGCTGGAATCAAAGGGTTGTACTGGCCTCATCGCGGGCTTGCCCCGCGATGAGGCCGCTACAGCCAACAGCAAGGCCCGACAAAAACCAGAAGAAGGGTAAGGCCATGGACCAGCCAATCAACCGCATCCTCATCGTCGAGGACGACCAGCGCCTCGCCGAGCTCACCGCCGAGTACCTCCAGGCCAACGGCTTCGAGGTGGCGGTGGAGGGCGACGGCGGCCGTGCCGCCCGGCGCATCATCGACAGCCAGCCGGACCTGGTGATCCTCGACCTGATGCTGCCCGGCGAGGACGGCCTGAGCATCTGCCGCCGGGTGCGCGGCCAGTACGCCGGCCCCATCCTCATGCTCACCGCCCGCAGCGACGAACTGGACCAGATCCAGGGCCTGGACCTGGGCGCCGACGACTATGTCTGCAAGCCGGTGCGCCCGCGCGTGCTGCTGGCGCGCATCAACGCCCTGCTGCGCCGCAGCGAGGCCCCGGAGCGACGCCAGGAGCTGACGTTCGGCCCGCTGCATATAGACAGCCGCCAGCGCGAGGCGCGCCTGAGCGGCCAGCTGATCGAGCTGACCGGCGCCGAGTTCGACCTGCTCTGGCTGCTGGCCAGCAACGCCGGGCGGGTGCTGTCCCGCGAGGAGATCTTCACCTCGCTGCGCGGCGTCGGCTACGACGGCCAGGACCGCTCCATCGATGTGCGCATTTCCAAGATCCGCCCCAAGATCGGCGACGACCCGATCACCCCGCGGCTGATCAAGACCCTGCGCAGCAAGGGCTACCTGTTCGTCGGCGAGGCGCCATGAACTCGATCTTCCTGCGTATCTATGGCGGCATGCTCGCGGTGCTGGTGCTGGTGGCCGTGCTCGGCGTGCTGAGCCTGCACCTGGTCAACGAGATCCGTGCTGGCCAGCACCGCGAGCGCCTGGCCCAGGGCACCTTCAGCCTGATGGCCGACAACCTGGCGCAGCAGAACGCGGTGGAGCGCACCCGTTCGCTGGTGATCTGGGAGCGCCTGCTCGGCGTGCCGTTGGACCTGCAGCCGCTGTCGGCGTTCACCCTCGACGGCGGGCAGCGGGCGCGGCTGTACCGCGACCTGGTGGTGGTGGAGAAGACCGGCCCGCATGCCGCCCGGGTGTTGCGCCGGGTCGGTCACGAGGACCTGCTGCTGGTGGCCGAGGTCAAGCAGATCAGCGAGCAACTGGCCCGTGCCACGCTTTATCTATTGGCCGATGAGCTGGTGCGCTACCCGGTGACCGAGCAGCAGGCGCGCCTGGCACAGCTTCGGCAGAGCAAGGGTTTCGGCTTCGACATCGCCCTGCAGCGTATCGAGCGCGCCGCGCTGGACGACGACCAGCGCCGCCGGGTGGAGGAGGGCGACACGGTGATGGCCCTGGGCCGGGACGGTGATTCGATCCGCGTGTTCTCGGGGCTGTCCGGCTCGCCCTGGGTGCTGGAGATCGGCCCGCTGTACCAGCTCAACCCCTATCCGCCGCAGTTGCTGATCCTGATCGCCTTCCTCGGCCTGTGTCTGATCGGGCTGGTGGTTTACCTGCTGGTGCGTCAGCTGGAGCGGCGCGTGTCGGGCCTGGAGGTGGCGGCCACGCGCATCGCCCAGGGCAGTCTCGACACCCGCGTGCCGGCGGGCGATGCCGACTCGGTGGGGCGTCTGGCCGAGGCCTTCAACGGCATGGCCGAACACCTGCAACGTTCCTTGACCATGCAGCGCGAGCTGGTGCGGGCGGTGTCCCACGAATTGCGCACGCCGGTGGCGCGGCTGCGCTTCGGCCTGGAGATGATCGAGAGCGCCGGCAGTGACGAGGCCCGGGCCAAGCACCTGGCGGGCATGGACGGCGATATCCAGGACCTGGACAAGCTGGTCGACGAGATGCTGACCTACGCCCGCCTGGAGCAGGGCGCGCCGGCCCTGCATTTCCAGGTGGTGGACCTGGACGAGCTGCTGGCGCGGGTGATCGAGGAGCTGGCGCCGCTGCGGGCCGAGGTGCGGGTGGTACGCGGAGTGTGCCACGGGCTCGACGGTGGCGACGCCCGCGTCGAGGCCGAACCGCGCTACCTGCACCGGGCCCTGCAGAACCTGGTACGCAATGCCATGCGCCATGCCGAATCGCAAGTGCGCCTGAGCTACCAGATCGGCCAGCAGCGTTGTCGCATCGATGTGGAGGATGACGGCCCCGGGATTCCCGAAGGAGTGTGGCACCGCATCTTCACCCCGTTCACCCGTCTCGACGACAGCCGCACCCGGGCTTCGGGCGGGCATGGGCTGGGGCTGTCGATCGTGCGGCGGATCATCTACTGGCATGGCGGCCGTGCCCTGGTCGGGCACAGCGAGCAGCTGGGCGGGGCGTGTTTCAGCCTGAGCTGGCCGCGTGAGCAGCCGCGCGACTAGACGCTGATCAGGCTGAGCAGATGGCCGTCCTGCAGGCAGAACTGGCCATCGAGTTCGACGCCGTGGTGCCACTCGGCCGACAGGTCGGTGAGCAGGCGCAGGCGGGCATGGCCGTCGGCGGACCAGGCCAGCAGTTCGGCGTGCTCGAAATAGAAGCGCTGTTTGGTGAGCGGATAGAGGGTCTTGAACAGGCTTTCCTTGAGCGAGAAGGTCAAGGTCACGGCCAGTGCCTGTTGGCTGCGGTCCAAACGCTCCAGTTCGGCGGGGGTGAGGATTTCCCCGGCCAGGCGTTCGGCGCGCTCTTCGCTGAGCAGGGTTTCCTGGTCCAGGCCCAGGCCACGGCAGTGGCCGTCGGCAGCGACAACCGCGGCGGCCCAGCCTTGGCCGTGGGTGATCGAGCCACGGATATCGGCGGGCCAGATCGGTGAGCGGTCCTCGTGGGTGGCCGGTACATAATCGCGGCCATCCAGGCGTTGCAGTGCCTCGCGGGCGCAGACCCGACCGGCCAGGTACTCGGCCTGGCGCTTGGCCACCGAGCGTTGCAGGCTGGCGGTCTGCTCGATGCCGGCGCGCAGGAAGTCGTCGGCGGCCAGGCGGCCCGGGTCGAAGGCGCAGCTGACCAGCACCGCGCCGGGGACCGGGCGGGGCAGGGGCCAGTGGTGCTGGAGCGGGGCGCAGCAGGTGGGAAGTCTGTTCATGGCGGGTATTGTGCCAGCCGCGATAGCTGGCGCAAATCACCGAAGCGTCATCGCGGGGCAAGCCCGCTCCCACGAATGGCATTGTTTTCCGGCGTGGGAGCGGGCTTGCCCCGCGATGGGCCCTTCAGTCAAACGCCGTCTTCAAGAACGCCTGCATATCCTTCCAAGAGCTTTCGTCCGCCGCCTTGTCATAGCCGATATCCGGCCCGCCATGCCCCCCATGCCCCAACCGATCCGCATCCGGGTTGGTAAACCCATGCTTGGCCCCCGGAATCCCGACGAACTGGTAGTCGGCCTTGGCCGCATCCATCTCCGCCTTGAACGCCGCCACCTGCTCCGGGGTAACCATGCTGTCGGCCTCGCCATGCTCCACCAGGATCTTCGCCCGGATCACCCCGGGCTTGGCCGGTGTCTGGGTCACCAGCGCACCGTGGAAACTCACCACGCCATCGAGCTTCTCGCCCCGGCGCGCCGCATCCAGCACCACCTTGCCGCCAAAGCAGTAGCCGATGGCCGCCAACTGGTGCTTGTTGGTATTGGGCTGGATCTTCAACAGCTCAAGCCCGGCGTCGAAGCGCCGGGCAGCGGCTTTCGGATCCTTCATCGCCGCCGCCATGAACGCCTGGGCGTCGGCCGGGTGCTCGGTGTTCTTGCCGTCGCCATACATATCGATGGCCAGGGCGTTGTAGCCCAGCGCCGCGAGGTCGCGGGCGCGGCGCTTGGCGTAGTCGTTCAGCCCCCACCATTCGTGCACCACCACCACGCCCGGGCGCTTGCCCTCGAGGGCGTCGTCGTAGGCGTAGTAGCCGATCAGGCGGTTGCCGTCGGCATCCTGGTAGGGAATCTCGCGGGTCTGCACCGCCGCCTGGGCGAGGCTGGCGCTGCACAACAAGGCCAGGGCAAGCAGGGTACGCATGGTCGAGCTCCTTGTTCGGTTCGTTCAGCCAAGGTTCAGGCCGGGTTCAGCAGGGGTTCAGGGCGCCCTCCCTACTCTAGCCCCCAGACAGCAACAACGCATCCAACCCGGAGTAACTGAACCATGAAAACCCTCAACACCCTGATTGCCGCCATGGCGGTTTGCGCAGCCGGCCTCACCAGCGTTGCCCAGGCCGATGACAACTTCGCCAGCCTGACCTACGGCCAGACCAGCGACAAAGTGCGCAAGTCCGGCCTGCTGCAACGCAACACCGACGGCCTGAACGCCGACGGCATCATCGGCAAGGACAGCACCTGGGGCGCGCGCCTGGGCAAGATCAACGACCAGGGCCGCTACTACGTGACCTACGACAACGTCTCGGGCGACCACAGCGGCGTCAAGCTGCGCCAGGAGAACCTGCTGGGCAGCTACGACCTGTTCCTGCCGGTGGGCGATACCACCAAGCTGTTCGGCGGCGGCAGCCTGGGCATGACCAAGCTGACCCAGGATTCGCCGGGCGCCCGCCGCGACACCGACTACGGTTACGCCGTCGGCCTGCAGGCCGGTGTGATCCAGGAAGTGACCGACAACACCTCGGTGGAGCTGGGCTACCGTTACCTGCGCAGCAACGCCGCCACCGAGATCGGCGCCCACGGCGGGCCGAAGGACGGTACCCTGCGCCTGACCAGCAGCGCGCAGACCTACCTGGCGGCTACCTACAAGTTCTGAGGTCGCTGTTATCCTGTGCAGGCCTTTTCGCGGGCAAACCCGCGAAAAGGCCTGCACAGGGCATTCCCATAGAAGGAGATCCGCATGAAATTGCTGGTGGTCGAGGACGAGGCGCTGCTGCGTCATCACCTGTTCACCCGCCTCGGCGAAGGCGGCCATGTGGTGCAGGCGGTGGCCAACGCGGAAGAAGCCTTGTACCAGGCCGAGCAGTACAACCACGACCTGGCGGTGATCGACCTGGGCCTGCCGGGCATGAGCGGGCTGGACCTGATCCGCCAGCTGCGCAGCCTCGGCCAGACCTTCCCGATCCTCATCCTCACCGCCCGCGGCAACTGGCAGGACAAGGTCGAGGGCCTGGCCGCCGGCGCCGACGACTATGTGGTCAAGCCGTTCCAGTTCGAAGAGCTGGAAGCGCGCCTGAACGCCTTGCTGCGCCGCTCCAGCGGCTTCACCCAGTCGACCATCGCCGCAGGGCCCCTGGTGCTCGATCTCAACCGCAAGCAGGCGACCCTGGACGAGCAGCCCTTGGCGCTGACCGCCTACGAATACCGCATCCTCGAGTACCTCATGCGCCATCACCAGCAGGTGGTGGCCAAGGACCGGCTGATGGAGCAGCTGTACCCGGGCGACGAGGAGCGCGACCCGAACGTCATCGAGGTGCTGGTCGGCCGCCTGCGCCGCAAACTCGAGGGCGACAATGGCTTCAAGCCGATCGACACCGTGCGCGGCCTGGGCTACCTGTTCACTGAGCGCTGCCGATGATTCGTTCGCTGCGGGTGCGCCTGATGCTGGCGGCGGCGTTGCTGGCGCTGCTGTTCATGCTGGCGCTGCTGCCGGCCTTGCAGAAGGCCTTCAGCCTGGCGTTGCAGGAATCGATCGAGCAGCGGCTGGCCTCGGACGTGACCACCCTGATCTCGGCCGCGCGCATCGAGCGCGGCCAGTTGCAGATGCCGGCACTGCTGCCTGACGAGCGCTACAACCTGCCCTACACCGGCCTGCTCGGCTATATCTTCGACCGCCAGGGCACGCTGGTGTGGCAGTCGCGGGCCACCCGCAACCGCAATATCAACTACCACCCCCGCTATGACGGGCGCGGCAACGAGTTCGCCCGTATCCATCAGGACGACGGCGACGAATTCTTCGTCTATGACGTCGAGGTCAAGCTGCTCGGCGGCAAGAGCGCGGCGTTCAGCATCGTCGCCCTGCAGCCGGTACGCGAATACCAGGACACCCTCAATGGCCTGCGCGAGAAACTCTACCTGGGCTTCGGCGCGGCGCTGCTGGCGCTGATGGTGCTGCTCTGGGCTGGCCTGACCTGGGGCCTGCGTTCATTGCGCCGGCTCAGCTCCGAGCTGGACGACGTGGAGAGCGGAGCGCGGGATGGCCTCAGCCGCGAGCACCCACGCGAGCTGCTGCGCCTGACCGGTTCGCTCAACCGCCTGCTGCGCAGCGAGCGCGAGCAGCGCCAGCGCTACCGCGACTCGCTCGACGACCTGGCGCACAGCCTCAAGACCCCGCTGGCGGTGCTGCAGGGCGTTGGCGAGAGCATGGAACAGGGCGACCGCGAACAGGCGCGGGTGTTGCAAAGCCAGATCGAACGCATGAGCCAGCAGATCGACTACCAGTTGCAGCGCGCCAGCCTGCGCAAGAGCGGCCTGGTGAAGTACCAGGTCGAGCTCAAACCGTTGCTCGACAGCCTGTGCAGTACCTTGGCCAAGGTCTATCGCGACAAGCGCGTCGAGGTCAGCCTCGACATCCCGGCCCTGGCGCGGGTACCGATGGAGCAGGGCGCCTTGCTTGAGCTCTTGGGCAACCTGCTGGAAAACGCCTACCGGTTGTGCCTGGGGCAGGTGCGGGTGAGCCTGCGTCAGTCGCCGGGGCTGCTGGAGCTGTGCGTCGAGGACGACGGGCCGGGCGTGCCACCGGATCAGCGCGAGCGGATTCTCGAGCGCGGCGAGCGGCTGGACCGCCAGCACCCGGGGCAGGGGATCGGGCTGGCGGTGGTCAAGGACATCATCGACAGCTATGACGCCGAGCTGAGCCTGGGCGATTCGGCGTTGGGTGGGGCTGCGTTTCGTATCGCTTTCCGACTGGATTGAGCGCTTCTTTCATCGCCGGCAAGCCGGCCCTGCCGGGCCTGCTGTCACGGCTTCCTCAAAGGCGGATTCCCGCCAATCCACCCTGTACGATTTCCGCCATCGGGCGGAAATCCGCCATTTCCTACCGGCTTTTGCGCCCCGTCCTGGGGCATTCACACCCTGTAATCATTGGCTGTGCACCTCAAGCGGGCACTTTGGCATCGCCCTTGCTATTCAGCTGGCAGAGGCCTGCCCAGGCACTCGCCCACAACGACAAATCCCTCCGGGTACAGGAGGGTTCGCGATTCAGGTGCCCCGACATCCTGGGAAGGATGCGCCAGCCCACTTGAGGAAAAACTAGCCATGACGACTCGTCAGCCGCTGTACAAATCGCTGTATGTCCAGGTGATCGTCGCCATCACCATCGGTATTCTGCTCGGCCACTACTACCCGGAAACCGGTGTAGCCCTCAAACCCTTGGGTGACGGCTTCGTCAAGCTGATCAAGATGGTCATCGCCCCGATCATCTTCTGCACCGTGGTCAGTGGCATCGCCGGCATGCAGAGCATGAAGTCGGTCGGCAAGACCGGCGGTTACGCGCTGCTGTACTTCGAGATCGTCTCCACCATCGCCCTGATCATCGGCCTGGTCGTGGTCAACGTGGTCCAGCCGGGCGCCGGCATGCACGTCGACGTCAGCACCCTGAACGCCAGCAGCGTGGCCGCCTACGCCGCCGCCGGCGCGCAGCAGACCACCGTGGGCTTCCTGCTCAACGTCATCCCCAACACCGTGGTCGGCGCCTTCGCCAACGGCGACATCCTGCAAGTGCTGATGTTCTCGGTGCTGTTCGGCTTCGCCCTGCACCGCCTGGGCAGCTACGGCAAGCCTGTGCTCGACCTGATCGATCGCTTTGCCCATGTGATGTTCAACATCATCAACATGATCATGAAGCTGGCCCCGATCGGCGCCTTCGGTGCCATGGCCTTCACCATCGGCCAATACGGCGTGGGCTCGCTGGTACAGCTGGGCTACCTGATGGCCTGCTTCTACATCACCTGCGTGCTGTTCATCCTGGTGGTGCTGGGCGGTATCTGCCGCGCCCACGGTTTCAGCGTGATCAAGCTGATCCGCTACATCCGTGAAGAACTGCTGATCGTGCTGGGCACCTCGTCGTCCGAATCGGCCCTGCCGCGCATGCTGGCCAAGATGGAGCGCCTGGGCGCGAAGAAATCCGTGGTTGGCCTGGTGATCCCGACCGGCTATTCGTTCAACCTGGACGGCACCTCGATCTACCTGACCATGGCCGCGGTATTCATCGCCCAGGCCACCGACACCACCATGGACATCACTCACCAGATCACCCTGCTGCTGGTGCTGCTGGTGGCCTCCAAAGGTGCCGCGGGCGTCACCGGTTCCGGCTTCATCGTGCTGGCCGCGACCCTGTCGGCCGTCGGCCACCTGCCGGTGGCGGGCCTGGCGCTGATCCTGGGTATCGACCGCTTCATGTCCGAGGCCCGCGCCCTGACCAACCTGATCGGCAACGCCGTGGCCACCGTGGTCGTGGCCAAGTGGGTCAAGGAGCTGGACACCGACACCCTGCAGGCGGAACTGGCGTCCGGCGGCTCGCCCCTGGTCGACACCCGTCCGACCGACGACCTGGGCGTGGCCGAAGGCCCGGCGCGTTGATCGCGGTATGAAATGAAGAAGGCGACCCTCGGGTCGCCTTTTTTGTGTCACTTGCACAATGCCCGGGGGGACGCCTACCGCCCCTGTAGGGGTATGGGCATCTACTCGACCCGGGTCTCACCGCTGTACACCAGAATCTCCCGGCACCGCCGGCACAGGTACCGTCGCCCCTGGCGCACCAGCTTGTGCCGCTGGGCGGTGAACGGGAAGTCGCTCTCCGGGCACGGGCAGCGGTAGATGTAGCGTGTCGCCACCCGCCGCTGCACTTCATAGTTGTGGCAACGGTTCGGCGGCAGTTCGTACACCCCGCGCATGATCAGCTGCCACTCCTCGCCATGGGCCTGGATGCGGTCACCGAACAGCTGGTGGGCCACCAGATGGGCGACCTCGTGGGCCACGGTCTGGCGCAGGAAGTCTTCCTGGTTCTCGCGGTACAGCTGCAGGTTGAAGCGCAGCAGGTTCTCGTGCAAGTGGGCGACACCGGCTTTCTGGCCGCGCAGCTTGAAGCTGACCTGCGGGCGCGGAAAAGGGCGTTTGAAGAAGGTTTCGGCTTGCTGGTAACAGGTTTCGACGCGTTGTCTGAGCAGCTCGGGCATGGCGGGATGGTTCTCCTGACCGGGTATTATGCCGCAGGCTCAGGCTGGCTGCCGAGCCGCCGGTCAGGCACACGAAACGAAGCCGCCTTGCGGCGGCCTCGGGTGATGCCCCAGTGCTGGTTGGATCTGATAGGTATGCGTCAGTTGGTGTAGACGGGCCCCACGCCCAGTCCCCAGATGATCACGGTCGCGGCCATGATCGCCACCAGTACCACCAGGCCCACCGCCAGCACGGAGCTTGAGAACAGGAAGCCTTCATCCGACGGTATGTTCATGAACGTCGGCAAGCCGACATACAACAGGTACACGGTGTAGCAGATGGCCGCAGTGCCGATCAGCATGCCCAGCCACAGGTGCGGATACAGCGCCGCGAGGCCGCCGATGAACAGCGGGGTGGCGGTGTAGGTGGCGAAGGCGATGCACTGCGCCATGCTCGGGTTGGCGTCGTAGGTGCGCGCCATCCAGTGGATGAAGGCGCCCATCACCGCGACCCCGGCGAGCATCGCCAGGTACGACATGATGCTCATCCACAGCGCGCTTTCCATGGTCAGCATCACTGCCGGCCGCTCGCCGATCACCCAGCCGACCTGGGTGGTGCCGATGAACGCCGAGACGGCGGGGATCGCCGCCAGGATCAGCGTGTGCGTCAGGTACATGTGGCTGATGCTTTCTTCCTCGCCACGGATCTCCCGCCACTCCTGGTCAGGGTGGGTGAACAGCCCTACAACGTGATGAATCATACGGGTCACTCCTATCGTCGTTGCCAAACGCCCCCCGGATGGAGCGCCGATGGCCCGAGGCCAGGACACCAAGTGCTGCGCCAATGTGGCCTTATGTCGCAGTATAGGAAGCCGTTCCCCGCATAAAACCGGGTTTTTAGAGCAAATTGCGCTGTCAGGCGCGGTGCTGATTCCCTTGAAGTCTTTATCGGATTCACCTACTGCGCCGTGCGGTTTGTGCGTAAAATAGCCGGCTTTTGTCACACCTCGCGGATCCAAGCGCTATGGGCACCCTCTCGGTCAACCAGAACAAACTGCAAAAACGCCTGCGTCGTCTCGCCGGCGAAGCCATCACCGACTACAACATGATCGAGGATGGCGACAAGGTCATGGTCTGCCTGTCCGGCGGCAAGGACAGCTACACCATGCTCGACGTTCTGTTGCACCTGCAGAAGGTGGCACCGATCAAGTTCGACATCGTCGCGGTGAACATGGACCAGAAGCAGCCGGGCTTCCCCGAGCACGTGCTGCCGGCTTATCTGAAAGAGCTGGGCGTCGAGTACCACATCGTCGAGAAGGACACCTACTCGGTGGTCAAGGAGCTGGTACCCGAGGGCAAGACCACCTGCTCGCTGTGCTCGCGCCTGCGTCGCGGCACCCTGTACACCTTCGCCGACGAGATCGGCGCGACCAAGATGGCCCTGGGGCACCACCGCGACGACATCGTCGAGACCTTCTTCCTCAACATGTTCTTCAACGGCGCGCTCAAGGGCATGCCGCCGAAGCTGCGCGCCGACGACGGCCGCAACGTGGTGATCCGCCCGCTGGCCTACTGCAGCGAGAAGGACATCCAGGCCTATTCGGACATGAAGGAATTCCCGATCATCCCGTGCAACCTGTGCGGCTCGCAGGAAAACCTGCAGCGCCAGGTGGTCAAGGACATGCTGGTGGAGTGGGAGCGCAAGCACCCGGGCCGTACCGAGAGCATCTTCCGCGCCCTGCAGAACGTCGCGCCGTCGCAGCTGGCCGACCGCAACCTGTTCGACTTCACCAGCCTGAAGATCGACGAAAGCGCCACCCCGCGTTTCCTCGACGTGCTGAACATCTGACCGCATGCGCGACTATCAGTGGCTGCACGAGTACTGCCTGAACCGCTTCGGCTCGGCCCAGGCGCTGGAGGCCTTCCTGCCGCAGCCGCGCACGCCTGCGCAGCTGCGCGACATCCCTGACGACCGCTACCTGTCGACCCTTGCCTTGCGCGTGTTCCGCGCCGGGCTCAAGCACAGCCTGGTGGACGCCAAGTGGCCGGCGTTCGAGCAGGTGTTCTTCGGTTTCGATCCGGAAAAGGTGGTGCTGATGGGCGCCGAGCACCTGGAGCGGCTGATGCACGACGAGCGCATCATCCGCCACCTGGGCAAGCTCAAGAGCGTGCCGCGCAATGCCCAGATGGTGCTGGACGTGGCCAAGGAGAAGGGCAGTTTCGGCGCGTTCATCGCCGACTGGCCAGAGACCGATATCGTCGGGTTGTGGAAGTACCTGGCCAGGCATGGCAACCAGCTGGGCGGGCTGTCGGCGCCGCGGTTCCTGCGGATGGTCGGCAAGGATACCTTCATTCCCACCGATGACATGGCGGCGGCGCTGATCGCGCAGAAGATCATCGACAAGCCGCCGACTAGCCAGCGTGACCTGGCACTGGTGCAGCAGGCGTTCAACCAGTGGCATGCAGAGAGCGGCCGGCCGCTGTGCCAGTTGTCGGTGATGCTGGCGCATACCGTCAATCATTGAGATCGCGGGGCAAGCCCGCGATGGCGTTTAGCTTCCTTCACCCGCCAGGCGCCGCTCCTGCTGGAACTTCCAGCGCACAAACAGCAACCCGCTGACGAACAACCCCAGGCTCACCAGCACCTCGACCCAGCCGAACAGCGCCCGCGCCGGATCGAACGCCGCCAGCACGCCCTTGATGAAGTAGATGTTCACCACGAAGCAGGTCCAGGCATGTGCCCGGGCGCTGCCCATCAGCATGCCCGGCAGCAGCAGCAGCAGGGGGATCAGCTCGATGGCCATGATCACCTCGACCCGCGCCCCGTGCAGGTCGGCGAACCACAGGTTGTTCACCACCAGCAGGGCGATCAGGCCGAAGAAGCAGGCCAGGCTCAGGGCGCGGGTAAAGCGCACCCGCGGGGCCAGCCAGTCCAGTGGCGGCAGGATCTTGGGCTTTCTAGCCACGTTCGCCACCCAGGGCCTTGGCCGTCTTCGCCAGGCGCTGTCCGAGCGCGCGGCACAGGGTGATCTCGTGTTGGTCCAGCTCGCGTTTGCCGTCGGCGCCGGCATGGTGGCTGGCGCCGTACGGCGTGCCGCCGCCACGGGTCTCCAGCAGCGCCGATTCGCTGTAGGGCAGGCCGGTGACCAGCATGCCGTGGTGCATCAGCGGCAGCAGCATCGACAGCAGGGTGGTCTCCTGGCCGCCGTGCAGGCTGGCGGTGGAGGTAAACACCGCCGCCGGCTTGCCCACCAGCTCGCCGCCCAGCCACAGGCTGCTGGTGCCGTCGAGGAAGTACTTGAGCGGCGCGGCCATGTTGCCGAAGCGGGTCGGGCTGCCCATGGCCAGGCCCGCGCAATGGCGCAGGTCGTCGAGGGTGGCGTACAGCGCGCCGCTGGCCGGGATGTCCGGGGCCACGGCTTCGCACTCGGTGGAGATCGCCGGCACGGTGCGCAGGCGCGCTTCCAGGCCGGCCATCTCGACGCCGCGGGCAATATGCCGGGCCATCTCGCTGGTCGAGCCGTGGCGGCTGTAGTACAGCACCAGGATGTAGGGTTCGCTCACGGCAGGATCTCCAGGACCTTCTCCGGTGGGCGGCCGACCACGGCCTTGTCACCGGCCACCAGGATCGGCCGCTCGATCAGCTTGGGATGCTCGACCATCGCCTTGATCAGCTGGGCGTCGCTCAGGGCTGGGTTGGCCAGGTCCAGGGCCTTGTATTCGTCTTCGCCGGTGCGCAGCAGCTGGCGCGCGCCGATGCCCAGCTTGCCAAGCAGCTGTTCGAGGGTGGCGGCGTCCGGCGGGGTCTCGAGGTAGCGCACGACGGTCGGCGTCAGGCCGCGTGCCTCGAGCAGTTCCAGGGCGCCGCGGGATTTCGAGCAGCGCGGGTTATGATAGAGGGTCAGATCGGTCATGACGGGTCGCATCCAGCAGGGTGTGGCGGCTATTCTAACCGCAGCGACCGACTTCAATGCTTGAAAACTTCGAGAAGGATTGACCCATGGCAAGGCGTTTGGCAGCTGCACTGGCCATCACCGCGAGCCTGTTGCTCGGCGGCTGCGGTGCGGACTACGGCGTGGACCAGCACGGCAACACGGTAAAGGCCGAACAGATCGACGGGCACTGGCTGGTGCTCAACTATTGGGCCGAATGGTGTGGCCCGTGCCGCACGGAAATCCCTGAGCTCAATGCCGCTGCCAAGCAGTGGGAGGCCCAGGGCATTCGCGTGGTGGGGGTGAACTTCGATGGCCTGCAGGGACCAGACCTGAAAGCCGCCGCCGATACCTTGGGCATCGGTTTCACCGTGCTGGCCCAGGACCCGGCCGAGCGTTACGAGCTGCCGCGCAGCGAGGCGCTGCCGGTGACCTACATCATCGACGACAAGGGCAAGGTGCGTGAGCAGCTGATGGGCGAGCAGACGCTCGAAGGGCTGCAGGCGAAGATCAGGGCTTTGAAAGGCGGCGCCTGATCGATCTTGGGGCTGCTTCGCAGCCCCAGGTAGCTCAACCTTCCTCAGGCCAGAAGCGCAATGGCTTGCCCTCGGCCGGCCAGAAACGGATCTGCTCGATCGGCGACACATCCCAGCGCTGCACCGTTTCCAGCGCCTGCAGGAAGCGTTTTTCCTGGTCCATCAGCGCCGGCGCGCACAGCTTGCGGGTCTTGCCGACCTTGCCGAAGCTGATGCGTTCGCCCTCCAGTGTGTAGGGCGCGAACCAGTGGTTGCAGCCGCCGTTGCCGTAGGCGCGACCATCGCTGGCCAGGGTCAGCGTCAGGTGGCTGTAGTCGATCAGCGGGCGCTCACCGATCCACTCCAGCACGTAGCTCTGCTCCTGCTGCAGCTTCGAGGGTTGTGCGGCGCAGCCCATCAGGCCGCAGGCGATCAGCGCGCCGGTCAGCAGCTGTTTCACTCAACCACGCTCCCGGCACTGTGGGCACAGGTGCTTGTCGCCCTTGCTCGCCCAGCCCAGTTCCTGGATGCGCGCGCTGGCGGCCGGGGCCTGCCCCTTCTTGCCCAGCTTGGCGTCGTTGGCGAACTCGAAGTCCAGCACCGCGTCGCAGCTGTCGCACTTGACCTGCCAGTTGAGGATCTCAAGCTCGTTGAACGCCGGGCCCTGGGCCACGGCGACCCACTGGCCGTGCGGGTTGATCAGGTGGCGCACGGTCTCGACGGTCAGGCGCATGGACAGGTCCTTGCTGCCCTTGAGGGTGACCAGCAGGACGTCGCCCTTCTGGATCGAGCCGCCGTTGCCGGTGACCTGGTAGCGGCCCGGCACCAGTGCGCGGCACTCGATCAGGGTGTGTTGCGGGTTGAAAAGGGTGTAGCGGAAATCGTGTTCGACCATGGGGCCTCCAAAATTGCCGCGTATCCTAGCATCAACCGTTTACAAGATTGTGCGGATTGCCTGCCGCCCAGCGGTTGATGTTGTCCAGGGTGGTCGCGGCGATGGCGTCCAGGGCCTCGCGGGTAAGGAAGGCCTGGTGGGCGGTGACGATCACGTTGGGGAAGGTCAGCAGGCGTGCCAGCACGTCGTCCTGCAGCGGCAGGTCGGAGCGGTCCTCGAAGAACAGTTGCGCCTCCTCTTCATACACATCCAGCCCCAGGTAGCCGAGCTGGCCGCTCTTGAGCGCGTCGATCAGCGCCGGGGTATCGACCAGCGCGCCGCGGCCGGTGTTGATCAGCATGGCGCCGGGCTGCAGTTGGGCCAGGCTCTGGGCGTTGATCAGGTGGCGGGTGTGCTCGGTCAGCGGGCAGTGCAGGCTGATGATGCGTGCCTGGCGCAGCAACTCGGGCAGCTCAAGGTAGCGCGCGCCGAGGGCGACCAGCTCGGGGTTGGGGCAAGGGTCGTAGGCCAGCAACTGGCAGCCGAAGCCGGCCATGATGCGGGCGAAGGCGGCGCCGATCTGGCCGGTGCCGACCACGCCGACGGTCTTGCCGTGCAGGTCGAAGCCGGTCAATCCGTGGAGGGTGAAATCGCCTTCGCGAGTGCGGTTGTAGGCCCGGTGCAAACGGCGGTTGAGGGCCAGGATCAGGGCCACGGCGTGCTCGGCGACGGCGTGGGGCGAATAGGCCGGGACGCGGACCACGGTCAGGCCAAGGCGCTGTGACGCAGCCAGGTCGACATGGTTGTAGCCGGCCGAGCGCAGGGCGATCAGGCGCGTGCCGCCGGCGGCCAGGCGTTCCAGCACCGGGGCGTCGAGCTCGTCGTTGATGAAGGCGCAGACCACCTCGAAACCCTGGGCCAGCGGCGCGGTGTCGAGGGTCAGGCGGGCGGGCTGGTAGTGCAGCTCCAGGGGGGCCGCGCTGGCGGCCCGGGTGAAGCTTTCCTGATCGTAGTGCTGGCTGCTGAACAACAGAGCGCGCATGGTCGGGGTCCTGTCTGAAATGCCACCAGTCTAGCCAAAGGGTTGGCTTGGGCGTTGACCTGTGTCGGCTACGCGCTCTGGCGCGCCTGCTCGGCCAGTCGGTTGATGGCCTGGTCCAGTTCGTCCAGGGCCTGCAATGCCTGGGGGCTGTCCTGCTTGAGCAAGGTTTCGCTGCGCTGGCAGGCCGCACGCAACTGCGGCACGCCGCAATAGCGCGAGGCGCCGTTGAGCCGGTGCACGCGCTCGATCATCGCCGTGCGGTCGGCGGCACTGCGGGCGGCCCGAATGGCTTCGCGGTCGGATTCCAGCGAGGCCAGCAGCATGGCCAGCATATCCGCCGCCAGGTCCGGCTTGCCGGCCGCCAGGCGCAGGCCTTCCTCCGGGTCGAGCACCTTCAGCTCGCTGCTGTCGGGCAGGCGTTCGCTGGCGCGTTCCGGTGGCGGTGAGCCCAGGCTCAGGCCGGTCCACTTCATCACCACCTGGGCCAGCTGGCGCTCGCTGATCGGCTTGGTCAGGTAGTCGTCCATGCCGCTGTGCAGCAGGGCGCGTTTTTCGTTGGCCATGGCGTGGGCGGTGAGGGCCACGATCGGCAGGGGCGGGCCGCTCTGGCTGCTTTCCCACTGGCGGATCTGCTCGGTGCAGGCGCGGCCATCCATGCCGGGCATCTGTACATCCATCAGTACCAGGTCGAAGGGTTCGTCCTGCACGGCCTGTACCGCGCCGTAGCCGTTGTCCACCGCCAGCACTTCGGCGCCCATGCCTTCGAGCAGGGTCTGCACCAGCAGCAGGTTGGCCGGGTTGTCGTCGACGCAGAGGATCTTCGGCATGCGCTGGCCACTGTGGTTGCGCTGTTCGCACACCGGGCGGCGCGGCTGCACCAGTTCCAGCAGCAGGCGGCGCAGCTTGCGGGTGCAGGTTGGCTTGGCGAGCAGCTGGCCATGGGCGTTGGGCAGGTAAGGGTGGTAGAGCGGCTGCTCGGTGGTCGGGCAGAGCACCACGCACTGGCAGCCGAGTCGTTCGAGCTGCTGGTGGTACTGGCCCAGCTGTTCCGGCGCCAGGCTGCCCAGGTTGACCCCGAGCACGGCGAACTCGAACGGCTGCCCGGCCTGGCTGGCGGCCTGCACGCCTTGCAGCAGCTGGTCGCAGGAGGCGAACACGCTTACCGCCAGGCCGCAGTCCTCCAACTGGTGCTCCAGCGCCTGGCGCGCCAGGTCGTGGCCGTCGACGATGGCCACGCGGCGGCCGGCCAGGGCCTGGGCGGGTTGCTCCTCGGCGTCGTCGTGGGCCTTGGGCAGGTTGAGGCTGATCCAGAACTGCGAACCCTCGCCGGGCGTGCTGTCGACACCGATCTCGCCACCCATCTGCTCGATCAGGCGCTTGGAGATCACCAGCCCCAGGCCGGTACCGCCGGGCTGGCGCGACAGCGAGTTGTCGGCCTGGCTGAAGGCCTGGAACAGGGTGCGCACATCCTGGGGCGAGAGGCCGATGCCGGTGTCCTGAACGCTGATGCGCAGTTGCACGCTGTCCTCCTGCTCGTCCTCGAGCATGGCGCGCACGACGATGGTGCCTTCGCGGGTGAACTTGATGGCGTTGCTCACCAGGTTGGTGAGGATCTGCTTGAGCCGCAGCGGGTCGCCCACCAGCGACAACGGCGTGTCGCGGTAGACCAGGCTGAGCAGCTCAAGCTGCTTGGCGTGGGCGGCCGGGGCAAGGATGGTCAGGGTGTCCTGGATCAGGTCGCGCAGGTTCAGCGGGATGCTGTCGAGCACCAGCTTGCCGGCCTCGATCTTGGAGAAGTCGAGGATCTCGTTGATGATCCCCAGCAGGTTGTCGGCGGACTTCTCGATGGTGCCGAGGTAGTCGAGCTGGCGCGGGGTCAGCTCGCTCTTCTGCAACAGGTGGGTGAAGCCGAGGATGCCGTTGAGCGGAGTACGGATTTCATGGCTCATGTTGGCGAGGAACTCGGACTTGATCCGGCTGGCCTCCAGGGCCTCCTTGCGCGCCATGTCCAGCTCGATGTTCTGGATCTCGATGGTCTCCAGGTTCTGGCGCACGTCCTCGGTGGCCTGGTCGATGCTGTGCTGCAGTTCTTCGTGGGCGCTGTGCAGGGTCTCGGCCATGCGGTTGATACCGGCGGCCAACTCGTCGAGTTCATGGCTGCCCATGGCCGGCAGGCGTTCGTCCAGGTGCCCGTCCTTGAGCTGGTTGACCGCGTGCTTGATGCGGTTGATCGGGTTGTTGATGGTGCGGCTCATGCGCAGGGCCAGCAGCGCGGTCAGGCTCAGGCAGGCGAGGATCAGCAGCAGGCTGGTGAACAGGTTGCGGTAGCCGCGCAGCAAGGTGCCGTCGTGGGACAGTTCGATCTCCACCCAGCCGAGCAGGCGTTCGGCCTCGGCGGGAACGGCGTCGGTGGCCAGGTCGCGGTGATGGCCGAACACCGGCATCAGGTAGCGGGTGGCGTCGTTGCCGGTGCGTTGCAGCAGTTGCGTGCCGGTGCCGCCGCTGGGCGGCTGGTTGAGCATGCTCGGACCTGCGTGGGCCAGGCGCGTGCGGTCGGCGGCGAGGAACGCCACGGCGCGCACATCGGCCTGCTCCAACGCCTGGGTGGCGATGCGCTCCAGTTGCGCCGGGGCCTGGCGGGCGAGGGCCGGTGCCGCCAGGGGTGCCAGTTGCTCGGCGATCATCTTGCCGCGCTGCAGCAGTTGCGTACGCAGGTCGCTCTGTTGCAGCCAGGTGAAGTAACTGCCCAGCACCAGGGCCATCAGGCTGGCGGGCAGCAAGGCCAGCAGCAGGACACGGCTGCGGATTCCCAAACGGTCGAGCACACCTGTCTCCTGTCATGTGCTGTTAAAGGCGCAGTTCGCGCATCACCGGGAACGTTACTCTGCGCTGAGGGGGAATGCACAGGATTTGTAGTGGTTTTCGCTTTTCTCGGCTGGCAGTGGCGGTGCGACCGCTCTGACCTCGCGCCAGTCGGGCGACGGTTGCCTTGTTCGGACCGCTTGTCCAATAATCGCGCAATTGAGAATTGATGGCAGTTGCCAATGCATCCTGAAGCTATTCGCGCGACCAACATCCTCGCCATCGAGGACGACCCCGTGCTGGGCGCCTACCTGCACGACGAGCTGCAGCGCGGCGGCTTCCAGGTGACCTGGTGCCGCGATGCCCTCGAAGGCCTGGAGGCGGCGGGCCGGCAGGTATTCGACCTGGTGCTGATGGACATCCTGCTGCCCGGCCTCAACGGCCTGGACGCCCTGGTCAGCCTGCGTCGGCGCAGCGCCACGCCGGTGATCCTGATGTCGGCGCTGGGCGCCGAGGCCGACCGCATCAGCGGCTTCGAGCGCGGCGCGGACGACTACCTGCCCAAGCCGTTCAGCTTTGCCGAGCTGCGCGTGCGCATCGAGGCGATCCTGCGTCGGGTGGCCTTCGAGCGACGCGCTCGGGCGCCGCGGGAGGCGGACGCCGGGCAGCTGCATTTCGACGAGCAGACCACCGATGTCAGCCTCGCCGGAGCCTGTGCCGGCCTGACTCCCAGCGAATACCGCCTGCTCGACACCCTGCACCGCAGCCAGGATGAGGTGCTGAGCAAGCCCTTCCTCTACCAGCACGTCCTGCAGCGCGGCTACTCGCGGCATGACCGCAGCCTGGACATGCATGTCAGCCAGATCCGCCGCAAGCTCAAGGCCATCGGCTACCACGAGCGCCAGGTGCGTACCGTGTGGGGCAAGGGCTATGTGTTCGGCGCGGGCGAGGCTGACTGAACCGTGCTCGACCGTCACTCGTTGTTCTGGAAACTGACCGTCCTGCTGGTGGGCTTCTGCCTGTTGATGATCGGCCTGAGCTACAGCTGGGGCCGGCATATGGAAACCCAGGATGCCTTCCTGTCCGAGCCGGCGCGGCAGGTCCTGCGCGGTTACGCGGCCGAGGCCGAGCAAGCCTGGCGCAGCGGCGACCGCGAGGGCGTGGATGCCTGGCTGGCCACGATGCGCGAGCGCGAACAGGGCTGGATGGGCGTGCTCGATGGCGATCTGCAGCCGCTGGGCAGCGCCGACCTGAGCGCAGGCCAGGCCCAGCGCCTGACCCGCCTGCGTGGCGTCGACTGGCCCATGAGCCGGCGCACCATCGGCCAGCCCTGGTTGCGCCTGCCGTTCCCCGGCGCGCCGGAGCAGGGCATGTTGGTGATCGAGCTGCCGGAGCGCTTCAACCCCGGCCAATACCGCTTGTTCTGGCGCATCGTCACCAACGGCATCATCCCCGGGCTGTTCACCTTGCTGCTGTGCGTCGGCCTGTACCGCATGCTGATCGTGCCGCTCAACCAACTGCGTGAGCAGGCCAATGCCTGGCGTGCCGACCAGTTGGCGGCGCGCCTGGACTCGCGCACCACTCGGCGCAAGGACGAACTGGGCGAACTGGCCCGCGCCTTCGACCAGATGGCCGAACGCCTGCAGGGTACCGTGGCCCTGCAGCAGCAGTTGCTGCGCGACCTGTCCCACGAGCTGCGCACGCCGCTCAGCCGCCTGCGCGTGGCCTGTGATGGCGAGACCGACCTGCAGCGCCTGCGCGAACGCCTGCACCGCGAGGTGGATGGCATGCAGCAACTGGTCGAGGACACCTTGCAACTGGCCTGGCAGGACGCCGAGCGCGCGCCGGTAAACCTCGAGCCGATCCAGGTGGCGGCGCTGTGGGATCTGCTCAGCGAGAACGCCTGCTACGAAAGCGGCTGGGCGCCGCGACGGCTGCGCTGCGAGCTGCCGGCCGACTGCTGGGTGCAGGGCAGCCTCAATGACCTGGCCCAGGCGCTGGAGAACATGTTGCGCAATGCCATCCGTCATTCACCCGAGGCGGGTGTGGTGCGCCTGAGCGGTTGGCGGGAGGGCGGGTATTGGCGTATCGACCTGGAGGACGAGGGCGGTGGCGTGGCCGAGGAAGACCTGGAGCGGATCTTCGCGCCGTTTTCCCGGCTGGAGGGTTCGCGGCCTGGGGATGGTGGTTTTGGCCTGGGCTTGAGCATCGCCCGCAATGCGATCCGCCGCCAGGGTGGGCGCGTGTGGGCGGTCAATGGCGAGCGCGGCCTGCGCTTGTGCCTGCGCCTGGCAGCAGCAGAGTCGAGCCCATCGCGGGACAAGCCCGCTCCAGGCACTTATAGCCACCCGTTATAACATCCAGCAATTGCGTGATATGGCCGCGCTGGGTTTGCCGGTATGATAGGCGCCCCTGCCGTCCGGATTGTGAAAACGCCCATGACCCTGCAGTACCCAACCATCGCCGAATGCATCGGCCATACGCCACTGGTTCGCCTGCAGCGCATCGCCGGGGACACCAGCAACACCTTGCTGCTCAAGCTCGAAGGCAACAATCCGGCAGGTTCGGTCAAGGACCGCCCGGCGCTGTCGATGATCACCCGCGCCGAGCTGCGTGGCCAGATCAAGCCCGGTGACACCCTCATCGAAGCCACCTCCGGCAACACCGGCATCGCCTTGGCCATGGCTGCGGCGATCAAGGGCTACAAGATGATCCTGATCATGCCGGACAACTCCACCGCCGAACGCAAGGCGGCGATGACTGCCTATGGCGCCGAGCTGATCCTGGTGACCAAGGAAGAGGGCATGGAGGGCGCGCGCGACCTCGCCGAGAAGATGCAGGCCGAAGGCCGCGGCCTGGTCCTCGACCAGTTCGCCAATGGCGACAATCCGATCGCCCACTACAACAGCACCGGCCCGGAAATCTGGCAGCAGACCCAGGGCACCATCACCCATTTCATCAGCTCCATGGGCACCACCGGCACCATCATGGGCTGCTCGCAGTACCTCAAGGAGCAGAACCCGGCGGTGCAGATCGTCGGCCTGCAGCCGATGGAAGGCTCGGCCATCCCCGGCATCCGCCGCTGGCCCCACGAGTACCTGCCGAAGATCTTCGACGCCACCCGGGTCGATCGCGTGGTCGACATGTCCCAGCAGGAGGCCGAGCAGACCACCCGTCGCCTGGCCCGCGAAGAGGGCATTTTCTGTGGCGTATCCTCCGGCGGTGCGGTGGCGGCGATGCTGCGCCTGTCCCGCGAAGTCGAGAACGCGGTGATGGTCGCCATCATCTGCGACCGCGGCGACCGTTACCTCTCCACCGGCCTGTTCGATCCAACCTGATGTCCAGAAAGAAAAACAATACCGGCCTGCGTTTCCAGCCGGCCGGCGGCAACCGTGCCGCACAGGTACCCGTGGGCAAGAAGCAGCGCCTGACGATCGAGCGCGTGGCCGGTGACGGTCGCGGCATCGCCTTCATCGAAGGACGTACCTGGTTCGTCAGCGGCGCGCTGGCTGGCGAAGATGTCGAGGCGCGGGTGCTCGCGGCGCGTGGCAAGGTGGTCGAGGCGCGCCTGGAGCGCGTGTTCCAGGCCAGCCCCGAGCGCCGTGAAGCGCCTTGCCGGCACTATGCCCGCTGCGGTGGCTGCAACCTCCAGCACCTGCCTCATGACGGGCAACTGGTGCTCAAGCAACGCCTGCTTGCCGAGCAGCTGCAACGGGTGGCCGGCGTGCAGCCCGAGGAGTGGGCTGTTCCCCTCAGCGGACCGGAATTCGGCTACCGCCGCCGGGCGCGGGTCGCGGTACGCTGGGACACCAAGGCGCGCCAACTGGACGTGGGGTTCCGCGCCGAGGCCAGCCAGGACATCGTCGGCATCGACGAATGCGCGGTGCTGGTACAACCCTTGCAGTCGATCATGCGCCACCTGCCGACCGTGCTGCGCAGCCTGGGCAAGCCGCAGGCGCTGGGGCACGTGGAGCTGTTCAGCGGCACCGCCGAGGCGGTGCTGGTGCGGCATGTGGCGCCCTTGCCCAGTGAAGACCTGGCGCGGCTCGAGGCTTTCTGCCGCGAGGCCGGCGCCCAGCTTTGGCTGCAGGGCGAGGGCGAGCCGGCGCCGGTGGATGCCGCGGCGCAACTGGGCTTTGCCCTGGAGCCCTGGGGCATGGAACTGGCCTGGCGGCCGGGTGACTTCGTCCAGGTCAACGCCCAGGTCAACACCTTGATGATCCAGCAGGCCTTGGCCTGGCTGGCGCCCGAGGCGCACGAGCGGGTCCTGGACCTGTTCTGCGGCCTGGGCAACTTTGCCCTGCCCCTGGCCCGCCAGGTGCGCGAGGTGGTGGCGGTGGAGGGCGTGCAGGCCATGGTCGAGCGCGCCGCGGCCAACGCCGACGGCAACAATGTGCATAACGCTCGGTTTTTTCAGGCCGATTTATCGCAGCCTTTGGCGGGCGCCGGATGGGTCGCCGAGGGCTTTTCTGCGGTACTCTTGGATCCACCGCGCGACGGGGCATTCGAGGTGGTGCAAGGCATCGCCCGGCTCGGCGCGAAGCGGCTGGTCTATGTATCGTGCAACCCGGCCACGCTGGCGCGAGACGCGCAGGTGCTGGTCGGGCAGGGGTACCGGTTAAAAAGGGCCGGGATTCTCGACATGTTTCCTCAGACGGCGCATGTCGAGGCCATGGCGTTATTCGAAGTGGGCTAGCCGGGCTGGCCCTCTTGGTGCGGCCTTCAAGGAGTGAGGGGCGCACAGGTGATAGCCAGTGCACCCGCGTGGTGCGCTGTATGGAAAGGTAAAACAAAGATGGTACAGGTGAGAGTGCACCAGCCGGTCAACCACGACGGCAGTATCAATCTCGAAGCATGGCTCGATCATGTGGTGAGCGTCGATTCGCAGCTCGATCGCCCGGGGCTGAAAGAAGCCTGCGAGTTCGCCCATGAAGTCGAGAAAAAAGGCAATCCAGCCAAGCATTCCTGGGCCGACGGCACCTCCAGTTTCCAGGCTGGGCTGGAGATCGCCGAAATCCTCGCCGACCTCAAGCTCGACCAGGATTCGCTGGTCGCCGCGGTGATCTACCGCTCGGTGCGCGAAGGCAAGGTGACCCTGGCTGAAGTCGGCCAGCGCTTTGGCCCGGTGGTGTCCAAGCTGATCGACGGCGTGCTGCGCATGGCGGCCATCAGTGCCAGCCTCAGCCCGCGCCAGTCGTTGGTGCTTGGTTCCCAGGCGCAGGTCGAAAACCTGCGCAAGATGCTGGTGGCCATGGTCGACGACGTGCGCGTGGCGCTGATCAAGCTCGCCGAACGCACCTGCGCCATTCGTGCGGTCAAAGGCGCCGATGACGAGAAGCGCCTGCGCGTGGCACGCGAGGTGTTCGACATCTATGCGCCGCTGGCCCACCGTTTAGGCATCGGTCATATCAAGTGGGAGCTGGAAGACCTCTCGTTCCGCTACCTCGAACCCGACCAGTACAAGCAGATCGCCAAGTTGCTGCACGAGCGCCGGCTGGACCGCGAGCGCTTCATCAGCGACGTGATGAGCCAACTGCAGAACGAGCTGCTGGCTACCGGCGTCAACGCCGACATCAGCGGCCGGGCGAAACACATCTATTCGATCTGGCGCAAGATGCAGCGCAAGGGCCTGGAGTTCAGCCAGATCTACGACGTGCGCGCAGTGCGCGTGCTGGTGCCGGAAGTGCGCGACTGCTACACCGCGTTGGGCATCGTGCACACCTTGTGGCGGCACATCCCCAAGGAGTTCGACGACTACATCGCCAACCCCAAGGAAAACGGCTACCGTTCCCTGCACACCGCAGTGATCGGCCCTGAGGGCAAGGTGCTGGAGGTGCAGATCCGCACCCACGCCATGCACGAGGAAGCCGAGCTGGGGGTGTGCGCGCACTGGCGCTACAAGGGCACCGACGTCAAGCCCAGCTCCAACCACTACGAAGAGAAGATCTCCTGGCTGCGCCAGGTGCTGGAGTGGCACGAGGAACTGGGCGATATCGGTGGCCTGGCCGAACAGCTGCGTGTCGATATCGAGCCGGACCGGGTCTATGTGTTCACCCCCGACGGCCACGCCATCGACCTGCCCAAGGGCGCCACGCCGCTGGACTTCGCCTACCGGGTGCACACCGAGATCGGCCACAACTGCCGCGGCGCCAAGATCAACGGCCGCATCGTGCCGCTGAACTACAGCCTGCAGACCGGCGAGCAGGTGGAGATCATCACCAGCAAGCACGGTAGCCCGAGCCGTGACTGGCTGAACTCCAACCTGGGCTACGTGACCACCTCGCGGGCCCGGGCCAAGATCGTCCATTGGTTCAAGCTGCAGGCCCGCGACCAGAACGTGGCTGCCGGCAGGACCCTGCTCGAGCGCGAACTGAGCCGCCTGGGCCTGCCCCAGGTGGACTTCGAACGCTTGGCGGAGAAGGCCAACGTCAAGACCGCCGAGGACATGTTCGCCGCACTCGGCGCCGGCGACCTGCGCTTGGCGCACATGGTCAACGCCGCCCAGCAACTGCTCGAACCCGAGCGCTTGGAACCGGTCGAGCTGATTCCGCGCCAGGCCCGGGGCATCCGCGCGGGCAAGCGCAGCGACATCCAGATCCAGGGCGTCGGCAACCTGCTCACGCAGATGGCCGGGTGCTGCCAGCCGTTGCCGGGCGATGCCATCGTCGGCTACATCACCCAGGGCCGTGGCGTGAGCATCCACCGCCAGGATTGTGCCTCGGTGTTGCAGCTGGCGGGCAAGGAGCCGGAGCGCATGATCCAGGTCAGCTGGGGGCCGATCCCGGTGCAGACCTATCCGGTCGACATCGTCATCCGTGCCTACGACCGCCCGGGGCTGCTGCGCGACGTGTCGCAGGTACTGCTCAACGAGAAGATCAACGTGTTGGCGGTCAACACCCGCTCGAACAAGGAAGACAACACTGCGCTGATGTCGCTGACCATCGAGATCCCCGGCCTGGATGCCCTCGGACGTCTGCTGGGGCGGATCTCGCAGTTGCCCAACATCATCGAGACGCGGCGTAATCGCACCCCTTGAGAAACGGGGCCGCTGTGCGGCCCATCGCCGGCAAGCCCTCGCCTAGGAACAGGCTTGATATGACCTACACCCTTGAAGACCTGTTGCACCTCATGGCCCGCCTGCGCGACCCGCAATATGGCTGCCCCTGGGACCTCAAGCAGGACTACGCCAGTATAGTCCCGCACACCCTCGAGGAAGCCTACGAAGTCGCCGACACCATCGAACGCGGCGACTTCGAGCACCTGCAGGGCGAGCTCGGCGATCTGCTGTTCCAGGTGGTCTACTACAGCCAGCTGGCTCGTGAAGAAGGGCGCTTCGAGTTCGACGGCGTGGTCGATTCGATCACCCGCAAGCTGATCCGTCGTCACCCCCATGTATTCCCCACCGGCGAGCTGTACGCGCCGCTGGACACCCCGGTGTTGAGCGAGGCGCAGGTCAAGTCGCGCTGGGAGGAGATCAAGGCCGAGGAGCGCGCCGAAAAAAGCGAGCCCGAGCAGTTGTCGCTGCTCGACGATGTGCCCGCCGCCTTGCCCGCGCTGTCCCGCGCCGCCAAACTGCAGAAGCGCGCCGCCACGGTCGGCTTCGACTGGCCCGAGGCGCTGCCGGTGCTGGACAAGGTCCGCGAGGAACTCGACGAAGTGCTGCAGGCCATGGCCGATGGCGACAGCGACGCGCTGGAGGACGAGCTGGGCGACCTGCTGTTCGCCACCGTCAACCTGGCCCGGCACCTCAAGCACGACCCGGAAAACGCCCTGCGCCGCGCCAACCGCAAGTTCGAGCGGCGCTTCCGATTCATCGAACAGGCATTGCGCGAGCAGGGCCTGAACATCCAAGATCGTACCCTCGACGAGCTGGACGCCCTGTGGGGCGAGGCCAAGCGTCAGGAAAAGAACCTGCCCAGCTGCGGCTGAGCCGATGCATAAGTGAGTAGAACACCCATGAGCCTTTCCCTTCGCGACCAATTGCTCAAAGCCGGCCTGGTCAACCAGAAACAGGTTTCGCAGACCAACAAAGCCGAGAAGAAACAGAAACGCCTGGAACACAAGGGCCAGGTGGAGGTGGACGACAGCCAGCAGCGCCTGGCCAAGCAAGCCATGGCCGAGAAGGCCAAGAAGGACCAGGAACTGAACCGCCAGGTCCAGGAGAAGGCCGAGCAGAAGGCCCGTGCCGCGCAGATCAAGCAACTGATCGAAGCGACCCGCCTGCCCAAGCTGACCACCGAGGACTATTACAACTTCGTCGATGACAAGAAGGTCAAGCGCATCGCCGTCAACGCCCTGATGCGCAGCAAGCTGAGCAATGGCGCGCTGGCCATCGTCGCCCATGGCGGCGGCTACGAAGTGATCCCGCGCGAAGCCGCGGTGAAGATCCAGGAACGCGACCCCAACCGTATCCTGCTGCTCAACACCCATGTCGAGGAAGCGGACGAGGACGATCCGTACGCGGCCTACAAGATCCCGGATGATCTGATGTGGTAAGCACGAAAAACCCCGCCTTGGCGGGGTTTTTCGTTGCAGGGCCGGCTCACTGCGTCGGGCGTTGGCGCTCGAGGTATTCAAGCTCCATGCGGTACTGGTGAGCCTGTTGCTCGTCATGGAACATGCCGACCAATTGGCCTTGCTGATGCACGTCCCAGATCCGCAGGCCAGCGGCCTGGCCTTCGTGGGACATTTTCGATTCGTCGCGTTCGGTTACCTGGACTGTCATCGTCAAACTCCACTGCTTGGGTTGGCTGCGGCACTCTGTCGCAGGACCCCTTTATAGAATTTGTTAGCAGGCTAAGTAAATAAAACAGCGATGAAACAAGTTTCATCAAGGGCAGCGCATATCCTGTGGGAGCGGTGTGCGGCAAAAAAGAAACCCCGCACAAGGCGGGGCTTCGGGCGTTGCAGGCAGCGGTATCAGTTACCCTTGACCGCCTTGCCATCGACCGTGCCATCCTGCAGCACGATCACGTACTCCTTGCCGTCGGTCTCGACCTGTCGCAGCTGCACCAGCAGGTAGTCCCAGTCCTTGGCGAACCACAGCTCGGTGATGCGCTTGCTCTGGCTCGGGTCGCGCACGCGTTCGACCTTGATCGCGTCGACCTGGCCGGTCTTGGTGGTCACTTTCTCGGTGCCCAGCACGCGGAAGTCGTAGGTGTCGATCTCGTCACCGTCGACCACCTGGTAGGTCATGCTCTTCTTGCCGGCGGCCACGTCATGCTGCAGGGCCAGCTGGTAGGACGACTTGTCCAGCACGCCGCGGTTGAGCGGCAGGTTGATGGCGTCGCCACGGTCGCTGCCGGTGATCTTCTTGCCGGCCCAGTCGAAGTTCAGGTCGACCTTCTTCGCCTTGCCCAGGCCGCCGCGTTCGAAGTGATACTGCTGCGGCAGCAGGGTGTCGTTGTCGAACTTGAGGGTGCTTTGCTCGGTCAGGCTGGCGATCATCATCGAAGCCTTGAAGTTCAGGCTCCAGGTGCCGTTGGCGTTCTTTTCCAGGCTGCGCGCGGCGGTGCCGCTCATCGGCAGCTGTTTCCAGTCGGCGGTGTAGCTGGCCGCGAAAGGCTTCAGGTCAGCTGCCTGGAGGGGCAGGGCGAGCACGGCGAGAGCCAAGAGCAGGGCGCGACGCATAAATTCTCCTAGGATCGAATCAAGTGACCGCTGGCCGCCAGCGGCTGGCCATCCAGTAATGCACCCTGTCCGCCCAGACGCAAGCGTCCTTCGGCGAACCAGCGCACCGCCAGCGGGTAGATCTGGTGTTCCTGCAGGTGCACGCGCTGGGCGAGCGTCTGCGCGGTGTCATCCGTTGCCACGGGCACCACAGCCTGTACGACCAGAGGCCCGCCATCGAGTTCCTCGGTGACGAAGTGCACGCTGCAGCCATGCTCGGCGTCGCCCGCCTCCAGCGCGCGCTGGTGGGTGTGCAGGCCTTTGTACTTGGGCAACAGTGACGGGTGGATGTTCAGCAGGCGGCCCTGGTAGTGGCGCACGAAATCGCCACTGAGGATGCGCATGAAACCGGCCAGCACCACCAGGTCGGGCTGGAAGCCGTCGATCAGCGCCATCAGCGCCGCGTCGAAGGCTTCGCGCCCGTCGAAACCGGTGTGCGACAACACGGCGGTTTCGATGCCGGCGGCCTTGGCACGTTCCAGGCCGTAAGCATCGGCACGGTTCGAGATGACCGCGCGGATGCGTGCCGGGCTGTCGCTGGCGCTGTTGCTGTCGATCAGTGCCTGCAGGTTGCTGCCGGAGCCCGACAGCAACACGACTACATTGCAGGGCATCAGTGTGCCTTGAGGTTCTGCAGCTCGACCTGGGCGGCGCCTTCGGCGGCCACGTCGATACGGCCAATCACCCACGGTTGCTCGCCTTCGGCGCGCAGCACGTTCAGGGCATTGTCGACCTGGTCCTGAGCCACGCAGATGACCATGCCCACGCCGCAGTTCAGCACGCGGTGCATTTCATGCTCGTCGACGTTGCCTTTTTCCTGCAGGAAGTCGAACACCGCCGGACGCTGCCAGCTGGCCACGTCGACCACGGCCTGGGCGCCTTTTGGCAGTACGCGCGGGATGTTGTCCAGCAGGCCGCCACCGGTGATGTGAGCCATGGCCTTGACCGCGCCGGTCTGCTTGATCAGTTGCAGCAGCGGCTTGACGTAGATGCGAGTCGGCGCCATCAGCAGGTCGGCCAGCGGCTTGCCGTCGAGCTGGGTGTTGTCGATGTCGGTGCCGGAAACCTCGAGGATCTTGCGGATCAGCGAGTAGCCGTTGGAGTGCGGGCCGGAGGATGGCAGGGCGATCAGGGCGTCGCCGGTGACCACTTTCGAGCCATCGATGATCTCGGCCTTTTCCACCACGCCGACACAGAAGCCGGCCAGGTCGTAGTCTTCGCCTTCGTACATGCCAGGCATCTCGGCGGTTTCACCACCGACCAGCGAGCAGCCGGCCAGTTCGCAACCGGCGCCGATGCCGGTGACCACGGTGGCGGCCACGTCGACGTTGAGCTTGCCGGTGGCGTAGTAGTCGAGGAAGAACAGCGGCTCGGCGCCGCACACCACCAGGTCGTTGACGCACATGGCGACAAGGTCCTGGCCGATGCTGTCGTGCTTGTTCAGGTTCAGCGCCAGGCGCAGCTTGGTGCCGACGCCGTCGGTGCCGGAGACCAGCACCGGCTGCTTGTAGCCGGCCGGGATCTCGCAGAGGGCGCCGAAGCCGCCCAGGCCACCCATGACTTCAGGACGTGCGGTGCGCTTGGCGACGCCCTTGATGCGTTCGACCAGTGCTTCGCCGGCGTCGATGTCTACACCGGCGTCTTTGTAGCTCAGGGAGGGTTGCTTGCTCATTGATCCAGGCCTTTAGGAGGGAGGGATTCAGAAAAACGACCGGGACGGCCAAGGCCGGTTTCAAAAACGGCGGCTGCCTGTACGTCACTGGTCTGCGAAGGCGCGCGATTTTATCAGGGTTGCCCCAAGGCGGCCATCCTCAGGCCGACGGGCAGGCGGGAAATCTGGGCAAAAAACCGTGTTTCACCCCCTGTGACTGGTTGCCGCGCCGGTGCCTGTATAAGGTATAGGCATGGCGACCCAGGCAACGGGCCGGCAACGCGGAGTATTTGCCGTGGTTGCGCGGTCACAGCCGACAGGCAAGGGCGTGTCGCCCCAAGGTCATCTGGACAGGAATCCTCAATGCGTCTTCTCAACTTCATCGCTGGCGCCTGCCTGGTTGTGGCTGGCACCGTCGCCCAGGCCGAAACCGTCTCTGGCTTGTACCAGGTGCGCGAGCCCGTCGAAGGGCAGGGCGGCGAAGCCCGCGCCCAGGCGACCGGCAAGGCCCTGGATACCCTGGTGCTGCGCCTGACCGGCGATCCCAAGGCGGTGCAGAACCCGGCGTTGGCCGCGCTGCGCAAGGACCCGCAGCAGATCATCAACCAGGTCGGCACCGAAGCCGGGCCGCCGGAGTCGGTGTTGGTCGAGTTCGACCCCGGCAGCACCGAGCGCGCATTGCGCCAAGCCGGCCTGGCGCTGTGGGGCAGCAACCGGCCGTCGATTCTTGGCTGGTGGCTGAACGACAGCGTCGAGGGCAGCAGCCTGGTCGGCGATGGCCAGGCTGTCGCCGAACCCCTGCGCCGGGCCGCCCAGCACCGCGGCCTGCCGTTGCGCCTGCCGTTGGCCGACCTGCAGGAGCAACTGGTGGCCAATGCCAAGCTGCTCGAAGGCAACGACCCGGCGCCGCTGCGCGAGGCCTCCGAGCGCTATGGCGCCGATGCGCTGCTGGCGGTGCACGCCCACGAGGCTGACGGCAAGTGGCAGGGCAAATGGCAGTTGTGGCTGGGCGACCAGCGCGAGCAAGGCAGCGCCGAGGGCGCCGATCAGGCGGCCCTGGCCGATGCCGTACTGCTGGCGGTGAGCAATCGTCTGGCGCCGCGTTATGTCACCCGTCCCGGCACCAGCAGCGAGCTTGAGGTGCAGGTCCAGGGCATGAACCTGCAACGCTACGCCGAGCTGAGCCGAGTCCTGGAGCCATATGGCGCGCGCCTGCAGATGGCCGATGGCGGTACCCTGACCTACCGCGTCACCGGCAATCGTGAGCAACTGCGCGCGCAGTTGAGCCTGGCCAAGCTCCAGGAACTGCCTGCCGAGGCCGTGCCCGCGACACCTGCGCCAAACACGCAGGACCCGGCCGGCGCGACGCCGCCGGCCACCGCCGCCAAGCCGTTCGACGGCCTGCGTTTTCGCTGGTAAGGAGTGTCTGAATGACTGACCTGCGTCGCTGGATCTGGCTGGGCGCGGCTTTTGTGATTGCCGTGCTGCTGTACTTCCTGCACAACATTCTCTCGCCGTTCCTGGTGGGCATCCTGCTGGCCTACCTGGCCGACCCGCTGGTCGACCGCCTGGAACGGTTCGGCTTGTCGCGCACCTGGGGCGTGGTGGTGGTGTTCAGCCTGTTCACCCTGATATTCCTGGCCCTGCTGCTGGTGCTGGTGCCGATGCTGGCCAAGCAGTTGCTACGCCTGTACGAACTGGCGCCGCAGATGCTCGACTGGCTGCAGCATGTGGCGCTGCCCTGGGTGCAGAGCCGCCTGGGCCTGGCCGATGGCTTCTGGAAATTCGACAAGATCAAGGCCGCCATCGGCGAGCACATGGGCCAGACCACCGACATCGTCGGGGTGCTGCTGTCCCAGGCCACCGCTTCGAGCCTGGCGTTGATTGGCTGGCTGGCCAACCTGGTGTTGATTCCGGTGGTGGGCTTCTACCTGCTGCGCGACTGGGACCTGATGATGGCCAAGCTGCGTAGCTTGTTGCCGCGCCAGCGCGAGCCGCAGGTGGTGGAGCTGGCCGGCGAGTGCCACGAAGTGCTGGGGGCGTTCGTGCGCGGGCAGTTGCTGGTGATGCTGGCGCTGGGCGTCATCTATTCCACCGGCCTGATGCTGGTGGGGCTGGAACTGGGGCTGCTGATCGGCATGCTGGCGGGGCTGGCGGCGATCGTGCCGTACATGGGCTTCATCATCGGCATCGGCGCGGCGCTGGTCGCCGGGTTGTTCCAGTTCGGCGGCGAGCTTTACCCGATGCTGGGCATCGTCGCGGTGTTCATGGTCGGGCAGGCGCTCGAAGGCATGGTGCTGACACCGCTGCTGGTGGGCGACCGCATCGGCCTGCACCCGGTGGCGGTGATCTTCGCGATCCTGGCCGGCGGCGAGCTGTTCGGCTTTACCGGGGTGTTGCTGGCGTTGCCGGTGGCGGCGGTGATCATGGTGCTGCTGCGGCATGTGCATGACCTGTACAAGGAGTCGGACATGTATGCCGGGGAGATCGACCCCGACCTATGATCAATCGCGGGGCAAGCCCGCTCCCACGCTACCCTGGCAGGGGCGATAACGTGGGAGCGGGCTTGCCCCGCGATGCTTGTGGAACAGTGCAACTACTTGATTTTACTTGCGCTATTTCCCTCGCCGATTGTGCCGTCCGCGCTGCGGGTATAGACTTTGCACACTGTTCATCAAAGGCCCCCTGTGGTCCCCGCGACCGCCCGCGAGCATGAAACCGATCCAGTTGCCCCTGGGTGTGCGTCTGCGCGACGACGCCACCTTCATCAACTACTACCCCGGCGCCAATGCCGCGGCACTGGGCTATGTCGAGCGGCTGTGCGAAGCCGACGCCGGCTGGACCGAAAGCCTCATCTACCTGTGGGGCAAGCAGGGCGTGGGCCGTACCCACCTGTTGCAGGCCGCCACCCAGCGTTTCCAGCAGTTGGGCCAACCCGCTGTCTACCTGCCCCTGGCGCAACTGCTTGATCGTGGCGTCGAACTGCTCGACCACCTCGAACAGTACGAGCTGGTGTGCATCGACGACCTGCATGTGATTGCCGGCAAGGCGGACTGGGAAGAGGCGATGTTCCACCTGTTCAACCGCCTGCGCGACAGCGGCCGGCGCCTGCTGCTGGCGGCGTCCAGTTCGCCACGGGAACTGCCGATCAAACTGGCCGACCTCAAGTCGCGGCTGACCCTGGCGCTGATCTTCCAGATGCGTGGGATGTCCGATGAGGACAAGCTGCGCGCCCTGCAACTGCGTGCCTCGCGCCGTGGCCTGCACCTGACCGACGAGGTCGGCCACTTCATCCTCACCCGCGGTACGCGCAGCATGAGCGCGTTGTTCGATCTCCTCGAACGCCTCGACCAGGCCTCCCTGCAGGCCCAGCGCAAGCTGACCATCCCGTTCCTCAAGGAAACCCTCGGCTGGTAGCCCTGAGAACAAGGTGCCAGAGCATCAAAACGGAAAAGTCACATCTTTTTCGATAAAATTTGCAAATGGGTCCGATAGAAGGCATAGTTTCCCCCTTCTAAAGGACTACAGACACGGTCGTGCCCATGCTGAAGCGCTTCGCACCCCTCGTGCCACTTGCACTTGTCACCCTTCTTTACGGCTGTGCCTCCACCGGCCCGGTCGCACCCTCGCAGGACCACCGCGTGGCCGCCGAGCAATCGGTCAAGGCCAAGGCTTCCGCCTCTTCCGTATTCACCGAGGAAGAGCTGGCCAGCGAAGACGACCTTAACGCCTTCTCCAGCAACGGCAAGCCATACCAGCTGCCTGCGCTCGCCGACAGCATTCTCGAACGCGGCATGGCCCTGATCGGCACCCGCTACCGCTTCGGTGGCACCTCCGAGAAGTCCGGCTTCGACTGCAGCGGTTTCATCGGCTACCTGTTCCGCGAAGAGGCGGGCATGAACCTGCCGCGCTCGACCCGCGAGATGATCAACGTCGACGCGCCCAAGGTCGCCCGTAACAAGCTCAAGCCCGGCGACCTGCTGTTCTTCAGCACCAACGGCCGTGGCCGCGTCAGCCATGCCGGCATCTACCTGGGTGACAACCAGTTCATCCACTCCAGCAGCCGCCGCAGCGGTGGCGTGCGTATCGACAGCCTGGGCGATCGCTACTGGAGCAAGACCTTCATCGAGGCCAAGCGCGCGCTCGCCATGGCGCCGACTACGATCTCGCGCAATTGATTTGATATCAAAATGTTGTAACCTCGCACGGCGGCGTAGCTGAAAAGCTCGCCGCCGTGCGCATTTACAGAAAGCGTCTAATCTAAATTCTCAACTCTTTTTACCTTCGGCCGTGGCCGTCGGATTCTCGACAGGACGTTCGCATCATGGCGATGTTGGCGCGCTTCGCATTCCTTTCCCTGGTGGCCCTGGTTGCGGCCTGCTCCAGCCGTGCTCCTGCGCCGGCGCCCACGCCCAAGCAGCCGATGGTGTTCAATCAGGCGCCTTCGTCGCCTGTGGCCGACGATGTATTGTTTCGCGCCATCGGCCTGGTGGGCACACCGTATCGCTGGGGTGGCAACACACCGGATGCCGGATTCGATTGCAGCGGCCTGATCGGCTATGTCTACCGTGATGCGGCGGGTATCAGTCTGCCACGCTCGACCCGGGAGATGATCGTCATGCGCGCGCCAAATGTGGATATCAATTCGCTGCAGTCGGGCGATCTGGTGTTCTTTGCCACCAGCGGTGGGTCGCAGGTCAGCCATGCCGGCATCTACGTCGGTGAAGGGCGCTTCGTGCATGCGCCGTCGACAGGCGGCACCGTGCGCCTGGACTACCTGTCCAACAGCTACTGGGCCAAGGCCTACCTCCAGGCCAAGCGGGTGCTGCCGCCGGGGCATCTGGCGCAGAATCCCTGATACCTGATGGCGTGTTTGCCAGACCTGTTTGAACGGTTTGGCGGATCGTTCCTGACCCTACAATCTTCTACCGCTCCTCCTCCTGCCCGTTACGCCAGGCTGCTCGTCCCATAACGACTTCCCAGGAGCGGGTCATGACCACGATCAAGGAGCGCGTAGAACGCAGTCTCGACGCATTGGATGCAGGGTGGCCGCTGGTACGCCTGGTGGACGAAATCGTCCGCGAATTTCCCGATCCCTATGTGCTGGCGACCCAGCACGCGCAGCGCATCGTGCTCAAGCACACCGGCAAGCCAATCGATCCACGGTTCATCTGGTGGCACCAGTTCGGCACTGCCAGCACCAGCAGCCGCACTTTCACGGGGTGGCAGCACAGCGGGCCGCCGTTGAAGTCGATGACCTTGACGGAGCTTGTGATCAAGCGCTTCGATGCCCACTTCCAGGAGGCACCGGACGAGCTTGATCTGTACGGTGGCTTCTACCTGCAGGGGCGGCAGGCCAATCACTTCGATGAACGCAACGAAGTGGCGATGCTTGGCAGCAAGGTGCAGGAAGACCTGTGGACGCTGGACTTCGCGATAGCCTATCGCGCCGACATCACGCGATTCTGGAGCACCTATTCACAACATTTTCGAGTCCTGGCCAAGGTCAACATGTTGGGGCAGGGGAGTATCGCCTTTCGCGCAAGGCGAATCAGCGAGAGTGACTGGGCTTCGTTGCGGGCAATGGTTGCAGACGGGCTGGCTGCCGGCGGGCTGCCGACGCTGGACGCGCTCAAACAGGGCAGTTCGACAACGCCCTTTTCGGTCTTGCGCTACGTGCTGGATCAAGGCGATCGCGGTTGCTTCTACAGCTTTGTGATGGGCAGCGGTCGTACGCTCCTCTATCGCCCCTGGGCAAGCGAGGCGTTCAAGAGTTTCGCATCGGAGCAGGATCTGGCTGGGTGGCTACGCGGACAGTTGCAGGATCCCGCCACCCTGGCCAGCTATGTGGCAGCTGCCCACACCGATGCCCGTGCCCCTTCGCGTGCCCGCTCGATCAGTATGCATCTGCAAAGTATCGCCAACAGTACGAGCGATGAGGCGGCGCTGGTGTTGCTCGGTTATCTGAAGCGGCCGATCAGCATCGACCTCTTTACCTACCTGGCCAATCAGGCCACCACTGAGATGGACGACAACGCCACGGCCATGCTCGACAACGCCCAGCTGCGCAAGGCGATGTGGAGTGGTTATCTCTCGGCGTTCATCAAGGTATTCGGTGGCTTTGCGCCGCTCGGCTGGCCGATGACGCTGATGCTGCTGGGGGCCAGCCTGGGCAAGGTGGGGTTGGATATCGATGCCGCCTTGCATGTCGCCGACGAGCAGAGCCGCAAGAGTGCCTTGCGCGATGCCATGCTCGACAGCCTGTTCGCGGCCTTGAACATGGTCGATCTGGGGTTTCAGTCGAGTTTTGCCGCTTTGGCCCATGACGTGCCGTTCGATGGGTTGGATGGCAACCTGGACCAGTGGCAGGTGTCGCAGTCCGCCACCCTGCTGGTCGAAGGGCGGGAGAGCAACGAGCTGCTCAGTGGTGAGCAGGTTACCTCCGGGCGTTTGCGTGGCATCAGGCTGGGGAGCGATGGCAGTTGCTGGATCGTGCTCAATGGTTTGTCGTACCGCGTGCGGTATGACCATCAACTGCATACCTGGCTGGTTGTGCCGGCCAATAACCCGTTTGCTTTTGGCCCTCTTTACCCGGTACGGCTGAACGAGGCGAACGAATGGGAGTTGCTGGTGCCGCCGCGGTTGGTCGGGGGTATGCCGCCTGCGGTGGTGGGCATGTCCAGCACCAGATCGAGGTTCTGGGACTTGTACCTTGTCGTGGATGATGTGCGTAGCAAGGTGTTCTCCGCCAATGCACTTCGCCGTCAGAAAACGCTGCTGCAGGCCCATCCGATTCCCGTGCTGGAGCAGGACCAGGTGCCTGGTGTGGATGCCAATGGTCTGGATTGCGTACTGGTCGATGGTCGCGTTCAGTATTCCTATCGCTATGATCGCGAGTACTACAACTCCCTGATCGAGTACTACACAAGCGACGAGTCCAAGGTGAACGATGTGTTCCGCTCGGGTACTTACCGGTACGACGATGAGGATGATTACATTCAAGCGTTGGCCGATACCCTGGACGAGCTGCCCGACAGCAACGAGGTGAGCCTGTATCGTGGAGGGCACGGTTCCCGTGGCACCAGTGGCCAGCGCTATCGCAATGGCCAGCTGCGGGTGGGGGATGTGCTGGTCAATACCGACCTGACCTCGTTTACCGAGAATCCCTACAAAGTCGCCGAGTTCGCCTCACAACCTTCGGTGAATGCGCTCGGCCATCTTGCGGGACAGTTCGACGACACCTCGGTGATCTTCGAGCTGCCCCTCGGCCGCTACCAGGAAGGCACGCCGATCAGCGCATTCTCGCTTTACTGGGACGAAGGGGAGACCCTGTTCCTGCCGGGCCATTACTTCCGGATCGACAACCTGGAGCAGGTCTACGGTGATCACTATCGCTTCGTCCATGTCACGCTCCAGCAGGTGCCCAAGCCGGCTGCCGGGCCTGTCTACGACCTGCGCACCGGCCTGCTGTTCGACGAACAGGCCTACAAGACGCGCTTCAGGACACCTGACTTGGCAGAGCGTTTCTTTCCCGTCGACCTGCCGGCTGCCGCTGCCAACTGAGGCGGCGCCGATCAAGCCTGCTTGAGCAGCAATGCCACCCCGGGATAGTACTGCCCAAGTTCGTTGTGCAGCTTGCGGTAGGCATACGGGAAGTACCAGGCAAGCGCACAGGCCGTGTGCTTCTGCAGGTCGTCCACCAGGTCCTGCAGTTCCTCGGGGCTGGCGTGCTGGCCGGCCTTCCACGGTGTGACGAACAGCGCCCCGGCCTTGAGCTGGCTGCCATAGGCGATCGGCTTGGCCAGGGCGGCGGTTTCCTGCAGGGCCGCTGTCAGGTCGAGGCGAGCGATGCGCGGCCAGCGCTGGCCGGCGTGAAGGTACAGCGACTCCTCGGCGCTGCTGATCGACAGGTCGCAGCGCCCGTCGCGCTCGCCCTCGTCGCGCTGTTTCTTGCTCATGTGCCGTTCCAGCGCCACCAATTCACCCTGCCAGGCGGCAGCGGCGAGCAGGCCGACGTTGCTGGCTGTGCCGTGCCAGTAGGGCGCTTCGTTGTCGCCCTGCAACTGGTTGAAGCGGTCGATGCAGTCGACCCAGCGTTCGAGGGCCGGGCGCAGGAACTCCAGGCGCGGGTTGTTGATCATCAGGCCTTGCATGCTGCGCTCTCCTTGTCATTGTGATCGAGGTCAGCCGAAATAGTGGCTATGTGATATCACTGCTTTGAGTGTGGCACAAGCTGGCGAATCGGCCATTGATCCAGGCCAGATCGGCCCACGCTCGATTGACGCTCCCGGTGCAACCCTCTAACCTTCGCGGCGTGCTTCAGGTGCCCTGCGAACCGCGGTTCGGCAGGGTGAAACTGGGAAGCCGGTGGGCGCCAGCAGGCGCGAGTCCGGCGCTGCCCCCGCAACGGTAGATGAGTCGACGGCTACGCAAGGCCACTGGATGTCCATGTCCGGGAAGGCGCGTGGCCAGGGCCTGCGCCCGCTCATGAGCCCGGAGACCGGCCTGTCACTGCCAAACGGCATCACGGAGGGTGATGCGCGGTGCGATGTGGCTGTTGCCATGCCTCCTGCGCGCTCCTCGTCTGCCTGCCTTTTACCTGTCGCCGCCGCCGCGACAGCCTGCGGAGACCCCTGATGAGCGAATCCACCGAACGCGACGAACGTCACCTGGCGCGCATGCAGCGCAAGAAGGCGATCATCGACGAGCGCATCGCCAACTCCCCCAACGAATGCGGCCTGCTGCTGGTGCTGACCGGCAACGGCAAGGGCAAGAGCAGCTCGGCCTTCGGCATGCTTGCCCGCGCCCTGGGCCATGGCATGCAGTGCGGCGTGGTGCAGTTCATCAAAGGCCGCAACAGCACCGGCGAGGAGCTGTTTTTCCGCCGATTCCCCGAGCAGGTGCGCTACCACGTGATGGGCGAGGGCTTCACCTGGGAAACCCAGGACCGCCAGCGCGACATCGCCGCCGCCGAAGCCGCCTGGGCGGTGTCGCGGCAGTTGCTGCAGGACCCGTCGGTCCAGTTCGTCGTGCTCGATGAGCTGGACATCGCCCTCAAGCACGGCTACCTGGACCTCGACCAGGTGCTTTCGGATATCCAGGCGCGTCCGCCGATGCAGCATGTGATCGTCACTGGGCGAGCGGCAAAACCGGAAATGATCGAACTGGCCGATACCGTCACCGAGATGGGCATGCTCAAGCACGCCTTCCAGGCCGGTATCCGCGCGCAGAAGGGCGTCGAACTGTGAGTGAGTCGCGCCAGTGTCCCGCCGTGCTGATCGCAGCCCCGGCCTCGGGCCAGGGCAAGACCACGGTCACCGCCGCCCTGGCCCGTCTGCACCGCAACCTCGGGCGCACGGTGCGGGTGTTCAAGTGCGGGCCTGACTTTCTCGATCCAATGATCCTCGAGCGCGCCAGCGGTGCGCCGGTCTACCAGCTCGACCTGTGGATGATCGGCGCCGAGGAAAGTCGCCGCCTGTTGTGGGACGCGGCGGGCGAGGCCGACCTGATCCTGATCGAGGGCGTGATGGGCCTGTTCGATGGTACCCCGTCGAGCGCCGACCTGGCGCGCCACTTCGGCGTGCCGGTATTGGCGGTGATCGACGGCACGGCCATGGCCCAGACCTTTGGTGCCTTGGCTCTAGGCCTGGCGCGCTACCAGCCCGACCTGCCGTTCGCCGGGGTGCTGGCCAACCGGGTCGGCAGCCTGCGTCATGCGCAACTGCTCGAAGGCAGTCTGACCGAAGGCCTGCGTTGGTACGGCGGGTTGTCCCGCGAGCGCGGCATCGAACTGCCCAGCCGTCACCTTGGTCTGGTCCAGGCCAGCGAGTTGAATGACCTGGATGCACGCCTGGATGCCGCCGCCGAAGCCCTGGGCGCCAGTTGCGATGCCGCGCTGCCGCCACCGGTCCGTTTTGCCGAGCCTGAGCCTGTGAATGTGACTGCGTCGCTGAGCGGGGTGCGCATCGGTGTGGCCCGCGATGAGGCCTTCGCCTTCACCTATGGCGCCAATCTTGACCTGCTGCGTGGCCTCGGTGCGCACCTGGAATTCTTCTCGCCGGTGCATGACCACGAGCTACCCGTGGTGGACAGTCTCTACCTGCCCGGCGGCTACCCCGAGCTGCATCACCAGGCGCTGGCCGCCAACGCGCCGATGCTGGAAGCGATCCGCGTCCATCATGCCGCCGGCAAGCCATTGTTGGCCGAGTGCGGCGGCATGCTCTACCTGCTCGACGCACTGACCGACGTGGCGGGCGAGCGCGCCACGCTGCTGGGCCTGCTGCCCGGCGAGGCGACCATGCAGAAGCGTCTGGCGGCCCTGGCCCTGCAGGCGGTCGAACTGCCCGAAGGCACCCTGCGTGGCCACACCTACCACCACTCGCTGACCAGCACGGAGCTTGCACCGATCGCCCGCGGCCTGAGCCCCAACGGTGGTCGGGGCAACGAGGCGGTCTATCGGCTGGGGCGCCTGACCGCCTCCTACGTGCACTTCTATTTTCCCTCCAACCCCGACGCGGCGGCGGCGCTGCTGCGACCATGAGCCGACACGCCTACAGCGAAGCCGAGCGCCAGGCCATCTACCGGGCCATTGGCGAACGCCGCGACATGCGCCATTTCGCCGGGGGCGAGGTGGCCCCCGAGTTGCTCGGGCGCCTGCTCGCCGCCGCCCACCAGGCGCCCAGCGTGGGCCTGATGCAACCGTGGCGGTTCATCCGTATCAGCCAGCGTGTCTTGCGCGAGCGGATCCAGGCGCTGGTGGAGCAGGAGCGGGTGCGCACCGCCGAGGCCCTGGGCGAGCGCTCCGATGAATTCATGAAGCTCAAGGTCGAAGGCATCAACGACTGCGCCGAAGTGCTGGTGGCCGCGTTGATGGACAAGCGCGAGGCACATGTCTTCGGCCGCCGCACCCTACCCGAGATGGACCTGGCCTCGCTGGCCTGCGCCATCCAGAACCTGTGGCTGGCGGCACGGGCCGAAGGGCTGGGCATGGGCTGGGTGTCGCTGTTCGACCCCCAGGCCCTGGCCGAGCTGCTGGGCATGCCCGCGGGCGCAAAACCCATGGCGGTGCTGTGCCTGGGGCCGGTGACCGAGTTCTATCCGGCGCCGATGCTGGTGCTGGAAGACTGGGCCGAGCAACGGCCGCTGAGCGAGATGCTGTACGAGAACCATTGGGGAGAGCGTCCATGAGCGTGGCGTTGCTGACCGTGGCGGGCGTGGCCCTGGATGCGCTGCTGGGCGAGCCGCGCCGGCGTCATCCGCTGGTGGGCTTCGGCAACTTCGCCTCGCGCCTGGAGCAACGTTTCAACGCCGGTGGGCGCGGCTGGCGCAGCCATGGTGTCACCGCGTGGTTCCTGGCGGTGGTGCCGCTGACCCTGCTGGCGCTGATCCTGTCCTGGCTGCCGTACATCGGCTGGCTGGTGGATGTGCTGGCGCTGTACTGCGCCCTGGGCCTGCGCAGCCTGGGCGAGCATGTGCTGCCGGTGGCCCAGGCATTGCGCCAGGGGGACCTGGCCGAGGCGCGGCGGCGTGTCGGTTACCTGGTCAGCCGCGAAACCCGCGAGCTGGACGAGCCCGCCGTAGCCCGGGCGGCCACCGAGTCGGTGCTGGAAAACGGCAGCGACGCGGTGTTCGCCGCGCTTTTCTGGTTCGTCGTGGCCGGTGCGCCGGGGGTGGTGCTGTACCGCCTGAGCAATACCCTGGATGCCATGTGGGGCTATCGTAACGAGCGCTTCGAACGCTTCGGCTGGTGCGCGGCGCGCATCGACGATGGGCTGAACTATATTCCCGCCAGGCTGGTGGCGCTGACCTATGCGCTGCTGGGCAAGACCCGCCTGGCCCTGGCCTGCTGGCGCAACCAGGCGCCGCTGTGGGACAGCCCCAACGCCGGCCCGGTGATGGCCGCGGGTGCCGGCGCGCTGGGCGTGGAGCTGGGCGGCCCGGCGGTGTATCACGGCGAGCTGCATGAACGACCGCGCCTGGGTGAAGGGCCGATGGCCGACGCCCAGGCCATCGAGCGCGGCTGGAGCCTGGTGCAGCGCGGCGTGTGGTTGTGGGTGCTGTTGATCTGCGTGGGAGCCTATCTGAATGCTTGAACACGGTGGCCGCCTGCTGCGGGCGGTGAAACAGTACGCCATTCCACGGGAGCAGTGGCTCGACCTGTCCAGCGGCATCGCGCCATGGTCCTACCCGATACCGCCGATTCCGCTGCAGGCCTGGGCCCGCCTGCCGGAGACCGAAGACGGCCTGGAGACGGCGGCGCGGCAGTACTATGGCGCGCAGCCGTTGCTGGCGGTGGCCGGTTCCCAGGCGGCGATCCAGGCCTTGCCGCACCTGCGCCCGAGCGGGCGGGTCGGGGTCCTGTCGCCGTGCTATGCCGAGCATCCGCATGCCTGGGCACGGGCAGGGCACACGCTGGTCGAACTGGACGAGACCGAGGTCGAGGGCTTGCTCGACAGTCTCGACGTCCTGGTACTGGTCAACCCCAACAACCCCACCGGCCGCCGGGTGACCCGCGAACGCCTGCTGGCCTGGCATGCGCGTCTGGCCGAGCGCGGTGGCTGGCTGCTGGTGGACGAAGCCTTCATGGACAATACGCCCGAACACAGCGTGGTCGATCAGGCCGGGCAACCTGGCCTGATCGTGTTGCGCTCGTTCGGCAAGTTCTTCGGCCTGGCCGGTGTGCGGTTGGGCTTCGTCGTCGCCCAGACGGATGTGCTGCGACGTCTGGCCGAGGCACTCGGGCCCTGGGCCGTCAGCGGCCCGACCCGAGTGCTGGGGCAGGCCTGTTTCGCCGACGACGCGGCGCACCAGGCGCAGATTGCCCGTTGCGCCCAGGCCAGCCAGCGCCTGGTCTCGTTGCTCGACGGCGCGGGCCTGCCACCCAGTGGCGGCTGCGACCTGTTCCAGTACGTGCGTGATGAGCGCGCCGCGTACCTGCATGACTTTCTCGCCCGCCGCGGCATCCTGGTGCGCCTGTTCGAGCAGCCGCCCGCACTGCGTTTCGGCCTGCCCGCCACGGCCGCCGACGAACAACGCCTGGCCCAGGCCCTGGCGGACTACCAGAAGGAATCGGCATGACCACCCTCATGGTGCAAGGCACCACCTCCGATGCCGGCAAGAGCACGCTGGTCACCGCCCTGTGCCGCTGGCTGCTGCGCCAGGGCATCGCCGTGGTGCCGTTCAAGCCGCAGAACATGGCGCTCAACAGCGCCGTGACCGCCGACGGCGGCGAGATCGGCCGCGCCCAGGCGGTGCAGGCCCAGGCCTGCCGGCTGGCGCCGCACACCGACATGAACCCGGTGCTGCTCAAGCCCAACAGCGACACCGGCGCCCAGGTGATCGTCCATGGCCGCGCGGTGACCAGCATGAACGCCGTCGCCTACCACGACTACAAGGCCATCGCCATGCAGGCGGTGCTGGCGTCCCACGAGCGCCTGAGCGCAGCCTACCCGGTGGTGATGGTCGAAGGCGCCGGCTCCCCGGCGGAGATCAACCTGCGTGCCGGCGACATCGCCAACATGGGCTTCGCCGAGGCGGTCGACTGCCCGGTGATCCTGGTGGCCGATATCAACCGGGGCGGCGTGTTCGCCCACCTGGTCGGCACCCTGGAACTGCTGTCGGCGAGCGAGCAGGCGCGGGTCAAGGGCTTTGTCATCAACCGTTTTCGTGGCGACATCGCCTTGCTGCAGCCGGGCCTGGACTGGCTGGAGCAGCGCACCGGCAAGCCGGTGTTGGGCGTGCTGCCCTATGTCACCGACCTGCACCTGGAGGCCGAGGACGGGATCGATAGCCGCCAGGGGGCGAAGGGCGAGCGCGTGCTCAAGGTGGTCGTCCCGGTGCTGCCGCGGATCAGCAACCACACCGACTTCGACCCGCTGCGCCTGCATCCGCAGGTGGACCTGCAGTTCATCGGCCCGGGCCAGCCGATCCCAGCCGCCGACCTGATCATCCTGCCCGGCTCCAAGAGCGTGCGCGGCGACCTGGCGCAACTGCGCGAGCGTGGCTGGGACGCCGCCATCGCCCGGCACCTGCGCTACGGCGGCAAGCTCATCGGCATTTGCGGTGGCCTGCAGATGCTCGGCGAGCAGGTGCATGATCCACTGGGCCTGGAAGGGCCCGCCGGCTCCAGCGCGGGCCTCGGCCTGCTGGCCTACAGCACCGTGCTGGAGGCCGAGAAGCAGCTGCGCAACGTGGCCGGCACGCTCGATCTCGAGCAGGTTCCGGTGTCGGGTTACGAAATCCATGCCGGGGTTACCCACGGTCCGGCGCTGGCGCGTCCGGCGGTGCTACTGGCCGATGGCCGCGCCGACGGGGCCATCAGCGCCGACGGGCAGATCCTCGCCACCTACCTGCATGGCCTGTTCGAGGGCACCCAGTCGTGCGCCGCGCTGCTGCGCTGGGCGGGTCTGGCCGATGTGCAGGCCATCGACTACGAGGCCCTGCGCGAACGCGATATCGAGCGCCTGGCCGACCTGGTCGAGCAGCACCTGGACACCGTGCGCCTGCGCCAATTGTGTGGAGTCGCCTGACATGCGCAACCTGATCCTCGGCGGCGCCCGTTCGGGCAAGAGCCGCCTGGCCGAGCAACTGGCCGAGAGCAGCGGCCTGCCGGTGACCTATATCGCCACCAGCCAGCCGCTGGATGGCGAGATGAATGAACGCGTGCGTCTGCACCGCGAGCGCCGTCCGGCCCATTGGGGGTTGGTCGAGGAGCCCGTGGCGCTGGCTGATGTGCTGTGCGCCGAAGCCGCCGAAGGGCGCTGCCTGCTGGTGGACTGCCTGACCCTGTGGCTGACCAACCTGCTGATGCTCGAGGATGACCTGCGCCTGGCACAGGAGCGCGATGCGCTGCTCGATTGCCTGGAACAGCTGCCGGGCACCCTTGTCCTGGTCAGCAACGAAACCGGCCTGGGCGTGGTGCCCATGGGCGAATTGACCCGTCGCTACGTCGACCTGGCGGGCACGCTGCACCAGGCCGTGGCCGAACGCTGCCAGCGCGTGGTGCTGACCGTGGCCGGCCTCCCTCTCATGCTCAAAGGACCTGCCCTATGACCCAGATGTGGTGGCGTGACGCCTGCCAACCCCTCGACACCGCCGCCATGGACCAGGCCCGCGCCCGTCAGCAGCAGCTGACCAAACCGGCCGGCTCCCTCGGCCAACTCGAAGGCCTGGCGATACGCCTGGCCGGCCTGCAAGGGCGCGAGCGTCCCAGCCTGGAGCGGGTCGCCATCACGATCTTCGCCGGCGACCATGGCGTGGTGGAGGAGGGCATCTCTGCCTACCCGCAGGCGGTGACCGGACAGATGCTGCGCAACTTCGTCGGCGGTGGCGCGGCGATCAGCGTGTTGGCGCGCCAGCTGGACGCAGACCTTGAGGTGGTCGACCTCGGTACCATCGACCCGACGCTGCAACTGCCCGGTGTCCATCACCTGAGTCTTGGGCCTGGTACGGCCAACTTCGCCCGTCAGCCGGCGATGAGCGACGCGCAACTGGCTGCGGCGCTGCAGGCCGGACGCGACAGCGCCCTGCGCGCACTCGACAACGGCGCCCAGCTGTTCATCGGCGGGGAAATGGGCATCGGCAACACCACCGCGGCGGCGGCGCTGGCCAGCACCTTGCTGGGTTGCCCTGCCCATGAGCTGAGCGGCCCGGGCACCGGCCTGGACAGCGCCGGCGTGCGGCACAAGGCCGAAGTGATCGAGCGTGCCCTGGTACTGCACGGCTTGCGCGCCGACCAGCCGCTGCAGGCGCTGGCCTGTGTCGGCGGCTTTGAGATCGCCGCGCTGGCCGGTGCCTACCTGGCGTGCGCGCAGCATGGCGTGGCAGTGTTGGTCGATGGCTTCATCTGCAGTGTCGCCGCCCTGGTGGCGGTCCGCCTCAATCCGCAGTGCCGCCCCTGGCTGCTGTTCGCCCACCAGGGCGCCGAGCCGGGGCACAAGGCCCTGCTGGCGGACCTGGAAGCCGAGCCGCTGCTGGCCCTGGGGCTGCGCCTGGGCGAGGGCAGCGGTGCGGCGCTGGCGGTGCCGCTGATCCGCCTGGCCTGCGCGCTGCACGGGCAGATGGCGACCTTCGCCGAGGCGGCGGTGGCGGATCGCCCGGCATGATCCTCGAACTGCTGCGCCATGGCGAGACGGAACTGGGGGGCGGTCTGCGCGGCAGCCTCGACGACGCCCTGACCGAGTCTGGTTGGGAGCAGATGCGCCAGGCCGTCGCCGACTCCGGTCCCTGGGACGTGCTGGTCAGTTCGCCGCTGCAGCGCTGCGCGTCGTTCGCCGATGAGCTGGGCGCGCGCCTGAACCTGCCGGTGCTGCGCGAGGCTGGTGTGCGCGAGCTGCACTTCGGTGAGTGGGAAGGGCAAAGCGCCGCGCAGATCATGCAGGTCGACGCCGATGCCCTGGGGCAGTTCTGGAATGATCCGTATGCCTTCACTCCGCCGGGCGGCGAACCGGTGCTGGCCTTTGCCGAACGGGTGCTGGCGGCGGTCGAGGGTTTGCGCAGTGTGCATGCAGGCAAGCGCGTGCTGCTGGTCACCCATGGTGGGGTGATGCGTCTTCTCCTGGCGCGGGCACGTGGCTTGCCGCGTGAGCAATTGCTGCAGGTCGAGGTCGGGCATGGCGCGCTGGTGCGTCTGATGCTGGATCACGACGGGCAGATGCGCGAGGTGGGTTGAGATGCTGCCGTTCTGGATCGCCTTGCAGTTTCTCAGTAGCTTGCCGGTACGCTTGCCGGGCATGCCGGAGCCCCGCGAGATTGGGCGTTCGCTGCTGTGCTATCCGCTGGTGGGGCTGCTGTTCGGCCTGTTGCTGTGGCTGGCCAGCCATCTGCTGCAAGGCACTGCGGCGCCCTTGCTCGCGGCCTTGTTGCTGGCGCTGTGGGTGCTGCTCAGCGGCGGGCTGCACCTGGACGGCCTGGCCGACAGCGCCGATGCGTGGCTGGGGGGCTTCGGTGATCGCGAACGCACCTTGCAGATCATGAAGGACCCGCGCAGCGGGCCGATTGCCGTGGTCACGCTGGTGCTGGTATTGCTGCTGAAGTTCTGTGCCCTCTGGGTTCTGGTCGAGCGGGGCGCTGATGGCCTGTTGGTGTTGGCTCCGGTGGTGGGGCGGGCGGCGATGCTCGGGTTGTTTCTCGGCACGCCCTACGTGCGCGCGGGCGGGCTGGGCGCGGCCTTGGCCGAACACCTGCCCCGGCGCGGTGCGGGCTGGGTATTGTTGGTTTCTGCGCTGGCCGGACTGGCGCTGGGAGGCTGGGCGGTGCTGTGGCCACTGCTGGCGGCGTTGGTCGTGTTCGTGTGGCTGCGTCGGCTGATGTGCCGTCGCTTGGGTGGAACCACAGGAGATACGGCCGGGGCGCTGTTGGAACTGCTGGAATTGACGGTGGTGGTTACCCTGGCACTACGCGCATAGCTTCAGCCTGGCACGTTCCCCTTGTAGGAGCGGCCTTGTGTCGCGAAAGGGCCGCAAAGCGGCCCCGGCAATCTTTGCATCAACGCCTAGATCCTGGGGCCGCTACGCGGCCCTTTCGCGACACAAGGCCGCTCCTATAAGGGGACGTGTCTTACATAGATCCCGGAAACCTTCCGCAACTATTGCGTCTATCTTCGTTCGTTCCCCAAAACCACCAGGAACCCCTGCCATGCACCCCTGGATACTCGCCAGCCTGCTGGCCCTTGCCACCATGTCCGCCACCGCCGCCGACCTGATCGATTTCTGGAACTCCCCACGCCACGGCGGTAACAGTTTCAACCGCCTGCCCCCGGACCAGGCCTATTTCGATGCCCTGAAAGGCTACGGCGCCAGCTGGGTGCGCCTCTCCTACGATAAATGGCAGCCGGCCGAGCGCGATTTCCTGCTGGGCAACGCAGACGATTACCAGGGCCTGGCCGACACCGACCTGAAGCAGCTCGTCGAGGTGCTGGATCGCGCCCACGCCGCCGGCCTGAAGGTGGTCATCACGCCGCTGTCGCTCCCCGGCATGCGCTGGGCGCAGAACAACCAGAATCGCTTCGACGACCGGCTATGGCAGGACAAGCGCTACTGGACCCAGTCCGCCCGTTTCTGGCGAGACGTTGCCCAGGCCCTCAAGGACCACCCGGCCGTTGCCGCCTACAATCTCATCAACGAGCCCGCGCCCGAGAAGCACGGCGGCCTGGTCGAGCATGCCGACCTCGATCGGATGAAGCAGTGGTACGCCCACGAGCAGGGCGGGGCGCGTGACTTGCCGGCGTTCTATCGGCAGTTGGTGGCCGCGATTCGCGAGGTCGACGGCAAGACGCCGATCATGGTCGATGCCGGCTGGTACGCCGCCGCCGATGCCTTCGGCTACTGGCCCAAGGCGCTGGAGGATGAGCGTGTGCTGTACAGCGTGCACATGTACGAACCCTATGCCGCCACCAGCGCGCCCAATCTTTCTCGCGAGCAACCTTTCGCCTACCCCGGTCCAGTGCCGTTTGCCGGACAGACCCGCCAGTGGGATGCCGGGCAGGTCGCCCGCTACCTGCAACAACCGGTGGATTGGGCCGATTCGATCAAGTTGCCGCGTTCGCGGCTGGTGGTGGGGGAGTTCGGTTGCATGCGCCGCTTGCCTGGGGGTCGGGAATACCTGGAGGATGTGCTCACGGTGCTGGATCGCCAGCAACTGCATTGGGCCTTCTACAGCTTCCGCGAGGACAGTTGGGACGGCATGGATTACGAGCTGGGTTCGGCCAAGGTGCCGTGGCGTTATTGGCAAGCCATCGAGAACGCCGCGCCGGACCCTATGCCGCGCAAGGCCACGGCCGAGTTTGAGCCGATCCGCCAGCGCCTGCTACCCAAACCGACACCGTGAAATCTCTTGCAACATCCATAATGCGGGTATATACACGTATCCATGCTGACCAGTGAATGCATCTGTACCCATTTGCGTCGCGCCGCCCGAGGGGTGAGCCGACATTACGACGAGGCCCTTGCCGGCTTCGGCATCAATGTCGCCCAGTTTTCCCTGCTGCGCCATGTGCAGCGCCTCGACCGCCCCAGCATCACCTGCCTGGCCGAGGCCATGGGCCTGGAGCGCAGCACCTTGGGCCGCAATCTCAAGGTGCTCGAGGCCGACGGCCTGGTGCGTCTTGCCGATGGCGACGACCAGCGCAATCGCGTGGTGCTGCTGAGCGAAGCGGGCAGGGCGTGCCTGGACGCCGCCTACCCGGCTTGGCAACAGGCCCAGAGGCAGTTGGTGGAACGGCTGGGCGAAAGCCAGCGTGACGAGTTGGTGCGCTTGCTGGGGCAGCTTGCCTGAACGACTACGATATAAAGCGGGTATATACCCGCATCAACCTTGCGATGGGCTGGAGACAACGACAATGACTTCCCTTTGGCGGAGCAGCGGTTGGGTACTTGTGGGGGCGGCGCTGATCCTGGCGCTGTCGCTGGGGGTGCGACATGGTTTCGGCCTGTTCCTGGCGCCGATGAGCGCCGAGTTCGGCTGGGGCCGTGAGGTGTTCGCCTTCGCCATCGCCTTGCAGAACCTGATCTGGGGCCTGGCCCAGCCGTTTACCGGCGCCCTGGCCGACCGCCTGGGCGCGGCCAAGGTGGTGGTGATCGGCGGCATCCTCTACACCGCTGGCCTGGTGATGATGGGCATGGCCGACTCGGCCTGGTCGCTGTCGCTGAGCGCCGGCCTGCTGATCGGCATCGGCCTTTCCGGCACCTCGTTCTCGGTGATCCTTGGGGTGGTCGGGCGCGCCGTGCCGCCGGAAAAGCGCAGCATGGCCATGGGTATCGCCAGCGCCGCCGGCTCCTTCGGCCAGTTCGCCATGCTTCCCGGCACCTTGGGCCTTATCCAGTGGCTGGGGTGGTCGGCAGCCTTGCTGGTGCTGGGCCTGATGGTGGCGCTGATCGTGCCGTTCGTAGGCCTGTTGCGTGATAACCCGCTGCCCAGCCACGGCGCCGAACAGAGCCTCGGCCAGGCGCTGCGCGAAGCTTGCTCGCATTCCGGTTTCTGGCTGTTGGCGCTGGGCTTTTTCGTCTGCGGCTTCCAGGTGGTGTTCATCGGCGTGCACCTGCCGGCCTACCTGGTCGACCAGCACTTGCCGGCGATCACCGGCACCACCGTGCTGGCGCTGGTCGGCCTGTTCAATATCGTCGGCACCTATACCGCCGGCTGGCTCGGCGGGCGCATGTCCAAGCCGCGCCTGCTGACCGGCTTGTACCTGCTGCGCGCCGTGGTCATCGTGCTGTTCCTCTGGGCGCCGGTGACCCAGTTCAGTGCCTACCTGTTCGGTATTGCCATGGGCCTGCTGTGGCTGTCCACGGTGCCGCTGACCAACGGCACCGTGGCCACGCTGTTCGGCGTGCGCAACCTGTCGATGCTCGGCGGTATCGTGTTCCTGTTCCACCAGCTGGGCGCGTTCCTCGGCGGCTGGCTGGGTGGGGTGGTCTATGACCAGACCGGCAGCTATGACCTGGTGTGGCAGATCTCGATCCTGCTCAGCCTGCTGGCCGCGGCCCTTAACTGGCCGGTGCGCGAGCGCCCGGTCGCCCGCCTGCAGGCCCAGGCCGCGTGAACGGCCTGCTCGGGCGTGGCTTGCTGCTGATCGCCGCGATACTGGTGCTGGCGCTGGTGTGGTGGGGCTGGCACAAGGGCGGGCTGGCGTTGATGCAGTTGGGCATGAGCCTGTGTTAAGCGCTACCCTGCACACTCAAGGAATCATGTGCAGGAGACCGCTATCATGCATGCCCGCTGGCTAACCTTCCCTTTGCTGGCCCTGGCCGCCGCCACTTCGAGCTGGGCGGCCGATTGTCCGGCGTTGCTCCAGGGCAGCCTGCCGGAGCTGCGCGGCAAGGAGCAGATCGACCTGTGCCAGCGTTTCGCCGGCAAGCCGCTGGTGGTGATCAACACCGCCAGCTACTGCGGCTTCGCCCCGCAGTTCGAAGGCCTCGAGGCGACCTACAAGGACTACCGCGACCAGGGCCTGGAAATGCTCGGCGTGCCATCCAACGACTTCAAGCAGGAAGACGCCGACAGCGACAAGACCGCCAAGGTCTGCTACGCCAACTACGGCGTGACCTTCACCATGACCAAGGCCCAGCCGGTGCGCGGCAAGGACGCGATCCCGCTGTTCGTCGAGCTGGCCCGGCAGAGCAGCGCGCCGAAGTGGAACTTCTACAAGTATGTGGTGGACCGCAAGGGCAAGGTGATCGGCAACTTTTCCAGCCTGACCAAGCCGGATGATCCGGCGTTCAGGGCGGCGATCGACAAGGCGATTGCTTCGCAGCCTCTGAGCCAATAGGTCCAGAATGGGGGCAGGTCGGCTGAACTGATATTTTTACCAGTTATCTCCGGGGGGCGATGTGGGGCAGTCTTGCTGAAAGATCGCGCTTGCCCGGAGGGCACATGGCAGTGAACCATCTAGCGATGTGTGACCGCCAACAGTCGATTATGGTGGCGGCTGAAACACCCCGCAGTTATACGCCATACGGCGGATTATCGACGGCTCTCGTGTCAAGACTGGCCTATTGTGGCGAGCCGCAGGATGGGTTCACGGGTAATTATCACCTGGGTAATGGGCACCGTACCTACAATCCTTGTATGGGGCGTTTTCATTCACCGGACAGGTTGAGCCCTTTCGAAGCCGGTGGGATTAACGCTTACGTTTATTGTAGTGGTGACCCGATCAATTATCAGGATCGTAGTGGTAATCAACGCAACCCGGCTGCCTTGTTGGTTCAAGCGCTCGGCGCTGGAAAGACGCTATTTCAAATCAAGCATGGCGAGGCTGCAATCAACATGCTTAGCGCGACTTTTGGCGATAACCCAAACAATGTTGCACCTCCCACGATGGGGGAATGGCTGACCTTGGGAGGGGCGCTGCTAGCCAATGCGGCAGCTTCCGCATTCTCATTGCATGCCATGGCTGGTTACTCACCCTCGGGTAATTCGCAGGGGCTGAGAGGTGGGATTGACAGGGTGCGAGGGTATTACAAACCTTATGAGCCGAGGCCACCTGACGTGATGAAGCAGGACATGTTGTACGATGCGGCATTGTTGGCGGTGGTGTCGATTTCCATTGCCGCTGATGCTCGGGCTTCGATTTCACTTCAACGTTTTACTGATGAATGGGGGGCGGACGCCTACCCGGCAGGTGACGTGGCAATTATTGTTTCCCAACTACGAGGGGACATTGTCTAGCCAGTAGATAAGCCTTATTCAGGATGCACAGTGAGCGCCACCAGCCGGAGGACTACTGGCCTAACCACCAGCACACAGAAAAACGCCACTGGCATTGCTAGTTGATAAGCCTTTAGCACATCGTGCAGGTAGTCGGCATCGATCCCGCCGTTGGCTGCGGTAATCACAAAGCACATCAGCAGCGCCATGATGGCCGACATGTAAAAAGCAAAAACATAGGGCGTTGTGGCTCGGTGCAGCTTGCGTCGGCGGCGCTGGGTGACGAATCCAGTCATGGTACTTCCTCAGCGATAGGGTGGAGGCGCAGGTTAGCAATGCGAATGTGGGCAGTTGTAGACCTTGACTGGTAAGTTCTTTATAAAGAGAAACTTACGAATCAGCCAGGCATCCCATGGACCTGCTCAACGCCATCCGCAGTTTCATCAAGGTCGTCGAAGCCGGCAGCATTGCCGGCGGTGCCCGCAACCTGGGTCTCAGCCAGGCGGCCGTCAGCCAGAACCTGGCGCGGCTGGAGACGCATCTGCAGGTGCGCCTGCTGACCCGTACCACTCGCAGCATGGCCCTGACGCCGCCCGGAAGCCTGTACTACGAGCGCGTACGGCATATCGAGCGTGATCTTGCCCATGCGGAGCTTGCGGTCACCACGCCGGACAGCGAGCCTCAGGGGCGCTTGTGCATTGCCTCGACCTCGGCCTTCGGACGGCACGTGCTGGCGCCGCTCATCCCAGGGTTTAGCGCCCGCTATCCGCTGCTTTCGATAGAATTGGTGATGGCTGATCGCAAGGTCAATCACGCCCGCGAAGACGTGGATGTGAGCCTGCGCATCACCCCGCAGTTGGAAGACCACCTGCTGGCCCGGCATATCGCCCGTATTCCATTTATCTGCTGCGCGTCGCCTGGCTACCTGCTCAGTGCTGGTCGGCCCACCACGCCGGAAAGCTTGCAAGACCACAGTTGCCTGGTGTTTCGCTACCCGGTGGATGGACGCTTGCTGCCTTGGGGCTTCATGCGCGACGGGCTGCGTTTCGAGGCCCGGTTCGGCAAGGTGTTGATCAGTGACGACATCGATGCGCTGACCCAGATGGCCCTGAATGACGGCGGCATTACCCGCCTGGCGGAGTTCGTCGTGCGCCCGCACCTGGATGCCGGCCGGCTGGTGCCGTTGTTTGAAAACAATCGCGGTGGTTACGCTTATGCCCGGACTGAACCGATGGATGTCTATCTGTGCCTGGCCGACCGCTTTGCGCTGACGACCAAGGTGCGTGTGTTCATGGAATACCTACAACAGTGCCTGGACGAACAATGGCCCGCGCAGGTATGACAAAGCCGCCACGAGGGCGGCTTTTCCTGTAGTGGTGGATTAGGTCCAGCGTGGAGCGAAAGGTGGGCTGACCTGATATTTTTGCCAGTTACCTTCGGCGCCTAGGTGATGCACGCTTGCTGAAAGTCATACATGCGCGCAGAGCATCATGGCAATGCAAATCTAACTGCATGTGACCAGCAACAGTCAGTTCTGGCCTCGGCGGGTGCTGCTCGAAGCTATCCTCCTTATGGTGCATTGCCAGCAGCCATTGGCCCACGGCTGGCGTATTGTGGTCAGGCGCGTGAGGCAGCGACGGGCTTTTATCACTTGGGTAATGGCTATCGAAGTTATGATCCTTGCTTGATGCGTTTCTTATCTGCCGATGCATTGAGCCCGTTCGCAAAGGGAGGCATCAATGCGTATACCTATTGTGCTGGAGATCCGATCAACTATCAGGATCGAAATGGCCCGGCGTCTCTACGTAATACTTCGCCGGCTATTGGCGCGACGGGTCGGAACCTTACAGGTAATATGTTCCAATCCGCCCCTGGCCCTGTAAGTACTTCCCCAGGGCCGACCTCGACACAAGCTTATGGCATAAGTACGTCGCCCTCGCCGGCAGGCGTCCTAGGGGTGGACGAGAATATATTGGCGGTTGGTTCAGCAGCAGCTGCCTTGGGTCATGCAGCGGTAGGCTTTAAACAGCTTGGTAGTAATAACAAAGCAGCGCTTGCTAATTTTGGTGCGGCAGCCGTCCATGTCGTGGGGGCGGGCGTTGCGGCAGTAGAGTCTCGAGCGGGTTATTGGAACGATATTCCCGGCCAAGAAAACCCACAGTTTGGCTATCTCGGATTTGGGGTGTTTTCAGGTTTTGTGAAAGGTGCACAAGTTTTTAGTAGCGTTTATGCAGCTTATCTGTCTGTGCCTGCTTCTAATACAAGCGCTAATGGCGGGCCGCCAGGGATTAGTATTGAGCTGCAGATGCTTAATCCAGGTGGTGATTCTTTGTCAGCTGTAGGTGGAAATAGTAGAGCGGGCGCGCAAGTGCGCGGCAGCAGTTGAGCACCTTTTGGAGACAGTCATAATCGAAGGTGTCGTCCGAAGTCCAGGGCCCGGTTGACGACTTACTCCGTCAAGCACGCTCGTTGAGGTGTGAGATGAAGTTCATGCAAATGGACTTGGGCAAATAATGGCCCGCGCAGGCATGAAAAAACCGCCACAAGGGCGGTTTCTTCATGCAGCGGGTGACACTTAGAAGCGGTAGGTCAGCGAAGCACCAACGCCGTGGGCGCTGTTTTCGTACTTGGCCTGGTAAGTACCCTTGGTCGGGCTTGCCAGGTTGACTTTGGTGTCTTCCTCCCACAAGTAGGAGTAGGCCACGTCGATGGTCATGTCGTCGTTGGGGCTCCAGCCGGCACCCAGGCTGAAGATCTTGCGATCGCCCGTTGGGATGCGTGGCGACCGGTCCTGGTTGTTGGTCGGCGACTGGTCGACCGAGAAGCCGGTACGCAGGGTCCACTGCTTGTTCACCTTGTAGGAGGCGCCAACAGCGCCTGCCCAGGTGTCATGCCAGTTCTGCTCTTCGGTGATGGTGCCGAACTGGGCACGCAGCGCCGCCGGTACCTCGTTGTCGACGGTGATGTCCTTCAGGCGGCTCCAGCGGGTGAAGGTGGTGCCGGCGTACAGGGTCCATTGGTCGTCGAGCTCGTGGGTGACCGAGAAGTCCACCGACTCAGGGGTCTTGATCTTCAGCTCGGCATCGAACTTGCTGCCGCTGTACGGGCCGATCAGGGCGCTGTTGACTTTGGTATTGCCTTCGAGCTTGTAGTCCACCATCGAGTGGTAAGTCAGGCCGAGGCGGGTGTGGTCGGTGGCCTGAACCAGAATACCGATGTTGTAGCCGACCGCGGTGTCGTCACCCTTGATCTTCACTTCGCCATCGTTACGACCAGGGGTGAAGCGGTTGATGATGTTCGAACCGAGCTCGCCTTTGATCTTGTTGATGGTTGGGCCGAAGCCGATCGACACCTTGTCGTTGAACGCATAGCTGATGGTGGGCTGGAAGGTCACCACTTCGACGTGGCTCTTCTTGCCCCAGTAGCGGGCGGCGTCGCCGCTGCCGTAGTCGGTCACCAGACCGAAGGGCACATACACGCCGAAACCGACAGCCCAATGGTCATCGATCGGCTTGACGTAGAAGCCCATTGGTACACCGACGGTAGGAACCATGTCCCCGTCGGTTTCTCCCCCGAAGTTGCTGCCACGGCCCGAAATATCGGACTTGGCGAAGATGGCTGCGCCACCCACGGTGACTTCCTGACGTTTGAGGCGTGACATGCCTGCCGGGTTTCCGTAAACGGTGCTGGCATCATCGGCAGAGGAAGAACGCCCCGCAAAACCTGTTCCCATGCCGCTGACACTTTGTTCGTTCAGCGCGAAACCGCTGGCGAGCAAGTGGCTGGAAGCGAAAGCAACGGCAATACCGAGAGAGGTTTTGAGCAATACTTTTTTCATTATTAGAAACTCCTTGGGATCTCCGAGGCGGAAAGCTACCAATAAATTCCACTCCACGCTATAGGCTAGAACGCAGGAGATAGAGCGGTTTTGTAGGACAATCCGACCAAAATTCCGTTTATTCGACCTGTAGGACGCAGCGGCTCAGTGCGCTGGGGTCAGCATGGGTTCGATGCAATGCTGCCAGGCATGGGTGAAATCCCGCAGGCGTCCCTGGGGGTGGAAGGTCTGCCGCCAAATTCGTGCCAGGCCCAGCAGATCGTCGGCCGCCGGCAAGGGCAGGGCTTGCTCTTCGATCAGCATCCAGGCGATGGCGGTGGCGTAGCGCAGGTTGACGGTCAGTTCGAGGTGCGGGCCGCCGAGGAAGGCGTGCTGGCTGGCCAGGCCGCGCACCAGGCTGGCCAGTTCGGGGTCGCGGGCAAGGTATTCGTCCCACAGGCAACGGTGACGATTCCCACCGATCCGGTAAAGCCCATGGCCACGTCGGTCATGCAGGGCGGCCCCCAGCGCAGACTGGCTCGCGGCAACGCCCAGTAACAAAGCTTCGGCGCTGTCGCTGTGGCGACCCAGGTAGATCAGGGTCGGCCGAATCACATATCGACTCAACTCGTTCGCAGCGATGCCCATGATGCCCTCTGCTGAAAAGGGCCGACGGGCGCTGGAGCTTGGCAGCTGGTGAGTGGTCAGGCCCGCCGGAAGCGGCAGATGCCGCTCGAGTTGAAGTGTAGTGTGATAACAGTGGTGTAAAAGGCTGTTTTTAAATCGATTGCAGCCCGAAGGCGCAGGGCATATGCCCATTGGCGATTAGGCCAATTACCTTCAGGCTGGGTTTCACAGGGGGTATTCATGATTTGAATCACCCACCATTCATTCATGCGGTCAGCGACTGGCGGGTGCGCTCGATCACCGCCTGCAGCGGTTCGGCCCGGTTGTACTGCTCCGGATAGAGGCGCTCGCTGTGGCAGGCGATGCCATGCTCGTCGACCAGGGTGAAGCTGAAGCTGCCCTTGCGTGGGGCAACGATAAGGCACTTCAATGGGGCGAAGGCCTGGGAAAGGGTGCCGAAGGCAGCCTGGATTTGTTGATGGTTACTCATATTGTTGGATGTTCCTGCGTAAGACACGGTCTTTGATCCGTGCACAATAGAAACGTTCCAGTGACGTCTTTATTAAGGAGACGCAGAACCTGACTGGAACAGGGCAGCCAGAGGGGCGCATGCAATAAGTGGGCGCTGGGCTGACTGGTAGGTACGACAGAAGGCAGGCAGCACACCGACACCAGGGTTCTGGGCGTCGGGGAAGATCCTGATCAATCTGAAACGTGATTCGTGCTGGGCAAGGTTTGCCGAGTGAATCATCGAATGGGCCGGTCCCGATGGGGCAGTGCTTGCTCGTTACCGAGCACTTGGGCTGCGGGGACTGAGTGGCCAGAATGACTTCAGCTGGGTACTAACAGGGCGCAACCCTACACGAACCTTTCGGAGTTGGCAAGTTTATGGCTTTTATAGCGGTTAGCCGATCATTATGTCGTCAATAGCGCCTGCTGTGAAGAGGCGGAAATGCTCGGCCAACCACCCTTTTGTATTGTTTCCGTGCACCGCGATGCCATTTGCTGGTGCGGTTGTACACACTCGGTTGAACAGTTGTAACCCTCTTGCAACGTCCTGTGGACGGCTCGCCAATGACTTGACTGGGGGCTTAAGTCAATGAAAAAAAACACTAATTTTTGCTGGTGAAAAAATCGTCAGTTTGACTGAAAGCCCCATTTCACAGGGGTTTGCGAGCTACCTCAAGGGGTTGTCCACCGAGTTATCCACAGGTTCTGTGGATTGTCCCAGGCGCTTGCTCTAGGACGGGCGTGCCAGCTGTTTCATCCATTGTCCGACAATCGGTGGGCAGGGGTGGCATGGGCATTTTCCCCGGGAAAACGTCAAGAAAAAATCGTGGAAAAAAATGGCGATCAGCCGAAAGTCGCCCAGGTCAGTTCACAAAAAAAGGAGTAGAGTGGCGCGCCTCTCGAATCACCCTTGCTGTAGGTCATGAAGCTTCGCGGTAAACACCTCGCCAGTCCTGATGCCTCGCCATCGCTGCCTTCCTCCAAGCGTTTTTCCCTGAAAGTGGCCCTGTGGCTGCTCGACAGCCCGCGCCTGGGGGACAAGCCCAGCGTCAAGCACCTGGCCGGGCGCATGCTCAAGCAGCCGGCGCGCCAAGGCGTGGTGGTGGCCCAGAGCCGCCTGGGACAGATGCTCTGCCGCGACTGCGGCAATGCCCGCGACCGGCGCATCGGTCATGAACTGCTGCGCCAGGCGGCTCGTGCCGGTGATCGCCGGGCCCAGCTGGAGTATGGCCGGTTGTGCCAGGCCCAGGAGCCGGAGCAGTCCCGCTATTGGCTGGAGCTGGCTGCGGGGCAGGGCTCGCAGGAGGCGCGGCGGTTGTTGCGCCAGTGGTTCGGTAATTAACCGGAGCAGCTGTGTAAAACCATTTGTTGGGGAGCGCATGGCTGAGGTGCTCTCTTGCTGGGTACTGACCACGCAACCCTGTCACCAGGCTGATAAGCTGCGCAGCATTCGTCAACGTTCGATCGGGGTAGGCATGACAGTGGATCTGACCAGCATTCTACTGGGCTTGGTGGCGGGCGCCGTGCCCTGCCTGGGCTGGGTCATGCAGGTTCAGCGCGGACAGGGGGCGCGCAAGGCCGAGCAGGCCTTGCTCGAAGAGCGCCTGAATGCCGCCCAGCTGACCCAGGCCGGCCTCCAGGCCCAGCTGGAGGCCAGTCGCGACGAGATCAGCGACCTCAGCGAGGCCAACACCATCAAGCAGACCCAGCTGGCCGCCCAAGGCAGGGAACTGGAGCTGCTGCAGATCGACCGCGACAACGCCCGTGACGCCGCCCATGCTTGGCACCTGGAGCGCGCCAACCGCGAGGCGGAGCTGCGCCGTCTCGAGGCCCAGGCTGCACGCCTGGAAGCCGAGCTGCGTGAACAGCAGGAGAGCCACCAGCAACGCCTCGAGGACCTGCAGGAAGCCCGCGACACCCTGCGCGCGCAGTTCGCCGACCTTGCCACCAAGATCTTCGACGAGCGCGAGCAACGCTTCGCCCAGACCAGCCAGCAGCACCTGGGCCAGTTGCTCGACCCGCTCAAGGAGCGTATCCAGGCGTTCGAGAAGCGCGTCGAGGAAAGCTACCAGCAGGAGGCCCGCGAGCGCTTCTCCCTGGGCAAGGAACTCGAGCGCCTGCAGCAGCTCAACCTGCGCCTGTCCGACGAGGCCACCAACCTTACCCAGGCGCTCAAGGGCCAGAAGACCCAGGGCAACTGGGGCGAACTGATCCTGGAGCGGGTGCTGGAGCACGCGGGCCTCGAAAAGGGCCGCGAATACCAGACCCAGGTCAGCCTGCGCAGCGCCGATGGCGAGCGCTTCCAGCCCGATGTGCTGATCATGCTGCCGGGCGACAAGCAGGTGGTGGTGGATGCCAAGGTCAGCCTGACGGCCTACCAGCAGTTCGTCGGCAACAACGACGAAGCCGCGCTCAAGCAGCACGTACAGTCGCTGCGCAATCACGTCAAGGGCTTGTCCAGCAAGGATTACAGCCGCCTTGAGGGCTTGCACAGCCTCGACTTCGTGCTGCTGTTCGTGCCCATCGAGGCGGCCTTCTCGGCGGCGCTGCAGGCCGAGCCCAACCTGTTCCAGGAGGCCTTTGACCGACAGATCGTGATCGTCAGCCCGACCACCTTGCTCGCCACCCTGCGGGTGATCGACAGCCTGTGGAAGCAGGAACGCCAGGGGCAGAACGCCCGCGAGATCGCCGAGCGCGCCGGCTGGCTGTACGACAAGTTCGTGCTGTTCATCCAGGACCTGGACGAGCTCGGCGCACGCCTCGCCCAGGTGGACAAGGCCTACGCCGCGGCACGCAACAAGCTGTGCGAGGGGCGCGGCAACCTGGTCAGCCGCAGCGAGCAGCTCAAGCTGCTCGGCGCCCGGGCCAGCAAGAGCCTGCCGGCCGATCTGATCGAGCGCGCCCTCACCGACGAGGCGCTTACTGAACCAGGCTCAGATGCCGATTGAGCAGGGCGCGCAGGGCTGCCGGCTTGACCGGCTTGGCCAGGTAGTCGAGACCTGCGGCATGCACCAGGGCGATGGTCTCGTTGCGCCCGTCGGCGCTGATCACTACCCCGGGCACCGGCTCGCCCAGGCGTGTCCGTAGCCAGCCCATCAGCCCGGTGCCAGTCTCGCCGTCATCCAGGTGGTAGTCCACCAGCGCCAGGTGCGGGCGCAGGCCCTTGCCGAGCAGGGCCTCGCATTCGGCCTGGTTGCGCGCGGTCCACACCTGACAACCCCAACGGCTGAGCAGGCTGTTCATGCCGATCAGGATGCTGTCCTCGTTGTCCACGCACAATACCTGCAGCCCGGCCAGGGGCTGCCCGGCCTGCTCCACGGGGGCGGGCGTCGCGGGCGCGGGGCTGTGGGCGATGGGCACGCTGACGCGGAACACGCTGCCCTTGCCCGGCCAGGAGCGTACCTCAAGCGGGTGCCCGAGAACCCGGCACAGGCCGTCGGCGATCGCCAGGCCCAGGCCCAGGCCTTTCTCGGCGCGGGTCTGGTGGCTGTCCAGGCGCTTGAACTCCTGGAAGATCACCTGCAGCTTGTCGTCGGCGATGCCCGGGCCACGGTCCCACACCTCCAGCCACAGGCGTCCACTTTGTCGCCGCGCACCCAGCAGCAGCGGGCTCTTGCCGTAGCGCAGGGCGTTGGTGAGGAAGTTCTGCAGCACCCGGCGCAGCAGTTTCATGTCGCTGTCCACCCGCAGGCGGCTGCCGCGCAGGCGGAACTCCAGGCCCTTCTCGGCGGCCAGCACCTTGAACTCGGCGCCGAGGGTGTCAAACAACTCGTTGAGGGCGAAGGGCTTGATGTCGGGGGTGACCTTGCCGTTCTCCAGGCGCGAGATGTCGAGCAGGTCGCTGATCAGCTCCTCGGCCGAGCGCAGCGAGCTGTCCATGTGCTGCACCAGTTGCCGGGCTTCGTCGTTCATGGCCTCGGCCTGCTGCGACAGGGCGGCGGAGAACAGCCGGGCAGCGTTGAGCGGCTGCATCAGGTCGTGGCTGACGGCGGCGAGGAAGCGGGTCTTGGACTGGCTGACCGCCTCGGCGCGGCTCTTGGCCTCGGTCAGCGCCTGGTTGAGTTGTGACAGTTCGTGGGTGCGCTCGGCGACGCGTTGTTCAAGGCCTTCGTTGGCATCGCGCAGGGCCTGCTCGGCCTCGCGGAACGGGGTGATGTCTGTGAAGCTCATGACGAAGCCGCCGCCGGGCATCGGGTTGCCGATCAGCTCGATCACCCGGCCATTGGGGAACAGCCGTTCGGAGGAGTGGGCGCGACCCTGGCGCATCCAGTGCAGGCGCCGCGCCACATGCACCTGAGCCTCGCCCGGCCCGCACAGGCCGCGCTCGGCGTTGTAGCGAATGATATCGGCGATCGGCCGGCCGACGCTGATCAACCCGTCGGGGTAGTTGAACAGCTCCAGGTAGCGGCGGTTCCAGGCCACCAGGCGCAGGTTCTGGTCGACCACGCTGATGCCTTGGTTGATGTTCTCGATGGCGCCCTGCAGCAGCGCGCGGTTGAACTGCAGTACCTCGCTGGCTTCGTCGGCGATGCGCACCACGTCCTCGAGCTGCATGTCGCGGCCTTCGATGGCGGCCTTGACCACGGCGCGGGTCGAGGAGGTGCCGAGCACGCCGGCCAGCAGCCGCTCGGTGTGCTCGATCCAGTCGCCGTCGGCGTTCTGGTTGGGGTTGAAGCCCTTGCCCTGGCGGTAGGCGAAGCGGATGAAGCTTTGCCGGGCGCGCTCCTCGCCGACGAAGCGCGCGGCGAGCTTGAGCAGGTCGTCGATCTGCACCGCCAGCAGGGGTTTGCTGGAGGGACGGGCGCTGGTCTGCTGGCCGATGAAGCGCCCGGCCTGCCAGTGTTCGGAAACCCGTGTACGGGACAGGATCGAGACCCAGGCGAACAGGGTGAAGTTGCCCGCCAGCGACAGCACCACGCCCTGGGTGAGCGGGGTGATCGGCAGGTTGAGCGGGTTGCCGTGCAGCCAGGCCAGCCCCGGGAACAGCTGCAGCGACCAACCCAGGCTGTGGGCGGCGATCGGCAGCACCAGGGTGTAGAACCACAGGAAGATGCCGGCGGCCAGGCCCGCGAACACGCCGCGGCGGTTGGCCTGCTTCCAGTACAGCGCGCCGAGCATCGCCGGGGTCAGCTGGGTCACCGCGGCGAAGGCGATCTGGCCGATGGTCGCCAGGCTCGCGGTGGAGCCAAGCAGGCGGTAGCTGACGTAGGCCAGCAGCAGGATGACGACGATGGTCACCCGTCGCACCGAGAGCATCCAGTGGCGGAACACCTCGAACGGCCGCTCGGCGTTGTTGCGCCGCAGCAGCCAGGGCAGCAGCATGTCGTTGGAGACCATGGTCGACAGCGCCACGGCCTCGACGATGACCATGCCGGTGGCCGCCGAGGCGCCGCCGATGAACGCCAGCAGGGCCAGGCTCGGGTGGGCCTCGGCCAGCGGCAGGCTGATCACGAACGAGTCGGAAATCACCGTGCCCGGCAGCAGCATCTGCCCGGCCAGGGCGATGGGCACCACGAACAGCGCGGCCAGGGCCAGGTACAGCGGGAACACCCAGCGGGCCAGGCGCATGTCCTGGGGCTCGATGTTTTCCACCACGGTGACGTGGAACTGCCGGGGCAGGCAGATGATCGCCATCATCGCCACGGCGGTCTGCACCACCATCGACGGCCAGTTGATCGTCTCTTCCCAGTAGTCGCTCAGGTGCACCGACTGCCGCGCCTGGGTGAACAGGTCGTCGAAGCCGTCATACAGGTTGAACACCACGAAGGCGCCCACGGCAAGGAAGGCCAGCAGCTTGACCAGCGATTCGAAGGCAATCGCCAGGACCATGCCGCGGTGGTGCTCGGTGACGTCCAGGCTGCGGGTGCCGAAGACGATGGCGAACAGCGCCAGCACCAGCGACACCACCAGTGCGGTGTCCTGCACCCGGCTGCCGGTGGCATCGGCGTTGGCGCCGATCAACAGGTTCACCCCCAGCACGATGCCCTTGAGCTGCAGGGCGATGTACGGCAGCACCCCGACCAGGCAGATCAGTGCCACCACCACCGCCAGGGTCTGCGACTTGCCATAGCGGGCAGCGATGAAGTCGGCGATCGAGGTGATGTTCTGCTGTTTGCTGATGAGCACCATCTTCTGCAGCACCCAGGGCGCGAAGATCAGCAACAGCACAGGCCCCAGGTAGATGGGCAGGAACGCCCAAAGCTGCTCGGCGGCCTGGCCGACGGCGCCGAAGAAGGTCCAGCTGGTGCAGTACACCGCCAGCGAAAGGCTGTACACCCAGGCGCGCAGGCGCGGCGGCAACGGCGTGCTGCGGCGGTCGCCATAGAAGGCGATGGCGAACATGATGGCCATGTAGGCCAGGGCGACCACGGCGATCAGCCCGCTGGACAACGACATGCAAACTCCGGAGCAAAAAATGAAACGCGGTCACGATCAATCAGTCTGGCACGCAGGGCGCGGTTCGTCAGCGCCGACGATGGTCGCAGTGGCAGGACGTCGCAGGGCCCGCGATCGGCCGGTATTGCCAACTAAGGCTGGCGGGCGGTGCGTGTTCCCAGCCAGTAGAACACCGCCGCCAGCATCACCGAGCCGATCAACAGATAGAACACCGTCACCGGCACCACATGCCCCAGTGCCAGGCCTACCAGGATCGGCCCGAGCCCAGCGCCCAGGTTGGAGAGGTTCTGCGCGCCATAATAAACCCCGCGCAGATGCTCCGGCGCAATCAGGTCGATGAACATGAACTCGGCCGGAATCACGATGATCTCGCCCAGGGTGAACACCAGCATGGCCAGGCACCACGCCGGCGCCGAAGCAGCCACGGAGAACCCCAGCAACCCGGCAGCGAACATGGCCATGCCAGCCATCAGCCAGGGCATCAGGTGCTGACGGGTGATGCGTCGGCCGATCAGGTATTGCAGGCCGATCACTGCCAGGGCATTGGTGGTTACCAGGTAGCCGGCCAGGCGCGCCACCTCGGCGGGATCGTTCAGGGTCACCACCAGGTACTGCGAAAGGTAGGCGGTGAACTGGCCGAACACCATGGCACTGAGCGCGCCGCCCAGGGTGAAGCACACCAGGCGCCGGTCGCGCAGCATGCCCAGGGCGACCTGGGCGAAGCCCGCTGCCGGCCGGTCCGCGCGCAGGCTCAGCAAGCTGCGTTCGCCAAGGCGGTAATAGACCAGGCTCAGGCCGAGGCCGATCAGGGCCGAAACCACGAACGGCAGGTGGTCGTCCGCCTCGATCAGCAGCACCCCAAGCATCGGCCCCGCGGCCCAGGCGATGTTGTTGAAGGTGTACTTGATGGCGAATACTTCGCCGCGTCGGTTCTCTGCCAGCAAGGCGCAGAACCCGGCCTTGGCGGCAATGTCGACCACGGTCTGGGCCAGGTAGGCCACCACCAGGAAGCAGAAGAACAGCGCAGCCGAAGTGCTGGCCACGATGCCGACGAAGGCCAGGGCGAACACCGAGGTGCAGGCGACGATCAGCGTATGACTGCGCAGGGTGTCGACCAGGTGTCCGCCATAGAGGCTGAGCATTGATGCCAGGAGCATCGCGCCGCCGACCAGCAGGCCGGTCTGGCCGACCGACAGGCCCAGGTGCGTTGACAGGTACACCACCAGATAGGGCAGGGTGATCGCCCGGGCCATGGTCAAGGTGAAGGTGGTGAACAACAGCAGGCGAACCGCAGCGGGGTAGCCTTTAAGGGCGCGGAGCATCGACCGATCCTTGTCATTGTCAGCGGTCAAGCATATGTCAGGTGCCGGCCTGGCTGCTATATCTTTAAAATCGATAACAGATAGAGAAATTACCCGTTATATAGATATTCTTTGCAGGCATAAGATATCTCTACCTTACACAAGGCCAGGAGACACCTTATGCCATGCACCCAGACCCGCGCGCCTTCCTGGCGCCCGTTCAGCCAATTGGCCCACCCCCGCGAAGTGATCCGCCAGTTCACCCCCAACTGGTTCGCCGCGACCATGGGTACCGGCGTGCTGGCCCTGGCCTTTCATCAAGTCCAGGTGCCGGGGTTGGACAGCGTGGCCGAGGGCCTTTGGTGGCTGACCATCGGCCTGTTTACCCTGTTCTGCGTCCTGTACGGCGCCCGTTGGGTAATGTTCTTCGATGAGGCGCGGCGGATTTTCGCGCACTCCACCGTGTCGATGTTCTTCGGCACCATCCCCATGGGGCTGGCCACCATCCTCAACGGCGCCCTGGTGTTCGGCATGGCGCGCTGGGGTGAGGCCGTGGTGCCGTGGGTTGAAATGCTTTGGTGGCTGGACGTGGGCCTGGCGCTGCTGTGCGGCGTGGCCATTCCCTACCTGATGTTCACCCGCCAGGAGCACAGCATCGACCAGATGACCGCGGTGTGGTTGCTGCCGGTGGTGGCTGCTGAAGTCGCCGCCGCCAGCGGCGGGCTGCTGGCGCCGCACCTGGTGGATATGCACCGGCAATTCCTGGTGGTAATCACCAGCTATGTGATGTGGGCGGTGTCGTTGCCGGTAGCGTTCAGCATCCTCACCATCCTGATGCTGCGCATGGCCCTGCATAAACTGCCGCCGGCGAACATGGCCGCTTCCAGTTGGCTGGCGCTAGGCCCGATCGGTACCGGCGCGCTGGGCATGCTGGTGCTCGGCGGCGATGCCCCTGCAGTGTTCGCCGCCAATGGCCTTGGCGGCCTCGGCGAGGTGGCACACGGGTTGGGCCTGGTGGCCGGCATCGTGCTGTGGGGCGCGGGGTTGTGGTGGTTGCTGACAGCGGTGCTGATCACCTTGCGCTACATGCGCCAGGGCATGCCGTTCAACCTGGGCTGGTGGGGGTTCACCTTCCCGCTGGGGGTGTACTGCCTGGCCACGTTGAAACTGGCTGCCTGGCTGGAGTTGGGCTTCTTCACTGTGTTCGGCCAGGTGCTGGTGGTGGCGCTGGCGCTGCTCTGGCTGCTGGTGGCCAGCCGGACCCTGCGCGGGGCCTGGCGCGGCGAGCTGTTTGTGTCGCCATGCATCGCGCAGTCTTGAGGGTGATCCAGTAGGGGCGGCTTGCCCGCTCCTACAAGTTCCTTGTGCCTATGGACATTCCCGTGCAGATTTGTGGCTTATCACGCTGTACGTGCCTCCAATGACAAAGCCCAACCAGGTACAAGGACGATGAGTCACCCCTCGCAATTCACCCTGCTCGGCAAACGGCGCTTCCTGCCGTTCTTCATTACCCAGTCGCTGGGCGCCTTCAACGACAACCTGTTCAAGCAGTCGCTGATCCTGGCGATCCTCTACAAGCTGAGCCTGGAAGGCGACCGCTCGATCTGGGTCAACCTCTGCGCCTTGCTGTTCATCCTGCCGTTCTTCCTGTTCTCGGCACTGGCCGGGCAGTTCGGCGAGAAGTTCGCCAAGGACCGGCTGATCCGTGCGATCAAGTTGGCCGAGATCGTCATCATGGCCATCGGCGCGACCGGTTTCGTCACCCACCATCTGGAGTTGATGCTGGTGGCGCTGTTCGCCATGGGCACCCACTCGGCGCTGTTCGGCCCGGTAAAGTACTCGATCCTGCCCCAGGCCCTGCGCGAGGAGGAATTGGTGGGCGGCAACGGCCTGGTGGAGATGGGCACCTTCCTGGCGATCCTGGCCGGCACCATCGGTGCCGGGGTGCTGATGTCCTCCAGCCAGTACGCGGTACTGGCTGCCGCCGGGGTGGTAGGCACCGCCGTGCTGGGCTATCTGGCCAGCCGCTGGATCCCTCGCGCCGCCGCGGCCGCACCGCAGATGACGCTGGACTGGAACATCTTCAAGCAGTCCTGGCTGACCCTGCGCCTGGGCCTTGGCCAGACCCCGGCGGTGTCGCGCTCGATTGTCGGCAACTCGTGGTTCTGGTTCGTCGGTGCCATCTACCTCACGCAGATCCCGGCCTACGCCAAGGACTGGCTGCACGGCGACGAGACCGTGGTGACCCTGGTGCTGACCCTGTTCTCGGTGGGCATCGCCGTCGGTTCGCTGCTGTGCGAGCGCTTGAGCGGACGCAAGGTGGAGATCGGCCTGGTGCCGTTCGGCTCGTTCGGCCTGACCCTGTTCGGCCTGCTCTGGTGGTGGCATTCGGGGGATGTGCCGGTCGGCGTCGTGCCCCATGACTGGCTGGCGTTGCTGGGCATGGGCCAGGCCTGGTGGATCATGCTGTCGATCGTTGGCCTGGGCATCTTCGGCGGCTTCTACATCGTGCCACTGTACGCGCTGATCCAGGCACGCACGCCGGAAGACCAGCGGGCCCGGGTGATTGCCGCCAACAACATCCTCAACGCGCTGTTCATGGTGGTGTCGGCGATCATCACCATCGTCCTGCTGAGCCTGGCCAAGCTGAGCATCCCGCAGCTGTTCCTGGTGGTGTCTTTGCTCAATATCGCGGTCAACGCCTACATCTTCCGCATCGTGCCGGAATTCACCATGCGCTTCCTGATCTGGCTGCTCAGCCACTCGATGTACCGGGTCGAGCACCGCGAGCTGCAGCGCATTCCCGATGAGGGCGCGGCGCTGCTGGTGTGCAACCATGTGTCGTTCGTCGATGCGCTGCTGATCGGTGGGGCGATCCGCCGGCCGATCCGTTTCGTCATGTACTACAAGATCTATAACCTGCCGGTGCTCAATTTCGTGTTCCGCACCGCCGGCGCCATCCCCATCGCCGGGCGTGGCGAGGACGAGGCCACCTACGAGCGCGCCTTCGCCCGTATCGCCCAGTACCTGGCCGACGGCGAGCTGGTGTGCATCTTCCCCGAAGGCAAGCTGAGTTCGGACGGTGAGATCGATGTGTTCAAGGGCGGGGTGAACCGCATCCTGCAGGAGACGCCGGTGCCGGTGATTCCGCTGGCGCTGCAGGGGCTGTGGGGCAGCTTCTTCAGTCGCGACCCGAACAAGGGCTTCTTCAAGCGCCTGTGGTCGCGGGTGACCCTGGTGGCCGGCGCCGCCATCCCGGTGGAGGCGGCGCAGCCCGAGGCGCTGCGCGAGCAGGTGAGCCTGCTGCGCGGCGACGTTCGCTAAGGGAAACGGAGGGAGGTCAGCTGGCGCTGACCTTCAGGCCGACCAGGCCGGTGATGATCAGGGCGACACTGGCCAGGCGGATCAGCGCCATGGATTCGCCGAACAGGATGATCCCGGCGATCACCGTGCCGACCGCGCCGACCCCGGTCCAGATGGCATAGGCAGTGCCCAGCGGCAGTTCTTTCATGGCCAGGCCCAGCAGGCCGAGGCTGATGACCATGGCGCCGACGGTGAGGATGGTGGGCAGGGGGCGGGTGAAGCCGTCGGTGTACTTGAGGCCGACAGCCCAGCCGACTTCGAACAGGCCGGCGAAGAACAGGATGATCCAGGACATGGTAAGTCTCCATCGATTCAATGATGGGGCCGTCCCCGGTATGTTCACGCACAGCGTCGTGAGGCCGTCCTCACAGTGCGCACTATACTGCACATTTGCCGCGGGCGAGGCAAGCGTGACGGATCAATGGTGCTTGTACCGGCCATCGTCACTGGCTGGCCGGTACGCATGTACACCTACGTCAAGACCAGCTCAGGATGGGCCAGCCATTGGTCTGCGCATGCTCGCGCAGCACCGGGTCCGGGTTCACCACGTGCGGGTGATCGACCTTCAGCAGCAGCGGCAGGTCGTTGCGTGAATCCGAGTAGAAACTCGCGCCCTCCAGGTTTTCCTGTTCCTGGTCCAGCCACTCCAGCAGGCGGGTGATCTTGCCTTCGCGGTAGGTGAGCACGCCGTGGGTCTTGCCGGTGAACACGCCGTTGACCGCCTCCAGCTCGATGGCCAGGTACTCGTCGACGCCCAGGCGCGCCGCGATCGGTCCGACCAGGTGGGTGCCGCTGGCCGAAATGATCAGGATCCGGTCGCCGCGCTTGCGGTGTTCGGCGATGCAACGGCAGGCGTCGCCGTAGATGATCGGCTCGATCACATCCTCCACCCAGGGCTCGACCAGGTGCTCGACCTCTTCCAGGGTACGCCCGGCGATGGGCTCCAGGCTGAAGGCCATGTAGTCCTCCATCGCCAGGTGGCCCTTGCCGTAGGCTTCCATCAGCTCGTGGTCGCGCTTGAGGAAAGCCTTGCCGTCCACCCAGCCCAGCCGCGCCATCTGCTCGCTCCAAAGCGACGCGCAGTCGCCGTGGATCAGGGTTTCGTCCAGATCGAAGATTGCCAGTGCCATGCGTTGATGCTCCTTAGGCCACTTCCCGTAGCGCCGTGGGGTCGATCGACAAGGATACCCGCTGCCCGTCCGCGTGCAGGTCGGCCGCGCAGCGATTGAGCACATCCACCACCAGTTCCACGCCGCGCACCTGCACCCGGTAGCGGATGACGTTGCCCAGCAGGCTGTGGCTGCGGATCTCGCCGTCGAGCTCACCGTTCAGGCCCAGGGTGATCGACTCCGGGCGGATTGCCAGGCGTGCGCTGACCGGGCGTTGCAGCAGGCGGCTGGCGCTGTCGGCGTCGAGCAGGTTGTAGTTGCCGATGAAGCCCGCGGCGAACAGGTCCACGGGCGCGGTGTAGAGGGTCTCGGCATCGCCGCTCTGGACGATGCGGCCCTGGTTCATCAGGACGATGCGGTCCGACATGGTCAGCGCCTCTTCCTGGTCGTGGGTGACGAAGATGGTGGTCAGCCCCAGCTCGCGCTGGATGGCGCGGATCTGCTCGCGCAGGTGCTTGCGGATGCGCGCATCCAGCGCCGACAGCGGCTCGTCGAGCAGCAGCAGGCGCGGGCGGGTGACCAGCGAGCGGGCCAGGGCCACGCGTTGGCACTGGCCGCCGGACAGCTGGTGCGGGTAGCGCCCGGCGAAGCTGCCCAGCTCGACCAGGTCGAGTACTTGGCGCACCCGCGCCTGGCTCTCGTCGGCCTTGACCTTCTGCATGCGCAGGCCGAAGGCGACGTTCTGTTCCACGGTCATGTTGGGGAACAGCGCGTAGCTCTGGAACACCATGCCGATGCCACGCTTCTGCGGGCTCAATGGCACGATGTCCTGGCCGTCGAGCAGGATCCGCCCGCTGTCCACCGGGGTCAGCCCGGCGATGCAGCGCAGCAGCGTGGACTTGCCGCAGCCGGAGGGGCCGAGCAGGGTGACGAACTCGCCGCGCTCGATCTGGCAGTCGATGTTCTCGAACACCGGGCTGCCGGCGTAGCTCTTTTGCAGTTTCTGTACGCTGACGAAGCTCATGTCAGGTCTTGTCCTTGTTCAGGCGGTTGGCGACCCAGGTCAGCACCAGCACGAAGGCGAAGTAGGAGATGACCAGCGCGCTGTTGAAGTGGCCGCTGCTGTTGCGCATGTTGTTCAGGTACACCTGCAGGGTCTCGTAGCGGGTGCCCACCAGCAGGTTGGCGAACACGAACTCGCCGAACAGGAACGAGAACGACAGCAGCAGCGCCACCATCAGGCCCTTGCGCAGGTTGGGCAGTACCACCAGGAACGCCGCCTGCCAGGTGCTGGCGCCGAGCAGCTGGGCGGCGTCCATCAGGTCGCGCAGGTTGATGGCCTGCAGGTTGTTGGTGATGGCCCGGTACATGAACGGCAGGGCGATGGTGAAGTAGCAGCCGATCAGGATCCATGGCGTGCCGACCATGGCCATCGGCCCGCTGCCGTACAGCTGCAGCAGGCCCACCGACGACACCACCGGCGGCACGGCGAACGGCAGCAGGATGAGGACGTTCATCAGCGCGTCGAGCTTGGGGAAGTGGTAGTGGACCACGAACAGCAACGGCAGGATCAGCAGCACCGACAGCAGCAGCGCGCCGACGCATACCAGCAGCGACTGGCCGAAGGCGGCGAGAAAGCGCGGCTCGCTCCACAGCGCGACGTACCACTTGAAGGTCAGACCGCTGGGCAGCAGGGTCGCCGACCAACTGGTGGCCAACGAGTAGAGCAGGGTGCCGGCCAGCGGCAGCAGCAGGATCAGGAACAGCAGGTACACCACCACGCGGTGGTAGAGCCCGCCAGCGTTGTTTTCAGCGCGCATGGTAGCTCCTCTTGAGCAGCCATTGATGGACCACCGTGACCACGGTCATCAGGCCCACCAGCACCATCGCCAGGGCGCTGGCCAGGTTCGGGTCGAGGCTGATGTCGCCAGCCACCAGGCCCGCGATGCGGATCGGCAGCACGTTGAAGTTGCCGGTGGTCAGGGCGTACACAGTGGCGTAGGCGCCGAGGGCGTTGGCCAGCAGGATGACGAAGGTGCCGAGCAGCGCCGGGGTCAGAACCGGCAGGCCGATATGCCGCCAGAACTGCCAGTGGCTGGCGCCGAGCAGTGCGGCGGACTCGCGCCAGTCCTCGCGCAGGGCGTCGAAGGCCGGGTAGAGCAGCAGCACGCCCAGGGGGATCTGGAAGTAGGTGTACACCAGGATCAGGCCGGTCTTGGAGTAGATGCTGAAGTCGCCGAGCAGGCCCATCTGCTTGAGCAGCAGCGTCAGTGCGCCATTGAAACCGAGCAGGATGATGAAGGCGAACGCCAGGGGCACGCCGGCGAAATTGCTGGTCATGTTGGCGAAGGCGCTGACGAAGTCGCGCAGTTTCGAGTCGACCTGGCGCAGTGAATAGGCGCCCAGGGTGGCGATGACGATGCCGAACAGGCTCGACCAGAAGCTGATCTCCAGGCTGCGTTGCAACGCCTGCAGGTAGAACTTCGAGGCGAAGACCTTGCTGAAGTTGGCCAGGCCCCAGCCGCTTTCGCCCTGCAGGCTGTTGAGGGCGACCCAGGCCAGCGGCGCGACCTGGAAGATGATGAAGAACACGGCGAACGGCAGCAGGCAGAGCAGGGCCAGGTAGCGGCCGCGATGGCTTGCATTCACTTGAGCAGCTCCCGGCAGACCGGTTTGTCGTGGGCGGCGCCGAGCAGCTCGCAGATCGTGCCGCACAGCTCGGTCTGCAACGGCTTGGCCGCGGGATCGAGGCTGAACGCCTCGCCGAACACGAACAGCGGCACTTCGCGTTCCTCGGCCAGCAGGCCGTTGTGCGAGCGGTCGTTGTTCATGCCGTGGTCGGCGGTGACCAGCACCTGGTAGCCCTCTTCGAGCCAGCGCGGCAGGTAGTCGGCCAGCAGGATGTCGGCGCTGCGGGCGGCGTTGCGGTACTGGCTGCTGTCCAGGCCGTGGCGGTGGCCGGCGTCGTCGATGTTCATCGGGTGCACCAGCAGGAAGTTCGGCGCATGGCGGCGGCGCAGGTATTCGGCGTCGGCCAGCAGGTGCGAGTCGGGGTAGTGGTCTGCGTAGTAGAACAGGCCGTGCTGGATCGGCAGCTTCGGTGCGTGGGTATGGCGGTCGCGCAGGGGGTCGAAGGGTGAGCGGTTGTACAGCTCGCTCATCCAGTGATAGGCCGCGGCGGCAGTGCCCAGGCCGGCCTCGCGGGCGTAGTGGAACACGCTGCGCTGGTTGGACAGGCGGTTGACGTTGTTATGGACGATGCCGCTGTCGATCGGCGGCACGCCGGTGAGGATGCATTCGTACAGCGGTCGCGACAGTGACGGCAGCTCGCACTCCACCCGGTACAGCGCGGCGCGGTCGGCCTCGACGTAGGCGTGCAGGTGGCCCATGGCATGGTGCGCGACCTGGTGGTTGAGGCCGTCGAGCAGGACCAGGATGACGTTGTGGTTCATTTATGACTCCGAAAAAGCGGGGAGGGCTTTGCCCTCCTTTCGCGACGCAAGGCCGCTCCCACAGAGGTAGTGCAAACCTCTGGGGCGACGTGGGCCCTGTGGGAGCGGCCTTGCGTCGCGATGGGCTGCGCAGCTGCCCCGGGTTGGCCCAGCCTTACTCCATCTCGATGATCACCTGCTCCTGCCACTTCTGCGGCAGGGCCTTGGAGGTCGCTTCCCAGGCTTCGGCGTTCTTGATCGGCTGGGCGGCCTTGTACTGCTCGTTGGGCAGCAGCTTGGCCTGCACGTCCGCTGGCAGCTTCAGGTGCTCGGCGCGGATTGGCCGGGCGTGACCGATGGCCAGGTTGGTCTGCCCGGCATCGCTGAAGATGTACTCACGGGCAAGCTTGGCCGCGTTCGGGTGCTTGGCGTATTTGTTGATGATGGTGGTGTAGCCGGAGGTGATCGAGCCGTCCGATGGGATCAGCACCTCGAAGCGTTTCGGGTCGATCTGGTCGCGGTAGCTCAGGCCGTTGAAGTCCCATACCACGCCGACTTCCACCTCGCCCTTCTCGAGGGTCTGGATGGTCGGGTTGGCCAGCGACAGGCGCTTCTGCTGGGCCAGCTTGGTGAACAGCTGCAGGCCCGGCTCGATGTTGCTCTCGTCGCCCTTGTAGGCGATGGCGGCGGCGAGCACGCCGTTGGCGGCCTGGGCGGCGGTGCCGACGTCACCGATGGCGACCTTGTACTTGCCCTTTTCCAGGTCGTGCCAGGTGGTCGGGCGTTCGTCTTCCTTGACCAGGTCCTTGTTGATGATGAAGGCGATGGTGCCGGTGTAGGCCAGCGCCCAGTGGCCGTCCTGGTCCTTGGCCCACGCCGGCACCTGGTCCCAGGTGCTCGGCTTGTAGGCCTGGGTGACACCCTTGGCGACCGCGATCGGACCGAAGGCGGCGCCGACGTCGCCGATGTCGGCGCTGGCGTTGTCCTTCTCGGCGTCGAACTTGGCGATCTCCTGGGCCGAGCTCATGTCGGTGTCGCTGTGCTTGAGGCCGTATTTTTTCGCCAGGTCGTCCCAGGTGCCTTTCCAGTTGGCCCAGGCATCGGGCATGCCCACGCTGTTGACGGTGCCTTCCTTGCGGGCGGCGTCTTCAAGGGTCTTGAGGTCCTGGGCCATGGCCGAGGTGCAAAAAGCGATGGCCGAACCGAGCAGTGACGCCATGAACAACTTTTTCATCCGAAGCTCCTTTGGTGGGTGCCTTGCATTCGTTGTTATGAACAGAAGCGGTGCTTGCGAACCCCTGGTCTAGGTCAGCAAACCTTGAGCCAAGGTAGGCCTGTTGCGTGACAGTTTGATGTAAGAAGAAGGTGCGGGTGGCAGGCCGATGGCTCTCGGGATACAGCGTAGACCACATCGAAAGCCTTGAATCGCGTGGCCTGGCCCGGATCTGGCAAGTCCCTGGGCGAGGCTTTGTCACAGGATGTTCATCAGCCTTGCCTAGGCTTGTAGCCATCGCCACATGCCCCTTTATGGGGCTGGACTAGTCCAGATAGGTAACCTTTGATGCAAGCGACGCCACCGCGCGCGGTAACAGCCATCTGCCATGCCCTGCAGGAGCAGATCGAACACGGCCTGCTGGCCCCCGGCGGCAAGCTGCCGGCCGAGCGTCGGCTCAGCGAAGTGTTCGACACCACGCGCATCACCCTGCGCGAGGCACTGGTGCAGCTGGAGGCCCAAGGGCTGATCTACCGCGAGGAGCGCCGTGGCTGGTTCGTCGCGCCCGAGCGTCTGACCTACGACCTGATCGAGCGCAGCCACTTCCATGCGATGGTGCGCGACCAGGGGCGGGTGCCGAGCACCGAGTTGCTGTCGGCACGCCTGCAACCGGCCTCGGCGGCGATCTGCGCGCGCCTGCGCCTGCCGGCGTTGTCCAGCGTGGTGCGGATCTGCCGTTTGCGGCGTATCGATGGGCGGGCGGTGCTGTACGCCGAGCACTATCTCAACCCGTGCTACTTCCCGGGGATCCTCGAGCTGGACCTGGCCCGGTCGCTGACCGAGATCTATGCGCGGGAGTACGCCATTCACTATGGGCAGGTGTGCTTCGAGATCCTGCCGACCGCGTTGCCAGTGGCGGCGGCAGGGGCGCTGAAGGTCTCGACGGGCAGCCCGGGCTTGCACATCACCCGGGTCAACAGCGACCAGCATGGGCATCTGATCGACTGTGACCTGGAATACTGGCGGCACGATGCGATCCGCATCCGCGCCGAGGCGGGTTAGGGGCGCGAAGCGGCCCTAACTGCTAGCGCCTCCGGTCTCAGTCATGCCGCCACCGCCAGCCGTCACCACCTGCACTGACAGCCGTGGCGTCGCCAGGTCCAGACCGGCTTCATCGAGCTGCCGCTTCAAGGCCAGGTTGAACGCCCGCGACACCTCCCACTGCTTGATCGGCGCGGTCTTGAACCGCGCCCGCAGGATCGCCGAGCCCGACTCGAAGCTCTCCACCCCCTGCAACTCCAGCGGCGACCAGATGTTGCGGCGCATCAGCGGGTCGTTGCGCAGCTTATGGCCCACTTCGCGGATCAGCGTGATGGCCTGGTCGATGTTCATGCTGTGCGGGATGGCCACGCGGAAGATCGCGTAGCCGAACTCCCGCGAGTAGTTCTTGATGCTCTTGATCTCGCTGAACGGGATGGTGTGCACGATGCCGTCGATGTCCCGCAGGCGCACGGTACGGATGGTCAGGCCTTCGACCGTGCCCAGGTGGCCGCCGACGTCGACGTAGTCGTCGATGGCCAGCGAGTCCTCGATGATGATGAACAGCCCGGTGATCAGGTCGGCCACCAGAGACTGGGCGCCGAAACCGATGGCCAGGCCGATGACGCCGGCACCGGCCAGCAGCGGGGTGACGTTCATGCCCATGTTGGCCAGGGCGACGATCACCGCGATGATGAAGATCACCACGAACATCACGTTGCGGATCAAGGGCATCATGGTCTGTGCCCGGGCGTTGGCCAGTCCGCGGCGCGAGCGCACCAGGGCATGGTGCACGGCGGTGTCGGCGAGGATCCACACCAGCCAGGCGACGATCAGCGTGCCGGCCAGGCCCAGCAGGCGCAGGCTCACTTCATGGCCGTCGCCCTCGGCGAAGCTGATCATCGAGCGGCCCCAGACGCGCAGGCCCAGCTCGATGAACACCAGCCAGATGAACAGGTGCACCAGCACGTAGCCGAAGTTGCGCAGGCGTTCGGTGTAGACCGCCTGGCGCATGTTGGCGCGCCGGGGTTTGGCGGCGTGGCGCCGCACCAGACCGTTGAGCACCATGCACACCACTACCAGCACCGTGCACATCAGCGACTGGCGCAGGGCAGTGCTGGTGTCGCCGGCAGAAACGAAGGTGGCGAACAGCGAGATCGCCACCAGGATCAGCGCCGGGAGGTACCAGAAACTGCCGAGCAGCTCGATGGTGTCGCTCAGGGTGCGCCGGGTCAGGCGTCGGGACAGGGGCTGGTTGCGGATCAGGTGGGCGATCGGGCGGCGAAAGCGCAGGATGAACAGCCCGGTGCACAGCGCCGCGACGACATTGGCCAGGGTGGCCAGGGCGTGGGCCAGGTGGCTGCCCAGGGCAGTGGTCAGGCGTGGGTCGCTCATCGCCTCGCCGAACGCGGCGAAGCTGCCGATCAGCCACAGCGGGCGGAACGCCTGGTGCCGCAGGATATGCAGGGCGCGGTGGCGATGCGGGCCGTCGAGCAGCGAGAAAGCGATCACGCAGATCGCCGAGAACAGTGTGCCGACCACCAGTGCGTAGGCCAGCACCATGGCCATCGACTTGCCCAGCGAGGAGGGCAGGGCGAAGCTCAGGTACACGGTGAACACCAGCGCCACCAGCCACGGTCCCAGCTTGCGCAGGGCGAAGCGCACCAGGTCCCAGGTACGCGGGTGCTGGGGCAGTTCCTCGGTCAGGCCGAAGCGCAGGCGCACGCGGTGGCCGATCCAGTTGAAGGTGTAGGCCAGCAGGCTCCAGACCAGGATCACCCCGGCAAAGCCGAACAGGATCGCCGGCCACTGGTGCACCGGCACCACCAGCGCGGCCAACTCATCCTGCGCCTGGTCGATTTCCAGCGACCAGCGCTTGAACGGACTGGCATCGCCGCTGAACTGCTGCTCGAAATCGTGCAGGGCGCCACCGATCAGGCCGAGCACGCCCTGTTCGACCGTGGGTTGCGATTGTTTGCTGGCGTCGCGCAGCTTCTTCAGGTCGGCCAGCAGCTTGGCCCGTTGCTGGTCGTTCTCCAGGCTCTTGATCACCTCGTCCAGCGACTTGCCCAGCGGTTCGCTGGCTTCGGGCTGGGCGGGTGTGCTGGAACCGAGCAGGCCCGGCAGGCCGGCGGCGTGCACCGGGGTGATGAACAGCAGGAACAGCAGCGTGATGCAACGCAGGAGGGCTGGCACCGGAAACTCTACCTCAGGTCAAACGTTTGCCCGAGTGTAGTGGTTTACGACGGCAGTTTCTCGAGGATCTTCCAGCAGGTAAGGCCGAAAATGCCGAGGGTGCCGATCCACATCATCAACACGCCGACATTGCGCTCGCGCAGGCTGAAGCCGATGGTCAGCAGCATCAGGAACAGGAACACCGGCACGAACAGGGACAGGAACGGCGATGACATGAACAGCATCCTTCTGTTTTGGGGGCCATGTATCAAGCATAGCGCTTTGCAAGCGAGGCGGATTGACCGGGGGCAGGCGGTGGGCAAGGCGCATCGGCACACCGCCGCTCCCACGGGTCCGCGTGGGAGCGGGTTGGCCGTCAGGGCAGTTCGCGGCTGCGGTAGAAGGCGCTGAGCACCTTCACCAGGTGCGCCAGGTCATGGCTGCCGCACAGTTCGCGAATCGAGTGCATGGCGAAGGTCGGCAGGCCGATGTCGACCGTGCGCACGCCCAGGTGGCTGGCGGTGATCGGGCCGATGGTCGAGCCGCAGCCCATGTCACTGCGCACCACGAAGCTCTGCACCGGCACTTCCTCGGCCATGCACAGGTGGCGGAAGAACCCGGCGGTTTCGCTGTTGGTGGCGTAGCGCTGGTTGTTGTTGACCTTGATCACCGGGCCGGCGTTGAGCTTGGGCCCGTGGTTGCCGTCGTGCTTGTCGGCGTAGTTGGGGTGCACGCCGTGGGCGTTGTCGGCCGAGACCATCAGCGAGCGCTGGATGGTGCGCACGTAGTCGTCGCCTTCGGGCAGCAGGCGTTGCAGGGTCTGCTCGAGCATGGGGCCGTCGGCGCCGCAGGCCGAGCAGGAGCCGACTTCCTCGTGGTCGTTGCACACCAGCACGCAGGTCTCGTCGCTGTCGGCACCCAGCAAGGCCTGCAGGCCGGCATAGCATGACAGCAGGTTGTCCAGGCGGGCGGCGGCGATGAAGTCGCCGTTCAGGCCAATCAACGCGGCGTCCTGGGTGTCGTAGAAGCTCAGCTCGTAGTCGAGCACCACGTCGGCGTTGAGGTCGTGCTCGCGGGCCAGTTGCTCGGTGAGCAGGGCGCGGAAGTCGACGCGCTCGTCGCCGGCCACCTGGGCCAGGATCGGTGGCAGCTCGGTCTGCGGGTTGATCTGCCAGCCTTCGTTGGCGGTGCGATTGAGGTGGATCGCCAGGTTGGGGATTACGGCGATCGGCAGCTTGAAGTCGATCAGCTGGCTTTCCACCTTGCCATCACGGCGGAAGGTGACCCGGCCGGCCAGCGACAGGTCGCGGTCGAACCAAGGGGCAAGCAGGGCGCCGCCGTACACTTCCACGCCCAGTTGCAGGAAGCCCTGGCGTTGCAGCTCGGGCTGCGGCTTGACCCGCAGGCATGGGCTGTCGGTGTGGGCGCCGACCATGCGGATGCCGCCCAACAGCGGCGAGAGCTTGCCGAGCTTGATGGCGATGATCGAGGAATCGTTGCGGGTCACGTAGTAGCGACCACCGGGCACGGTGGCCCAGCTGTCGCGTTCGTCCAGACGCTGGTAGCCGGCGGCCTCGAGGCGCTGCGCGAGGCTGGCGGTGGCATGGAACGGCGTCGGGGAGGCCTTGAGGAATTCGATCAGGCCGGCATTCAGGGCATCGCGCATAAGTCACTCCAGACAGCAGTGGCGCGAGTTTAGCGTAATTGCTCGAAAATTTGTGCCGGCCCTGTTGCTGGCACTATACGGCTTGAGTAATCAGAACGGCGCCGGACACTCGAACTTCAGGCGTTCGCCAGATACCGGGTGGGTGAAGCTCAGCATCGACGCATGCAGGCACAGCCGCTCATGGGCCGCCAGCGCCTCGGGGTTGGCGTACAACCGGTCGCCCAGCAGCGGGTGGCCGATCGACAGCATGTGCACGCGCAACTGGTGCGAGCGCCCGGTGATCGGCGTCAGCTCGACCCGGCAATGATCGCCGCAGCGTTCGACGATGCGCCAGAAGGTCAGGGCGTGCTTGCCCTGTTCGTGGTCGACCACATGGCGCGGTTTGGTCGGCGGGTCGTAGCGCAGCGGCAGGTCGATGCTGCCGCTGTCCAGGGTCGGTTGGCCCCAGCACAGCGCGGTATAGGCCTTTTCGGTCTCGCGGTCGTGGAACTGGCGCGACAGCTCGCGGTGGCTGTCGGCGTCGCGGGCGAGCAGGATGATCCCCGAGGTTTCCCAGTCCAGGCGGTGGACGATCAGGGCATCCGGGTAGCCGTTTTCCTGCAGGCGGGTGATCAGGCAGTCCTTGTTGTCCTCGGCGCGGCCCGGCACCGACAACAGCAGGGTCGGCTTGTTGATCACCAGGATGGCGGCGTCTTCGTGAAGGATCTGGATGTTCGACAGCGGCATGTTCAGGTGTTCTCTGCAAAGCATTGTGGGAGCGGGCTTGCACCGCGATGGCCATTGGAGGCAATCGCGGGGCAAGCCCGCTCCCACAAGGTAACCCTGAGCTACTGAAAGATCAGCGCTCGGGCAGGGTGATGTTCAGCTCCAGGATCGAGCAGCTGCCCTGGTTCTCCAGCGCCACCTGCACATCGTCGTTGCCGATGTTGACGTACTTGCGGATCACCTCGACCAGCTCTTTCTGCAGGGCGGGCAGGTAGTCCGGGGTGCTGCGCTGGCCGCGCTCGTGCGCCACGATGATCTGTAGACGCTCTTTCGCTACCGACGCGCTGGTCTGTTTCTGTCTGCCACGAAAGAAGTCAAAAAGGTTCATGGTTTACTTGCCTCCAAACAGACGCGCGAAGAATCCTTGCTTCTGCACGTCGATGAACCGCAGGGGCTTCTCTTTGCCCAGCAGACGGTCGACGGTGTCACTGTACGCCTGGCCGGCATCGCTCTGGTCGTCAAGGATGACCGGGATGCCCTGGTTGGAGGCCTTGAGAACGGCTTGCGACTCGGGAATCACACCCTTGAGCTTGATCGCCAGGATCTCTTCGACGTCGGCGATGCTGAGCATTTCGCCCTTCTCGACGCGCTCGGGGTGGTAACGGGTGATCAGCAGGTGTTCCTTGATCGGCTCCTCGCCGTTCTCGGAGCGGCGCGACTTGCTCGACAGGATGCCCAGCATGCGGTCGGAGTCGCGTACCGAGGACACCTCGGGGTTGGTCACGACGATGGCTTCGTCGGCGAAGTACATCGCCAGGTGCGCGCCTTTCTCGATACCGGCCGGCGAGTCGCAGATGACGTAGTCGAAGGTTTCCTTCAGCTCCATCAGGACCTTTTCCACGCCTTCCTGGGTCAGGGCGTCCTTGTCGCGGGTCTGGCTGGCGGCCAGCACGAACAGGTTCTCCAGGCGCTTGTCCTTGATCAGGGCCTGCTGCAGGTTGGCCTCGCCGTTGACCACGTTGACGAAGTCGTACACCACGCGGCGCTCGCAGCCCATGATCAGGTCGAGGTTACGCAGGCCGACGTCGAAGTCGACGATGACAGTCTTGTAGCCGCGCAGTGCGAGGCCGGTACCGATGGCGGCGCTGGTGGTGGTCTTGCCCACACCCCCCTTGCCGGAAGTGACGACGAGAATCTTGGCCAAGGTGTTTCACCCCTAAATAAACGGGACGCGTGTCCCTGCAAATACAAAAAACGGCAACGGGAAAAAAGTTGCGCTAAAAATGCCGGCAAGTATCCGTTAAAGACGGGTGATGTTCAACACGTCGCCGGACAGGCTGACCTGCACGCCCGAGCCCCACAGCGGGTCGCGGCGCAGGTCTTCGCACACTTTGTACTGGCCGGCGATGGAGACCATTTCCGCGGTCATCTGCTGGCAGAAGATGCGCGCCTTGGTGTTGCCCTTGATACCGGCCAGGGCGCGGCCGCGCATGGCGCCGTACACATGGATGTTGCCATCGGCGAGAAGTTCCGCGCCGGGGCTGACCGAGCCTGTCACCACCAGGTCGCCGCCCTGGGCGTAGATCTGCTGGCCGCCGCGCACCGGCGAGGTGATGATGCGGGTCGGGCGCACCTCGGGTTCGGCCGGCGCCGGTGGCGGAGCTGGCGCGGGTTCGGGCTTCTTCGCTTCCGGTTCGGGCTCGAGCGGGCGTTCACGGGCACCCGACGGCGGCAGCACCGGCAGGTCGATGGCGATCGCCGCGGCGATGTCCTCGATGCGGCTGGCGCGGATCGCCAGGGTGCGCAGGCCATGGTGACGGCACACGCGCATCAGCCCGGGCAGGTCGATGGCGCCCGAGTCATGGGGCAGCTTGTCCAGGGCCAGCACCAGCGGGGTGTTGCTGAAGAAATTCGGCGCCTGCGCCACCTTCGCCGCCAGCTGGCGGTCGAGGGATTCGAGGTCGTTGCGCGCCAGTTCCAGCACGGTGATGGCAAGCATGCTGCCCTTGAGCTGGAACACGGGGGCGTTGTCGGGTGTCTGGTTGGGGCTCATGGTCTGCATAGACGGCTTGTTGCGAAAAAAGTGCCCTGACTTATAGCGATAAGACCGATTGCCCGCAACCGATGTAGAATGCCGGGCTCATGTCTTGCCGGAAGCTTCAATGGAACGCCCGCGTTTTCGATCCTCTTTCCTCCACCCGCGATTCTGGGGGCTGTGGCTTGGCCTGGGCCTGCTGTGGCTGGTCGCCCAACTGCCGTACCGTGCCCTGCTGGGCCTGGGCCGCGCCCTGGGCGCGGTGATGTACCGGGTAGCCGGCGAGCGCCGGCGCATTGCCGCGCGCAACCTCGAGCTGTGTTTCCCCGAACTGTCCGGCGACGAACGGCAATATCTGCTCAAGGAAAACTTCGCCTCCACCGGCATCGCCTTCTTCGAGATGGCCATGAGCTGGTGGTGGCCAAAGGCCCGGCTGGCGCGCCTGGCCCACATCGAGGGCATCGAGCACCTGCAGGCCGCCCAGCGCGAAGGCGAGGGCGCCATCCTCATGGCCGTGCACTTTACCACCCTGGAGATCGGCGCCGCGCTGCTGGGGCAGGCCCACACCATCGACGGCATGTACCGCGAGCACGGCAACCCGGTGTTCGACTTCGTCCAGCGCCGCGGTCGCGAGCGCCACAACCTCGATTCACTGGCCGTGGAGCGCGACGACGTGCGCGGGATGCTCAAGCTGCTGCGCAAGGGCCGGGCGATCTGGTACGCGCCGGACCAGGACTATGGCATCAAGCAGAGTATCTTCGTGCCGCTGTTCGGCATTCCCGCGGCCACCGTCACCGCCACCACCAAGTTCGCCCGGCTGGGCAAGGCCCGGGTGATTCCGTTCACCCAGCGGCGCCTGGAGGACGGCAGCGGCTATCGTCTGGTGGTGCATCCGCCGCTCGCTGACTTTCCCGGCGAAACCGAGGAGGCCGACTGCCTGCGCATCAACCAGTGGGTAGAGGGCGTGCTGCGCGAGTGCCCGGAGCAGTACCTGTGGGCGCACCGGCGCTTCAAGTCGCGGCCCGAGGGCGAGCCACGGCTGTACGACAAGAAGAAAAAATGACACTGGGGCCGCGTGGTAGCGGGCTGGCCCCGCGATAGGACGGTCACTGGCAAGCACTGATTCCAGGGAGGAGCAATGACCTCAACCACCGGCCTGATCCTCTCCGGCGGCGGTGCCCGCGCGGCCTACCAGGTCGGCGTGCTGGCCGGTATCGCCGAGCTGCTGCCCCCTGGGGCGGCCAATCCCTTCCCGGTGATCGTCGGCACCTCCGCTGGCGCGATCAATGCCGTCAAGCTGGCCAGCGGGGCTACCCGCTTCGCCGAATCGGTGCAGCACCTGACCGCCTTCTGGCAGAACTTTCGCAGCCACCTGGTGCTGCGCAGCGACTGGCCCGGGGTGATCCGCCAGGCCAGCCGCTTCGTCGGCCACAGCCTGCTGGGGCTCGGCGGCCAGGTGCCGGTGGCGCTGCTCGACAGTCGCCCGCTGCGCCGCCTGCTGCATGAGCACCTGGACCTGGACGGCATCGCCCACTCCCTGGCGGCCAATCAGTTGCGCGCCATTGCCGTGACCGCCTTTGGCTACGAGTCCGGCCAGGCGGTGACCTTCTACCAGGGCCGCGACACCATCGAGCCCTGGCTGCGCCACCGGCGCATCGGCATGCCCACGCCGTTGACCATCGACCACCTGCTGGCCAGCTCGGCGATCCCGCTGTTGTTCGCGCCGGTGCGCCTGGGCGATGAGTTCTTCGGAGATGGCGCGGTGCGCCAGTCGGCGCCGATCAGCCCGGCGCTGCACCTGGGCGCCAGCCGCGTGCTGGTGGTCGGCGTCAGTGGCAACCCCCAGCGCCCGGCGCCGCCCTTGCCCACCCAGCGCGTGTTCAGCGGCCAGCAGCCGAGCCTGGCGCAGATCGGCGGGCATATGCTCAACAGCACGTTCATCGACAGTCTCGAGGACGATATCGAGTTGCTGCAGCGGCTCAACCATCTCAGCCACCTGATGCCGGCGCACCTGGACGCCCGGCGCCTGGGGCTGGCGCCGATCGAGGTGCTGGTGGTGGCGCCCAGCCAGCCGCTGGACGAGATCGCCGCCCGTCATCGGCGCGAGCTGCCAGCGGCGCTGAGGCTTTTCCTGCGTGGGCCTGGCGCTACCAAGACCAGCGGGGCGGGGGTGCTGAGCTACCTGCTGTTCGAGGCGAGCTATTGCAGCGAGCTGATCGAGCTGGGGCGCAAGGATGCGTTGGCCAAGAAGCGGGAGCTGTGTCAGTTCCTCGGACTGCCTGGCTGAACACTCCTGTGGGAGCGGCCTTGCGTCGCGATAGGGCTGCGAAGCAGCCCCAGGATGTGTGCCCGGCTCAAGATTGCCGGGCCCGCTTGCGGCCCTTTCCGACCGGTCCGACGCCTCGGCAAGGCCGCTCCCACAGCGCTTATTCGGCGATCTGCAACTTGCGCGCCTGGGTATACACGTACCGTAGCTTCTCGTATTCGAACGGCGAGTTGGTCTGCCCGTAGCGGAAGTTGGTGGTGTAGCGCTTGTCCACCGCCCGCAGCACGGTGAGCTCCGGGTGGTCGCTGGCGGTGTCGGGCACGTTCAGGTAGTTGATCTCCTTCTCCCCCACGTAGTCGACCACCAGTCCGGTGGTATCGCGCAGGTTCGATGGCCCGAGGATCGGCAGCATCAGGTATGGCCCGTCCGGTACCCCGTAGAAGCCCAGGGTCTGGCCGAAGTCCTCGCTCTGGCGGGGCAGCCCCATCTTGGTCGCCGGGTCCCACAGGCCGCCGACACCGATGATGGTGTTGAACATCAGCCGCGCGGTGATTTCCGCTGAACGCTTGGGCTTGAGCTGCAGCACGCTGTTGAACAGGTTGGGCACATCACCCAGGTTGTTGAAGAAATTGCTCACCCCGGTGCGCACGAAACCGGGCGTGACATAGCGGTAGCCGTCGACCACTGGCAGGAATACCCACTGGTCGAAGCGGTAGTTGAAGTGGTAGATGCGCCGGTTCAGCGACTCCAGCGGATCGTAGATGTTCAGCGCGGCCAGGGTCGAGCGTTCGAACTCGCGCTGGTCCAGGCCGGGGTTGAACTTGAGTTCGCGCAGCGGATCGACGAAGCCGTCGGCCTCCACGGTCAGGGTTTCGGTCTTGTCGGCCTCGACCACGCTGGCACGCGGCGCGACTTCCTCGGCCAGGGCGCAGCCGCTGGCGAGCAGGGCGGTGACGAGCAGCAGTCTGTTAACCACGGAAGAACTCCAGCATGGCGTCGCTGTTGACGCGGTAGTTGAGGTTGCCGCAATGGCCGCCATGGGGGTAGAGCGTCAGCCGTTCGCCGAACACCCGGCGCAGGAAACCGATGTCGCCGGGGCCGAGGATCACGTCGTCGGCGTTGTGCATCACGGCGATCTTGGGGCTGGCGCGCAGGTAGTCCTCCAGCGCGTACAGGCTCACCTGGTCGACCAGTTGCAGCAGGCTGTTGCCATCGGTGCGCGCTCGCCACATGGGAATCACCTGCTCGGTCAGGTAGCAGTCGAAGTCGCATTGCAGCGCCCGTTTGAAGAAGGGCTCCAGGCTGCTGCCCTCGGTAATCGGGAACTTAGGCGGAATGATCAGGCCGCGGCGATTGATCAGGTCGGAGGTGAAGGCAATGTCGGCGGCCGAGAAGCGGAACGAAGTGCCGATGAGCATGGCCATCTGTTCGTTGGACAGGTGCTCCCGCGATTTCTGGAAGTCATACAGCAGCGCTTCGTTGAGGTCGATGTAGCCCTTGTCCTGGAAATAACGGGTGAGTTTCTCCAGCATCAACTCATAGAAGGTGGTGCTGCGGTCGATGCCCTTGACCCGGGTCTGCACCAGCTTGTCCAGGTTGGTGATCGAGGTGTACAGGTTGACCGGCGGGTTGAGCAGCAGCACGCGCTTGAAGTTGAAGCTCTGGCGGGTTTCGTCGAGCTTGCTGACGAACGCCGCGTCCAGCGCCCCGAGGCTGTAGCCGGTGAGGTAGTACTCGCTGACCGGCAGGTGTGCCTGCTGGGCGCGCACCGCCTGCATGACCCGGTACAGGTCCTTGGCGTCCTCGCTGGTCACCCCGGGGGTGGCGAAGCGCGAAGCGGCGCTCATGAAGTCCCAGCTGGTCGGCGATGACAGCTGCACCACGTGGTAGCCGGCCTGGTAGAACAGTTTCTTCAGGTACTCGTTGATGCTGCTGGAGTAGGGCGCGCCGGTACCGGCGATCAGGAAGATCAACGGCGCCTTGTGGTCCTGCCTGGCCAGGCGGTAGCGCAGTTTCTTCACCGACCAGAAGTTGTCGGGCAGGGTGAACTCGCGCTCCGGGCGCAGGGTAAGGCTGTAGTCGGCCTGGTCGATATCGTCGTCACTGGGCAGCGTCGGGCGCTGTTCAGGCGGCGTGGTGGCGATGGTCGCCTCGAACGGGTTGGTCAACGGATAGCCGTAGCTCGCCGCGTCGATATCCCGCGCCGATGCGGCCGCAGCCATGAGCAGGCCGCCGAGCAGGGCGGCGAGGCGCAAAGATCGAAGCATTTATGTCCCCCAGGGAAAACGCAAGGTCGTGCAATACGCAGGCTAGGACCACGGCAAGTCGGACAAAGTTGCCCGTCGTCGTGTCGTTCGTCGCACAAGATGTTGCCGCGCCGGACAACGTTTGTCTTGTGCAACATAGCTGCAGGGCCATGATTTTGCCTTTCATCTCCCCACTGAGGGATCATGCAGCGTTTCCATTACCGCTGTTGGAGAATCGGATGTCTCGTACGTGGCCTCTTCTTGTACTGCTGGCGTGCCTGGGCCTGTGGCTTGCGGCCAGCTATGGCGTGCGTTATGGGTTGATGGAGGACGCCCGGTGGGTCGGGCTGTGCAGCGTGCCGGGAGAGGTATGGCAATGCCAGGCGCGTTCGCTGCTGGGCTTGGGGATACATTTCCAGGTCATTGCCTGGGGGGCATTGGGGTTGGCGTTGCTCAGCCAACTGACGCCTGGCCGAGGCGGGTGGTGGCTGGCGGCGCTGGCGCTGCTGTTCGGGATTCCGGCACTGGTGCTCTATACCGCGAGCATCGCGGTGTTTGCCGTGGTACTGGCGGGATTGCGGCTGGTGCGACGATCATCCGTTGCCTGACAGGGCCCTATCGCGGGGCAAGCCCGCTCCCACGTCGAGGCCAACGCCTTGTGTGAGCGTGGGAGCGGGCTTGCCCCGCGATGGGCCATCAGGCTTTGCGCAAGCTGCGCCACAACGCGCCAACCATCAACACGCTGACCACCGCCCAGCCCCATGCCTGTCGATTCGCCAACCCTTCCTGGAACAACTGCGGTGCCACTCCAGCGCCCACGATAAAGGCCAGCAACGCCACCTCCGCCCGCCGCGCCGGCACCGGCCGCAGCAGATAGACCACCGCCGGCAACAGCAACGCCGCGCTGGGGAAGCTGCGATAACGCGGGTCGAACACCATCGCCAGCATGCTCACTGCCGCGGCGAATCCCGCCGCCAGCAACCAGGTGCCCGCCTGCGCCTCGAGCCAGGTGAACAGCCGCTGGCGCCAGCCGTCTGGACGAGCCAGGGCCAGTGCGCCGTGGGCCAGCACCAACAGGTTCAAGCCGGCCAGGGCACCCGCCCACAGCCATTCCCCGACAAAGCGGGCATTGGTGCGCATCAGTTCCCCCCACAGCCCCAGGCTGCCGGCACCCAGGGCCGCCAGCAACGGCAGCAGCAGGGCGGCACGGTGGCTTGCCGGGCGCCCGGCCAGGGCCAGGGTAACCAGCATCAGCAACACGCTGGCCAGCAACCACTGCGGCCACAACGCCAGGTCGCTCACCGGCCCTTCGAGCACGCCCTTGTCCTGGCGGTCGGCATCGTACAGCCCCCAGTAGCCGCCCACGGCGCCTTCGCTGGCACGTTTCCAGGGCTGGTCGAATGCCTCGATCAGGTTGTAGCGCCAGCCGTTGGCTTCGGCCAAGGCGACGAAGCCGCGGATGAAACGCGCCTCGTTGACCCGGCTCGGTTCGGCGGTTTCGCGCTGGCGTCCTTCGCTGGGCCAGCCGGTCTCGCCGATCAGGACGTCCTTGGGCGCGAAGCGGTTGCCGAACACCTGGCGCACCTCGGCCACATGGGCCAGCGCCGCATCGATGCCACGCGGGTCGTCTTCCCAGTACGGCAACAGGTGGATGGTGAGGAAGTCCACCGCCGGTGCGATCTGCGGGTGTTGCAGCCAGAATTCCCAGACGTCGGCGTAGGTCACCGGCACCTTGACCTGGCTTTTCACTTTCTCGATCAGCCCGGCCAGGCGCTCGCCGGTGACTTCCTTGCGCAGCAGCGCCTCGTTGCCGACGATCACCGCGCTGACCACGTCGGGGTTGGCATTGGCCGCGGCGATAAGCAGTTCGACTTCCTTGTCGGTGTCCACCGGGTTGGCGTTGACCCAGGCGCCGAGCATCACCTTCAGGCCATGCTTGCGGGCCAGCGCCGGGATTGCCTCAAGGCCGGTCATCGAGTAGGTGCGGATGCACTGGAATCGCTCGCTCAGCAACGCCAGGTCGGCGTCCATGCGCGCCGGGCGCAGGCGAAACGGCTGGTCGAACGGCGACTGGTCCTTGTCGAAGGGGGTGTAGGACGCGCACTGCAGCTTGTGCGTCGGGCTCGCCGCATCAGGCAGGTGCACCGGCTTGCCGAGGCCGTACCAGAGCGCCCACAGCCCGCCAAGGGCGAGCAGGCAGGCGAGCAGGTACGCAGGCAGGAGCAGTCGGGTGTTACTGGGCATCGGGCAGTCCGTCGTCAAGCACAAAGGGCTAGATGATAGCCGCAAATGACCGGCGCCAAGCCTTTGGCATGCAAGGATCGCGCAGGTCGATCGAGTGCCATGGCGTTAATGGCACAGTGCTGTCGCTGATCGTTCGCTGGAGGTCGCTGACAGAGCAGGTCGTGCGCGGGGGCAGGTCGATGATGCTCTCTCCAAGACCTGACGAGGGATGCTTTGATGGCGACTTTTACAAGAGTACGACGTTTCCTGAGTGTGGGCGCCGCCCTGGTATTGACCATGAGCACTGCGCAGGCCATGGCCAAGGAAGTGAGCATCGGTTACGTGGATGGCTGGTCGGACAGCGTGGCCACCACCAACGTGGCCGCCGAAGTGATCAGGCAGAAACTTGGCTATGACGTGAAGCTGCAGGCCGTGGCCACCGGGATCATGTGGCAGGGCGTGGCCACCGGCAAGCTCGATGCCATGCTTTCGGCCTGGCTGCCGGTGACCCATGGCGAGTACTGGGCCAAGAACAAGGACAACGTCGTCGACTACGGGCCGAACTTCAAGGATGCCAAGATCGGCCTGATCGTCCCCGAGTACGTCAAGGCCAACAGCATCGCCGACCTCAAGACCGATGCCAGCTTCAAGAACAAGATCGTCGGCATCGATGCCGGCTCCGGGGTCATGCTCAAGACCGAGCAGGCCATCAAGGACTACGACCTGACCGGCTACAAACTGACGGCCAGTTCCGGCGCGGCGATGACCGCCGAGCTGGGCCGCTCCTACGCCAAGCAGCAGTCCATCGCCGTGACCGGCTGGGTGCCGCACTGGATGTTCGCCAAGTGGAAGCTTAAGTTCCTCGAGGATCCCAAGGGCGTGTACGGCGCCGCCGAGACGGTCAACAGCATCGGCAGCAAGGAACTGGCGAGCAAGGCGCCGGAAGTGGCCGAGTTCCTGAAGAAGTTCCAGTGGCAGTCCAAGGACGAGATCGGCGAAGTGATGCTGGCGATCCAGGAAGGCGCCAAGCCGGAGGCCGCGGCCAAGGACTGGCTGGCCAAGCATCCGGAGCGGGTCAAGGAGTGGACCGGCAAGTGATGGCTTGAGATGGGGCTGCTGTGCAGCCCTTTCGCCGGCAAGCCGGCTCCCGCAGTGTCGGCGCAGATCCCCTGTCGGAGCCGGCTTGTCGGCGAAAAGGGTGCGCAGCGTCCCCAGGATTTGTTACCGATCTTGCAAAACACCGTTGCATCTAAGACTAAGGTCGTCTGGTTGGCGTCCAGCGGCAGCATAAAGTTGGAGTCGGGTTCTCCCTACTCTGTGCTGCTAGGACAAAAACAATGAACGACAGCATTTACCAATCGATACAGAACAGTCCGCGCTTCAAGGAACTGGTCACCAAGCGTGAGCGCTTCGCCTGGATTCTCTCGGCGATCATGCTCGGCCTGTACTGCGCCTTCATCCTCCTCATCGCCTATGGCCCGCACGTGCTGGGCGCCAAGCTCAGCCCCGATTCGTCGATCACCTGGGGCATTCCCCTGGGCGTCGGCCTGATCGTCTCGGCCTTCGTGCTCACCGCGCTCTACGTGCGTCGCGCCAACGGCGAGTTCGATGAACTGAACAAGGCCATTCTCGAGGAGGCCAAGCAATGATCCGTCACGCCAAAGCCCTGGCCGTCCTGGCCTGCGGTGCCTTTGCACCCGCCGTGTGGGCCGCCGATGCCCTGACCGGCGAGGTGCAGAAACAGCCGCTGAACGTCTCGGCGATCGCCATGTTCGTGGCCTTCGTCGCCTTCACCCTGGGCATTACCTACTGGGCCTCCAAGCGCAACAAGTCGGCGGCCGACTACTACGCTGCCGGTGGCAAGATCACCGGCTTCCAGAACGGCCTGGCGATCGCCGGCGACTACATGTCGGCGGCCTCGTTCCTGGGCATTTCCGCGCTGGTGTTCACCTCCGGCTACGACGGCCTGATCTACTCCATCGGCTTCCTGGTCGGCTGGCCGATCATCCTGTTCCTGATCGCCGAACGTCTGCGCAACCTGGGCAAGTACACCTTCGCCGACGTGGCCTCGTATCGCCTCGGGCAGAAGGAAATCCGCACCCTGTCGGCCTCGGGCTCGCTGGTGGTGGTGGCGTTCTACCTGATCGCTCAGATGGTCGGCGCCGGCAAGCTCATCGAGCTGCTGTTCGGCCTGGACTACCATGTGGCGGTGATCCTGGTGGGCATCCTGATGTGCCTGTACGTGCTATTCGGCGGCATGCTGGCCACCACCTGGGTGCAGATCATCAAGGCAGTGCTGCTGCTGTCCGGTGCCAGCTTCATGGCGCTGATGGTGATGAAGCACGTGGGCTTCGACTTCAACACCCTGTTCTCCGAAGCGATCAAGGTGCACGCCAAGGGCGAGGCGATCATGAGCCCGGGCGGCCTGGTCAAGGACCCGATCTCGGCGTTCTCGCTGGGCCTGGCGCTGATGTTCGGTACCGCGGGCCTGCCGCACATCCTGATGCGCTTCTTCACCGTCAGTGATGCCAAGGAAGCGCGCAAGAGCGTGCTGTACGCCACCGGTTTCATCGGCTACTTCTACATCCTGACCTTCATCATCGGCTTTGGCGCGATCCTGCTGGTCAGCACCAATCCCGACTTCAAGGACGCCGCCGGCGCCCTGATCGGCGGCAACAACATGGCGGCGGTGCACCTGGCCGATGCCGTGGGTGGCAGCGTGTTCCTCGGCTTCATCTCGGCAGTGGCCTTCGCCACCATTCTGGCGGTGGTCGCCGGCCTGACCCTGGCCGGTGCCTCGGCGGTGTCCCATGACCTGTATGCCAGCGTCTGGCGCAAGGGCAAGGCCAACGACAAGGACGAGATCCGCGTGTCGAAGATCACCACCATCGCCCTGGGCGTGCTGGCGATCGGCCTGGGCATCCTGTTCGAGAAGCAGAACATCGCCTTCATGGTCGGCCTGGCCTTCTCCATCGCCGCCAGCTGCAACTTCCCGGTGCTGCTGCTCTCGATGTACTGGAAGAAACTGACCACCCGCGGCGCCATGATCGGCGGCTGGATGGGCCTGGTCAGCGCGGTGGGCCTGATGATCCTCGGCCCGACCATCTGGGTGCAGATCCTTGGTCACGAGAAAGCGATCTACCCGTACGAGTACCCGGCGCTGTTCTCGATGATCATCGCCTTCGCCGGCATCTGGTTCTTCTCGGTCACCGACAAGTCCAAGGCCGCCGAAGACGAGCGCGCGCTGTTCTTCCCGCAGTTCGTCCGGTCGCAGACCGGTCTTGGGGCCAGCGGAGCGGTTTCCCACTGATCCAGGTTGCTGTCTGAACGACGCCCCGGCTTGCCGGGGCGTTATCTTTTTTGAACAAGTTGTATTTCCCTGGGAAATTTCCCTGTCTGGCTCGGAGCGGTCCTAACGGCTTGCCTCGGGCCAATACGAATAATCCCTATCACCAGCGGCGCATCGCCGTCTTGGCATTTCTTGCTGATGTCGTTCAGCGGACTGATAGGAGATCCACTCTTGAAAGCTTTGTTTCTTGCCCTTCCTCTCGCCCTTCTGGCTGCCGGTTCCACCATGGCCGCCGACCCCATCGAGAAACAGGTCCAGGTGATCGCCACCGTTCCCACCGCCGCCTTCTTCGTCGAGCCGGTCGGTGGCAACTGGATAAACGATCCACAGGAACTGCAATGGAATTCGAACCTACAGACCTTCGGTGTCATCGACAAGCAACTGCAGGTCAAGAGCACCATCGGCCCGATCGCTGCGTACCTGCTTTCGCCGGCCGTGATTTCCAGCGGTGCCGAGGGGATCGACCTGGATGTCAAGGTGGCCGGCACTTCCTTGACGACCACGTCCTCCGAGGTGATCAGCGAAGCCCAGGCCAATGCGGGGGCGGTGGTTGGCTTCCAGATCGCCGCGCTGCCCCCGAGCAGCGGCAGCTATGTGCCGGGCAGCTATCAGGGCCTGGTCAGCATGGTGTTCGAGACCGCCGCACCTTGACCCTGACATTGGGTTGAATCACTTCTTCTTTCGTCCTTGCCCCTCGTCCTTGGCAATTCGAGCCCAAGGGCGAGCCGGGGCTGAATGCAGACTGTCATGGCAAACTTTCCTTTCTCTCAGGCCTGCCTGTATGGCGGGCTGGCTTTTCTTGCTTGTGTGGCGCGCCCGGCCACTGCCGAGCCCTCCACGGATTCACTCGTGGCGATGATGCCGACCCAGGGGTTGCCAAGGGAGTTCGAGGAGCACTTCTTCGATGTACCTCTGGCGGTCCGGATCGATGTGGATGGTCGTTACCTGGGCGATGCGATGGTGGTGCTGTCGCGTGGCATGCAGGTCCAACTCCTCGAGTTCACCGATATCCAGGACAGTCAGGAGCCCGCCGTCGTGCGACGTCGCTGGCGGGAGCGGCTGTCGGTCGGGCGACCGCTGGGCGAATGTGTCCGTGACTGTGTCGAAGGTTTACGGGCCATTCACTACAGCCTGGTCAACTCGCAGTTGTCACTGTTGACCCAGGACGTCGAACAAGCCAGCGGACAGGCCAGGTACCACCGGGAGCCGGAGCATGGCAGCTATGGGCTGTTGCTGCGCAATCAGCTCAACCTGCTGGGCAGTGGGGCGGACACCACGGGGCGCTATGCCCTGCAAGGTCAGGGTAGCGTGGGCAACTGGACGGTGCTGGCCGACGCCCAGGCCGACCGTGGCAGCGATGAGCGCCAGGATACCCGGCATCGGCTGGACCAGTTGTACGGTGAGCGTGTAGTTGAAGAACACTTCTATCGCCTGGGCTATTTCACCCCGAGCGCCCAAGGGCTGAGCCGACAGCCAAGGCTGTACGGCAGCACCCCCGACACTACCTTGGGTCTGATGCTGGGCAGTAGCGACAGCCTGTTGATCGAGAACGGCCAGCCCAGCAGCATCCCGATCTATGTCACGCCCAATCGTCCGGGCGTGGCCGAGATCTATCGCAATGGTGTGCTGATCAACAGCCAACCCGTTCAACCCGGACTCCAGGCCCTCGACACGCGGGTCTTGCCCGGGGGCATCTACGAGGTCGAGATACGCCTGCTCGAGGATGGCCAGGAGAGCTCGCGCAGCGAAGCCTTCGTGTACAAGCCGAGCAACTGGGGCAACACCGACAACCGCTGGCGCTACAACGCCTACCTGGGCCGGCAGCAGACACTGCTGAGCAATTGGGATGACGGTCGTGAGCCGAGCCTGGCCGCAGGGGTGATGGCCAACTACCTGCTGCACCCCCGTGCGGTGCTGGGGGTGTCCGCGCAGAGGGTGGAGGAGGCGATGCAATTCGGTACCTCCGTGGATTGGGATGCGCTGGACCGTTTCAAGCTGTACGGCAATTTCTATCGGAGCCAGGGCCGAGGCGACGGTTACGACCTGCAGGCCGTGCTTCGCCATGACCTTGGCTCGTTGGTGCTCAGCCACAGTCGCAGCCGCGTCGATACATCGGCGTCGGTGCGCCAGGCGCTGCGTGATCAGGCGGATGTTCGGCAAACGTCCCTTTCCTACAACCACCGCATCAGCCCGCGCAGCACGGCGACGGTGCGGGTGGCCCACAGCACCGGCTCCGACAGTGGCAGCGGCGTCGACCTGGGTTGGGCCTACTACGGCAAGCTGCTGGGCTCGGACGCCAACTGGCGCTTCTCGGTGTTCGATCGCCCGGGCTCGGTCAGTACCGGTGAGCAGCGCAACCGTGGCGTGAACCTGAGCCTCAGCATGAGCCTTGGCGGGCCGGGGCGTCGCGTGGGGGTAAGCCTGGGCACGAGAACCGCTCGGGATGGCGGTCGCGACCAGAACGCCACGCTGTCCTACCAGCAGGATGTCGAATGGGGGGCAGTGGAATCCGTAGGCGGCGCGTTCACGGTGGATCGCTACGGGACCGGCTACTCGGGCCATGCTCAGTTCCTGAGCCAGAGCTTGCAGGGTGATGCCTACGCACAGACGTCCTCCTACAACGGCGAGCTCAGCGCAGGCCTGAACCTGCAGAGCCTGGTTGCATTCGGCCCGGGAGGCGCGGCGATGTCGGGTCACCACCAGGCGCAGGAGGCTGGCCTAATCGTCGACATCGATAGCGATCTGCCTGACCTGGCGCTACGCGCCGATGATTTCCTGGGCGTGAGTACCACGCTGCGTCCCGGGCGCAACATCATCCCGGTGACGGCCTACCGTAGCGGGCATGTGCAGTTCGACTTTGCCCAGGCCCACGACCCATCGGCCATCATCCAGCCGCCCAGCCTCGACTACCACCTCAACCGCGGCGGCGTGGAGTACGGCCAGGTGCGTGTGCTGCGCACGGTCACGGTGCTGGGGCGGTTGTTGGACGATCAGGGGCAGCCGTTGGCTGGAGCGATGGTGATCAACCACGCCAGCCGCAGTGTCAGCGAGGCCGGCGGGCATTTTGCCGTGCAGTTGAGCCAATCCACGCCGACCCTGGAAATCCGCCGGGGTGGACAGACCCTTTGCAATCTGTCCCTGGACCTTGCCGAGCACAAGCGCGAGGACGATGTGTTGTTGGTGGGAGATCTGCCCTGTGCAGGTGAAGGCTTGGCAGCGATGCAACCTCTGGAGCAAGGAGCGAAAATCTGATGAAGCAGGCCAGGACAATTCTGTTGGCTCTACTGGGGCTGGTCGGTGGCTATCTGTCGCCGAGCTGGGCCGCTGACGTGACATTGTCGGCCCGTTACCTGGGGGATGCTGATGGGCAGTTCGAAAACACGACGCCAAAAGCTGATTTTTGCACGCGATGGCCATCCATGTGCAACAGGGCGACGGTGGACCTGCCGATCAGTTTTCTCAAGACCACCACTCGAGGCGCGGCAGATCCGCGAGACCGACTGTTCGTCAAGGTGCCCGCTCGACGGACTGTGACAGTGGTCAACCAGTCAACACTCGATAGCTATCTGGTCACGCTTGAGTTTCAGGAGTTCAGTCTGGAGTTGCAGCGAGTGCGGGGTACACCCGATGTTCCAATCTTCAACATGCAGGGTGGTTGCATGCTCCGGGTCGCCAACAGTCACAATCTCGGAGCCACTGGACGCTTCCTCTGGTCTGTGAGCAACGTGGTCGCGCCACAGCCCTGTTACAGCGACTCCAGCAGTGGCACCGACGGGGAGGAAGTGCAAAGCAGTGTTGGATTGGCCGGCACTTCTTACAGGCTGATCATGCCACGGCCGATCGGTATGCCTCAGGGGACCTACCGTGGCAGTACGCAGTTCACCGTGGGGGCCGATGGGGATTTTGCATTCGGAAACAACGTGTCGAATCTCAACGATCCGATACTCACCGTGCACTTGGAACTGGACGTCCGGCACGACCTTTATCTTCGATTTCCCCCCGGTTCTGATCGTGCGGTACTGGAACCCCCGGGAGGCTGGCAGGGCTACCTGGGGGGGCGTGGCCTGCCGCCGAGACTGGAGCGCGACATACCTTTCAGGATCTGGTCGTCGGGGCCGTTCAAGGTCTACAAGCAATGCGAGTTCGAGGTGGGGGAGCATTGCGGTATCCGCAATGTCGCAAACCATGCCGTACCGGTGGAGGTCGGCGTGTCGCTGCCGAGCAGTGTCCAGCACGGCGGCGGCGCCTCCAGGCGGATCATGCTGACCACTGGCGAGACCGGTGCGCCGGTCTTCCTGCCACAGCACTTGGTGGCCAACCAATCCGGGCAACTGCATTTCCAGGTAAGGCAAGCTGCTATCGGCGAGATGACGGCCCATGCCGGCACCACCTATCAAGGGCAGGTGACGGTGGTGTTTGATGCGGAGCTTTGATGCTGCCGGTCCGCCTGGGAAATTTCTGAAGCTTCTTTGGGAAATGACGAGTCCTGCTTCCCGGGCACAAGCGTAAAAAATACAAGGGTATTAGCAGTCAGTACGACACCTTTTCATGAGGACCCTTTCCGTGACGATCCATTCCTACCTGCTGGTCCTGCTTGGCCTGCTGCTTTCCTCGCCCTTGCTGGCGGCTCCCGCACTCAATGTGGGCGGGCTCTACGACTATCTCGATGCTGACCGCAGCACCTTGCTCAAGCGTGTGCGTAACAGCGGCGACAGCACGGCGTTCGTCAAGGTCAGCGTGGCCGAGCTGGTCTATGAAAGTGATGGTACGGTCCGCGAGGTCGATCAGCAGACGCTGCCCGTGGAAGAGCGTGGGCTGGTTGCCAGCCCGGCCCGCTTGATTATTCCTGCGCGGGGTATGCAGGCCATTCGCTTGCTGTACCGAGGCGAGCGCGACAGGGAGCGTTATTTCCGCCTACGCTTCATTCCGGTGCTGCCCGAGCACAATGACGGCTTCGCCCTGAGCGAAGCCCAAGCCCAGGGCTACAAGGAAAGCTTGCAGGCTGGTGTCAACGTGCTCGCCGGCTACGGCACGCTGCTGTTCGTCACGCCATCCAGGGTCAGCTATCAAACGCCCGTGGAGCAGAAAGGCGGTAGCATGGTAATCAGCAACGCGGGCAATGCCACGGTTGTGCTGGACCATTTTCGGCAGTGTGATCGCAAGGGCGACAAATGTGACACCGCCATCAAGCATCACTTGCTGCCGGGGCGTACGCGTGAATTTTCCGTGGCGGACGGGCGTTTCTACCAGTTTGAACTGCATGAGGGGCGTGATCGCAGGGATGTGGTGGTGGGGCGCTGACTGGCCTCGTGAATGTCCTGCCGGGGGAGGAGGGGCATGTACAAAGTGCTTGTGGTGGATGACCACCCCTTTATTCGTACCAGTGTGTGCATGCAGCTGCGCCTGGATAACCTGGAGGTGGTCGGTCAGGCGGACAACGGCATCGATGCCGTTGTCCTGGCCCGTGAGCGCAAGCCCGATGTGGTCATCCTCGATTTGCTGCTACCGGGGCTGGACGGCTTGGAGGTGATCTCCCGAATCAGAATGATGGGGTCGCCGGTCAAGGTCGTGGTGTTGACTTCGCAGTTAACCGAGAACTTCTCGCTGCGCTGCATGAAGGCGGGGGCATCGGGGTTCGTGTCAAAGACCGAGGACCTCAAGATCCTCAGCAAAGCGGTCATGGCGGTGTTGGCCGGCTACACCTACTTCCCGGAGGTCGCCCTGAGTTCAGTCAACCGGCGGGAGCTGGAGGTGGACGAAGCCCAGGTGCTCGCGTCGCTCACCAACCGTGAGCTGATCATCCTGCAGCATCTGGCGCGTGGCCTGAGCAACAAGGCCATCGGCGAAGCCATGCTGCTCAGCAACAAGACCATCAGCACATACAAGGCCCGGCTGATCGAGAAACTGAAGGTCGGTTCGGTCATCGACATGGCGGACATTGCCCGACGCAACGGGCTGATCTGAGGCGTAGCGCGCCAGAGGTTTCTGGAAGCGATGCCATTTCAGCGAGTATGGCGTTGACAGCAGTGACAGCGTGGCGGTAGACGACGGAGAAGAACTGTACCTGCTTTACCAACCGAGCCGCCCCTGTCAGAGCCAGGGTTTGACTATCTACCGCAACAATGCGGGACAGTCCTCGAGATTCTTGTGGTGGAGCGGCATCCCGCCAGTCGCCTGATGCTCGGATTGCAACTGACACGAATGGGCCATCGGGTCACCGTCGCCGTCAATGGGCAGCAAGCGCTGCAAGTGTGTCTCAAGACGCCGTTCGATGTGGTCTTCACCGGCTTGAGCCTGCCTGGTCTGGATAGCTGCAGGCTAGTGCGTGCCCTGCGTCTGCATGAGCGCCGCCGGCAATTGTATCCATCGCTGGTCCTGGGTATCACGGCTCGACGATTCACCACGAACACTGATCGGTGGTTGGCGGCCGGTATGGACCGTTGCCTGGCCAAGCCTTTGACGGTGAACCAGCTGCAATCGCTGTTGCCCGGTGGCGAGGACTGCGTGGCTGACCAGCCGGTGTTGGATATGACCGAGCTGGAGCGTTTGGCGGCAGGCAACCCTCTGGTGCTGGGCGAACTTGTCCAGGTGCTGATCGAAACCACCGAGGGAGACCTGCGATCGCTTCGCCAGTGCGCCCTTGATCGTGACCTGCCGGGTCTGCACCTGCTGGCGCACCGGATCAAGGGCGGCGTACGCATGGTCGATGCGCAGGAGCTGGTAGCGGCCTGCCAGGCTATGGAAGACCGATGCCTGGCGCCGCAACCAGCGACCAGCGCGCTCGCCGATGACCTGCGAAGACTTGGCCTTGAAGTGCTACGCCTCTTGCTCGGGCTGCGTCGCTACAAGGCAAGCCGACTCATATCCGCCCCAGCAGCAACAGGATCAGCAATACCACCAGCACCACGCCGATGATGCCGGACGGACCATAGCCCCAGCTGCGCGAATGCGGGAAGACCGGCAAGCCACCGATCAGCAGCAGGATCAGGATGATGATGAGGATCGTGGTCATAGTGGAGTCCTTGCGTGGTTGAGGGTCAAGGGCCTCGGAAAGCTGGGCACTTACTGTTCCGACTGTTGGCGGTGGGCAAAGATTCCATCGGTTGTGCAGGCCCCGGTGGATGGATCCTCATTCAGCATTCTGATGCTGCACCGCTGCGGCCGGCGTTCTGGCTAGACTCCAGACCAATCCCACTGTTCAAGGCATTTGCCCCATGCACAACCGAATGATGATCACTGGCGCAGGCTCTGGCCTTGGCCGCGAGATCGCCCTGCGCTGGGCCCGTGATGGCTGGCGCCTGGCCTTGGCCGATGTCAATGAAGCAGGACTGCGCGAGACCCTGGAGCTGGTGCGCAGCATCGGTGGTGATGGTTTTATCCAGCGCTGCGATGTGCGCGACTACAGCCAGCTTACGGCCCTGGCCCAGGCCTGCGAGGAAAAGCTCGGCGGCATCGACGTGATCGTCAACAATGCCGGGGTGGCGTCGGGCGGGTTCTTCGCCGATTTGTCCCTGGAGGACTGGGACTGGCAGATCGCGGTCAACCTGATGGGCGTGGTCAAGGGCTGCAAGGCCTTCCTGCCGATGCTCGAGCGCAGCCGTGGGCGGATCATCAACATCGCCTCCATGGCCGCCCTGATGCAGGGGCCGGGCATGAGCAACTACAACGTGGCCAAGGCTGGGGTGCTGGCCTTGTCCGAAAGTCTGCTGGTGGAGCTGCGTCAGGTCGAGGTGGCGGTGCACGTGGTGTGCCCGTCGTTCTTCCAGACCAACCTGCTCGACTCGTTCCGCGGGCCGGATCCGGCGATGAAGGCGCAGGTGGGCAAACTGCTGGAAGGTTCGTCGATCAATGCTGCGGATATCGCCGAATATATCCACCAGCGGGTCGCCGCTGGCGAGTTCCTGATCCTGCCCCATGAGGCCGGGCGCCACGCCTGGCAGCTCAAGTGCCAGGCGCCTCAGCGGCTGTACGACGAAATGGCGGACATGGCGATGAAAATGCGGGCGAAGTCACGAAAAACCGCGCATTGAGAGGGATTTCTGTAGGTCTTTTTACCCTTGCCGGTAGGTTGCGTCTATTTATCCTGAGAAGGATTGAGTAGGCCAAAGCTGGCGGGGCAGTCTCCGATTTTCCCTTGAGCTGTGAGGATCGGAACATGCTGGTAATTGGACGAGAAGTGGGCGAGGTCATCGTGATTTCCGAAAACATCAGGATCCAGGTGATGTCCGTGGATAACGGCCAGGTCCGTTTCGGTATCAGCGCACCGCGAGAGGTGGAGGTGCACCGGTTCGAGGTGTACAAACGCATCAAGGCGCTGGAGCTGGAGAAGCAACAAGCTTGAAGGCCCTGCTACTCGAACAGCTCCTGCGGTACCTCATGCTTTGCCAGCAACTGGCACTGCTGGCTGTCCATGTCGAACAGGATGAACGCCTGCCCCTTGGCCAAGGCCTGGCGCACCCGTAACACACGGGTTTCCAGCGGCGTGTCGTCGCCGTTGTCGGTGCCGTCGCGGGTGACGAAGTCCTCGATCAGGCGGGTCAGGGTTTCGGCTTCGAGTTGGTCGTAGGGGATCAGCATGGTCTGGGCGGTGGTTGTGAGAATGGGGGCATGCTACGTGAATTTGGGGGCGCGGTGCGCCCCTTTCCCCCAACTGATCACCCTTTGTTGCCCACCAGGCTATCCACTGCCGGCACTCGGGTGTCGCTTTCCATCTGTGCGTCGTGTTCCAGTTGGTGGCTGAAGCGCTCCAGTGAGGCATTGGCCGGCTGCGAGTCGCTGGCGAATACCGGCGGGCTGAGCAGGTAGGCGCCGAGCAGACGGCTCAGCGCCGCCAGGCTGTCGATATGGGTGCGCTCGTAGCCATGGGTGGCATCGCAGCCGAAGGCCACCAGGGCGGTGCGGATATCGTGCCCGGCGGTCACCGCCGAGTGGGCGTCGCTGAAGTAGTAGCGGAACAGGTCACGGCGTACCGGCAGGTCCTGATCGCCGGCCAGCTTGAGCAGGTGACGCGACAGGTGATAGTCGTAGGGCCCGGAGGAATCCTGCATGGCCACGCTCACCGCGTGTTCGCTGGACGCCTGCCCCGGCGCCACCGGGGCGATGTCGATGCCGACGAACTCGCTGACGTCCCAGGGCAGGGCAGCGGCGGCGCCGGAGCCGGTCTCCTCGGTGATGGTAAACAAGGGATGGCAGTCGATCAGGGGCTGGCGGCCGCTTTCCACCACGGCCTTGAGCGCCGCCAGCAAGGCCGCCACGCCGGCCTTGTCGTCCAGGTGGCGGGCGCTGATATGGCCGCTTTCGGTGAACTCCGGCAACGGGTCGAAGGCGACGCAGTCACCGATGGCGATCCCCAGTGCCTCGCAGTCGGCGCGGGTAGCGCAGTAGGCGTCCAGGCGCACCTCCACATGTTCCCAGCTGATTGGCATCTGGTCGATGGCGGTGTTGAACGCGTGCCCGCTGGCCATCAGCGGCAGCACGCTGCCGCGGTAGACGCCGGTGTCGGTGAACACGCTGACCCGGCTGCCCTCGGCGAAGCGGCTCGACCAGCACCCCACCGGCGCCAGCGCCAGGCGACCGTTGTCCTGCAACTGGCGCACGCTGGCGCCGATGGTGTCCAGGTGCGCCGAGACGGCGCGGTCGGGCGAGCTCTGGCGGCCCTTGAGGGTGGCGCGGATGGTGCCGCGACGGGTCAGCTCGAAGGGGATGCCCAGTTCGTCCAGGCGCTCGGCGACATAGCGCACGATGGTATCGGTGAAGCCGGTGGGGCTGGGGATGGCGAGCATCTCCAACAGCACACGTTTGAGGTAGTCGAGATCGGGTTCGGGAAGTCGTTCGGACATGTCCAGGTCTCCGGTCGGGGTGAAATTTCCAAACTGTGGGCAAGGTCTTGTGGGAGCGGCCTTGGGTCGCGAGAGGGGGGCGAAGCGCCCCCCGGGATCTCAGCTTCGCTGCATCTATGGCCGGGCCCGCTTTGCGGGCCTTTCACGACACAAGGCCGCTCCCGCAAAGATCCGGGGGGCTGTCAGGCCAAGGGGCGGCTGTGGGGAAACAACAAGTCGACAAAGCGCTCGGCCGTGGGCTGCGGTTCATGATTGGCCAGCCCCGCACGCTCGTTGGCCTCGATGATCACGTAGTCCGGTTGCTCGGCATCGCGGACCATCAGATCCAGGCCCACCACCGGGATTTCCAGGGCGCGGGCGGCGCGTACCGCGGCATCGGCCAGCACCGGGTGCAGGCGCGCGGTGACATCCTCCAGGGTGCCACCGGTGTGCAGATTGGCGGTACGGCGCACGGCCAGCCGTTGCCCGGCCGGCAGGATGTCGTCGTAGCCCAGCCCCGCGTCCTTGAGCGTGCGCGCGGTCTCTTCGTCCAGTGGAATGCGGCTTTCGCCACCGGTGGCCACCTGGCGGCGTCGGCTCTGGGCCTCGATCAGGGCACGCAGGCTGTGCCTGCCGTCGCCGATCACCTGGGCCGGATGGCGGATTGCTGCCGCCACCACCTCGTAGCCGATCACCACGATGCGCAGGTCGACGCCTGCATGGAAGCTCTCCAGCAGCACGCGGCTGTCGAAGGCGCGGGCTTGCTCCACGGCATGGCTCAGCGCTTCGAGGGTGGTGATATTGACCGCCACCCCCTGACCCTGCTCGCCATCCACCGGCTTGACCACTACCGCGCCATGCTCGTCGAGGAACGCATGGTTGTCATCGACGCTCCCCGCCAGTTGCTGCGCCGGTACCTGCAGGCCAGCGTTGTGCAAGGCCTGGCGGGTCAGGCGCTTGTCCTGGCAGAGGGTCATGGTCACGGCGCTGGTCAGGTCACTCAACGATTCGCGACAGCGGATGCGCCGTCCGCCCAGGCTCAGGGTGAACAGCCCGGCATCGGCATCATCGACCTGAACTTCGATGCCGCGGCGCAATGCCTCGTCGACGATGATCCGTGCATAGGGGTTGAGACCGGCCTCGGGCCCCGGGCCGAGGAACAACGGCTGGTTGATGCCGTTCTTGCGCTTGATGGCGAAGGTCGGCAGGGTGCGGAACCCAAGCTTCTTGTACAGCCGCTTGGCCTGGCGGTTGTCGTGCAGCACCGACAGGTCGAGGCAGGCCAGGCCACGGCTCATGAAGTGTTCGATCAGGTGACGCACCAGCACTTCGCCGACGCCCGGGCGGGTGCAGTGCGGGTCCACCGCCAGGCACCACAGGCTGCAGCCGTGTTCGGGGTCGTCGAAGGCCTTGCCGTGGTCCAGGCCCATGACGCTGCCGATTACCGTGTGGCTGTCTTCGTCCTCGGCCAGCCAGTACACCGGCCCGCCGAGGTGGCGCGGGGTCAGCAGCTCGGGATCGACCGGCAACATGCCGCGGGCCTGGTACAGCGCATTGATTGCCTGCCAGTCCGCCGCACCTTGCGCCCGCCGAATGCGAAAGCCGCGAAACACGCGTTGCGCTGGCCGGTAGTCGGTGAACCACAGGCGCAAGGTGTCCGAAGGATCGAGGAACAGCTGTTGCGGCGCCTGGGCCAGCACCTGCTGCGGCGCGGCGACGTACAGGGCAATATCGCGCTCGCCGGCCTGTTCTTGCAGCAGCGCTTCGGCCAGGCTGAGCGGATCGGGGTAGGTGTGCCCGATCAGCAGCCGCCCCCAGCCACAATGCACGGCCCGCGGCTGGTCATGGGGCTCGCTGCCGTCACCGGCCAGGCGTGCCTGCAGACGCTCGTAAGACGGCGCCTGGCCGCGCAGCAGGCGCTGGCCGTAGGCGATCTCGTGGGCTTTCATTGGTCAGATTCCTTGTTCGCTGAGCCACAGGTTCAAGGCCGCCAACTGCCACAGCTTGGAGCCGCGCAGCGGGGTAAGCTGGCCGTGGGGGTTGCTCAGCAGGCGGTCGAGCACGGCCGGATCGAACAGCCCGCGATCCTGACTGGGGTCGGTCAGCAGCTCGCGCACCCAGTCCAAGGTGGCGCCTTGCAGATGCTTGAGGCCGGGCACCGGGAAGTAGCCCTTCTTGCGGTCGATCACTTCGTGGGGAATGACTCGGCGCGCCGCCTGCTTGAGCACCTGTTTGCCGCCGTCGGGCAGCTTGAAGCGCGCCGGGATGCGCGCCGACAGCTCCACCAGGCGGTAGTCGAGGAACGGCGTGCGCGCTTCCAGGCCCCAGGCCATCGTCATGTTGTCCACCCGCTTGACCGGGTCGTCCACCAGCATCACCGTGCTGTCCAGGCGCAAGGCCTTGTCCACCGCGTCCGGCGCGCCGGGGCGGGCGAAGTGCTCGCGAACGAAGTCGCCGGCCGCGTCGTTGTCCAGGCGCCACGGCGCCTGCACGGTGTCGCGGTATTCAGCGTGGCTGCGGTCGAAGAACGCCTCGCGATAGGCACCGAAGGCGTCCTCGGCACCGTTCACCTGCGGGTACCAGTGGTAGCCGGCGAACAGCTCGTCGGCGCCCTGGCCGCTCTGTACGCCCTTGCAATGCTTGGCCACCTCCCGCGAGAGCAGGTAGAAGGCGATGCAGTCATGGCTGACCATCGGTTCGCTCATGGCGCGGAAGGCCGCTGGCAACTGCTCGATGATCTCGTGCTCGGCGATGCGCAGCTTGTGGTGGCGGGTGTGGTAATGGCTGGCGATCAGGTCGGAATACTGGAACTCGTCGCCGCGCTCGCCGCCGGCGTCCTCGAAACCGATGGAGAAGGTCGACAGGTCGTCCACGCCGGCCTCGCGCAGCAAGCCGACCAGCAGGCTGGAGTCGACGCCGCCGGAGAGCAGCACGCCGACGTCCACTGCGGCGCGCTGGCGGATCGCCACGGCGTCGCGGGTGGCATCGAGCACGCGGCTGGTCCAGCCCTCCAGGTCGAGCTCGCGCTCGTCAGGGGTCGGGCCGTAGTGCAGTTGCCACCAGGTCTGGCGCTCGACCTCGCCATGGCGGTCGATACGCATCCAGGTGCCGGGCTCGAGCTTTTGCACATTGGCCAGCAGGGTGCGCGGCGCCGGTACCACGGCGTGGAAGTTCAGGTAGTGGTTCAGTGCCACCGGGTCGATCATCGGGTCGATATCGCCGCCCTTGAGCAGTGCCGGCAAGGTTGAGGCGAAGCGCAGGCGCTCGCCGTTGCGCGACAGGTAAAGAGGCTTGACGCCCAGGCGGTCGCGGGCCAGGAACAGGCGCTGGCTGTCGCGCTCCCAAATGGCCAGGGCGAACATGCCGTTGAGCTTGGGCAGCAACGCCGCGCCCCAGGCGTGATAGCCCTTGAGCAGCACCTCGGTGTCGCCGTCGGACCAGAAGCTGTAGCCCAGGGCCTGCAGCTCCTGGCGCAGCTCCGGGAAGTTGTAGATGGCGCCGTTGAAGGCCAGTGCCAGGCCCAGGGTGTTGTCGACCATGGGCTGGGCCGAGCCGTCGGACAGATCCATGATCTTCAGGCGCCGGTGGCCGAGGGCGATCGGGCCCTGGCTATGGAAGCCCCAGGCGTCGGGGCCGCGGGGCGCCAGGTGGTGGGTGATGCGCTCCACCGCGGCGAGGTCCGCCGGGCGTGGGGCTTGGTCGATGGGGGTGAAACGTAACTCTCCTGCTAATCCGCACATAAGTCCTTACCGGTTTTGCCGTTGGGGAAGGTGCCCGAAATAAGGGGCACTTAGGTAGGGACCGGGGCAGGTAGTGAGAGTTTTAGATCGATCTGTTATATAGGGTGAGTGGTCCCGAGGGCGCAAGGCGCCCCCGGCGACAGTGCTACTTGCCGCGAATCAGCCGGCGCAGCGAGAAACGGTTGGGATGACAGGCCTCGGCCACCGCCCTGGGCAGCGGCAAGGGCTCGCCGCTGACCCAGGCGGCAATCAGCTCACCCGACAACGGCGCGGTGATCAATCCCCGCGAGCCATGCCCACTGTTCACATACAGCCCCTCCAGCCACGGGCAGGCCACATCCGGCACCTGACGTGCATCCTTGGCCAACATGGCGTAGGCCTGGTTGAACGCCTCGACATCGGCCAGCGGCCCGACGATGGGCAGGTAGTCCGGGCTGGTGCAGCGGAACGCCGCCCGGCCCTGCAGTTGTGCCGGGTCCAGTTCGGCGGTGCGCAGGCGGGTGGCCAGGTCTGCGGAAATATCATCCAGCAGCGCCAGGTTGCCCCGGTGCTCGGCCACGGTCGGCGCCAAGTCCTCGCTGTGAAAGTCGAAGCTGGCGCCCAGGGTATGTTCATCGCCACGAGATGGCGCCACGTAGCCGTCGGCGCAGACCACCGTGCGCAGTTCCCGGCTGGCCGCGGTGGCCGGCAGGCGGGTGATCTGCCCGCGGATGCGCTTGAGCGGCAACCCGGCGCAAGCCGGGAAGCCACGGACATCGGCAGCCCCGGCCAACACCACCAGCGGCGCGCTGGCCAGCAGGCGCTCGCCGTCCCAGGCCTGCCACAGACCCTCGGCCTTGCGCAGCGCGATGACGTTGGCATGGCCGAGCAGGCGGATGCGCGGATGCTCCAGTTGGGCCTGGCACAGCGCCGGTGGGTGTACCCAACCACCTTCGGGGTAGAACAGGCCGCCGCTGGCCAGCGCCACGCCCGCCGCGGCTTCGGCCTGCTCGCGGTCGACCTGGCGCAGCAGGCTGTTGTCAAAGGCATTCGCCAGCTTGGCCTGGCGTTCGCTTTCCTTTTCGTCAAAGGCCAGTTGCAGCACGCCGCAGGCGTCCCAGTCCTGGCCGCGTTGCAGGTGCTCGAGCCAGCGACGGGTGTAGCCGAAGCCGGAAAGGATCATCTGCGACAGGGCGGTGCCATGGGCGGACAGCTTGAGGTACAGCACGCCCTGGGGGTTGCCCGAGGCCTCCTGGGCCGGCCCGTCGTGGCGCTCCAACACGCAGACTTGCCAACCCCGGGCCGCCAGGCTGCGCGCGGTGGCACTGCCCGCCAGGCCGGCACCGATCACCAGCGCCTCGCGTGGCCCCGGCAAGGGCGCCGGGCGTGCGTACCAGGGCGCCGCAGGGGCGGCTGGCCCGCCGCTGTAGACGCCATGCATTACCTCCCACTTCTTGCCGATACCAGGCACCTTCTTCATGGTGAACCCGGCCTCGATCAGCGAGCGGCGCACCCAGCCGGTGGTGGTGAAGGTGCCGAGGGTGGTGCCGGGGTGCGACAGGCGCGCCAGCTGGGCGAACAGCTCGGGCGTCCACATGTCGGGGTTCTTCGCCGGGGCGAAGCCGTCGAGGAACCAAGCGTCGATGCGCGCGTCCAGTTGCGGCAGTTGCTCCAGCGCATCGCCGATCATCAGCGTCAGGGTGACGCGGCCGTCATCGAGGCTCAGTTGCTGGAAACCCGGATGGATCGCCACGTACTGATCGAGCAGGGGCCGGGTGAAGGCCGCCAGCGTCGGCCACAACTGCATGGCGCGCTCCAGGTCGGCGCGGCTCAGGGGGTATTTTTCCACGCTGACGAAGTGCAGGCGCGCCTCGGCGTGGGCCAGTTCGGCGAACAGCTGCCAGGCGCAGAAGAAGTTCATGCCGGTGCCGAAGCCCGTTTCCCCGATCACCAGGCAGTCCCGCGGCGCCAGCTCGGCAAAGCGCTGGCGCAGGTGGTTCTGCTCGATGAACACGTGCAGGGTCTCGTCGATGCCTTCGTTGATGGCGAAATAGACATCGTCGTATTGCCGGGAGTGGGGGCGGCCCTGGTCGTCCCAGTCGATCTGGGCGTGCTGGGGGAGGGTGGTATCGGACATGGTCGGCTCGGTTGCAGCGGATGACGGATTTTAAGCGATTCGGGTGGCGAGTGTCGGCCCTATCGCAAGGCGCGACAGAATCGATACGCATGGCGCAAATCCGCTAATCTTGCTTATCCATTGAAGGAGCGCTCCATGTTCGAATCCGCCGAAATCGGTCACAGCATCGACAAGGACACCTACGAAGCGGAAGTCCCCGCCCTGCGCGAGGCGCTGCTCGAAGCCCAGTACGATCTCAAGCAGCAGGCACGCTTCCCGGTGATCGTGCTGATCAACGGCATCGAGGGTGCCGGCAAGGGCGAGACGGTCAAGCTGCTCAACGAGTGGATGGACCCGCGGCTGATCGAAGTGCGCACCTTCGACCAGCAGACCGACGAGGAACTGGCCCGGCCACCGGCCTGGCGCTATTGGCGGGCGCTGCCACCGAAGGGGCGGATGGGCGTGTTCTTCGGCAACTGGTACAGCCAGATGCTCGAGGGCCGCGTGCATGGCCAGTTCAAGGATGCCGTGCTCGACCAGGCCATCGCCGGGGCCGAGCGCCTTGAGCAGATGCTCTGCGACGAAGGCGCGCTGATCATCAAGTTCTGGTTCCATCTGTCCAAGAAACAGATGAAGGCCCGGCTCAAGGCGCTCAAGGATGACCCGCTGCACAACTGGCGCATCAGTCCGCTGGACTGGCAGCAGTCGGAAACCTACGACCGCTTCGTGCGTTTCGGCGAGCGGGTGCTGCGCCGCACCAGCCGCGATTACGCGCCCTGGCATGTGGTCGAGGGCGTCGACCCGCATTACCGCAGCCTGGCAGTGGGGCGCATCCTGCTGGAGAGCCTGCAGGCGGCCCTGGCCAACAACCCCAAGGGCAAGCATCAGGGCAACGTCGCGCCGCTGGGGCGCAGCATCGACCAGAAGAGCCTGCTCGGCGCCCTGGACATGACGCTGCGCCTGGACAAGCACGACTACCAGGAACAGCTGGTCACCGAACAGGCGCGCCTGGCCGGCCTGCTGCGCGACAAGCGCATGCGCCGCCATGCCCTGGTGGCGGTGTTCGAAGGCAACGACGCGGCCGGCAAGGGCGGGGCGATCCGCCGCGTGGCGGCGGCGCTGGACCCGCGCCAGTACCGCATCGTGCCGATTGCCGCGCCCACCGAGGAAGAGCGTGCCCAGCCTTACCTGTGGCGGTTCTGGCGGCACATCCCGGCGCGGGGCAAGTTCACCATCTTCGACCGCTCCTGGTATGGCCGGGTGCTGGTGGAGCGGGTCGAGGGTTTCTGCAGCCCGGCGGACTGGATGCGTGCCTATGGCGAGATCAATGACTTCGAGGAGCAACTGAGCAACGCCGGGGTGGTGGTGGTCAAGTTCTGGCTGGCCATCGACCAGCAGACCCAGCTGGAGCGTTTCGAGGAGCGCGAGCAGATCCCGTTCAAGCGCTACAAGATCACCGAGGAAGACTGGCGCAACCGCGACAAGTGGGACGTCTATTCCGAGGCGGTGGGCGACATGGTCGACCGCACCAGCACCGAGATCGCGCCGTGGACCCTGGTGGAGGCCAATGACAAGCGCTGGGCGCGGGTGAAGGTGCTGCGCACGATCAACCAGGCGTTGGAGGCGGCGTTCGCCAAGGACAAGAAGTAGGCGGATCGTGCAGGGGGCTTGGCTTTTCGCGGGGCAAGCCTGCTCCACGATAGTCCGCCCCCTCGGGTATTGAGCATGCGTCCAGGGAATGACCTGATGAAATCTTTTCCCGCCACATCCTCCCCGGCAAGCCTTTAGACTGCACCTTCCCCCACCAAGGCCCGACTCGAGGACACCATGCACATTTCTTCCGGACGCTGGGTCCAGGGTCTTCTGTTGGCGCTGTTGACGGCGTTGCTCTGGGGCATCCTGCCGATCAAGCTCAAGCAGGTGCTGCAGGTGATGGACCCGGTAACCGTCACCTGGTACCGCCTGAGTGTCTCCGGCGGCCTGTTGTTCGCCTGGCTGGCGGCTAATCGGAGGTTGCCATCGTTCAGCCGCCTCGGAATCAAGGGCAAGGGCCTGGTGGCCGTCGCGGTGGCCGGACTGGTCGGCAACTATGTGCTGTACCTGGTCGGCCTGAACCTGCTCAGCCCCGGCACCGCGCAACTGGTGGTCCAGCTGGGGCCGGTGCTGTTGCTGGTGGCCAGCGTGTTTGTGTTCAAGGAGCGCTTCAGCCTGGGGCAGGGCCTGGGGCTGGTGGTGTTGCTGGTGGGGTTCGCGTTGTTCTTCAACCAGCGCCTGGAAGAGCTGCTGACTTCGCTCGGCACCTACACCACCGGTGTGCTGACCATCATCCTGGCGACCAGCATCTGGGTGTTCTATGCCCTGAGCCAGAAGCAGCTGCTGACAGTGTGGAATTCGCAGCAGGTGATGATGGTGATCTACCTGTGCTGCGCGCTGCTGCTCACGCCCTGGGTGCAACCGCTGGAGGCGTTGCAGCTGAGTCCGTTGCAGGGTTGGTTGCTGCTGGCCTGCTGCCTGAACACGCTGGTGGCCTATGGCGCGTTCGCCGAGGCGCTGGCGCATTGGGAGGCCTCGCGGGTCAGCGCGACCCTGGCGCTGACACCGCTGGTGACCTTTGTTGCTGTGGCGCTGGCGGCCTGGCTGTGGCCGGATTACGTGCATGCCGAGCAGATCAATGGCCTGGGCTATGTAGGGGCGGTGACGGTGGTGCTGGGGTCGGCGTTGGTGGCCTTGGGGCCGTCGCTGATCGCGGGGTGGAAGGTACGTCGGGTGCGGGTTGATGGATAATTTCATCGCGGGGCAAGCCCGCGATGAGGCCACCGGATCAGCCCTTGCCGCCAGGGGCCAGCATGTTTTCCGGCCTTACCCACTGGTCGAACTGCTCGTTGGTCAGGTACTTCAGTTCCAGCGCCGCCTCGCGCAGGGTCTTGCCCTCGCTGTAGGCCTTCTTGGCGATTTCCGCCGCCTTGTCGTAACCGATATGCGGGTTCAGCGCCGTCACCAGCATCAGCCCGCGCTCAAGGTGCGCGGCCATCTGCCCGGCGTCCGGCTCGATACCGGCCACACAGTGCTGCTGGAAGTTGCGACAGCCATCGGCCAGCAGCTCGATCGACTGCAGCAGGTTGTGGATGATCACGGGCTTGAACACGTTCAACTGCAGGTGGCCTTGGCTGGCGGCAAAGCCGATCGCCGCGTCGTTGCCAAGCACCTGGCAGGCCAGCATCGACAAGGCCTCGCACTGGGTCGGGTTGACCTTGCCGGGCATGATCGAACTGCCGGGTTCGTTGGCCGGCAGGCGTACTTCGGCAAGCCCGGCGCGCGGGCCCGAACCCAGCAGGCGCAAGTCGTTGGCAATCTTCATCAACGCCACGGCCAATGTTTTCAGCGCGCCCGCCAGGCTGGTCAGCGGCTCGTGACCGGCGAGGGCGGCGAACTTGTTTGGCGCGGTGACGAACGGCAGCCCTGACAGGGCCGCCAACTCCGCGGCGATGGCTTCGGCGAAACCGTGCGGGGCATTGAGGCCGGTGCCCACCGCGGTGCCGCCCTGGGCCAGTTCGCAGACCGCCGGCAGCGTTGCGCGGATAGCGCGCTGGGCGTAGTCGAGCTGGGCGATAAAGGCCGACACCTCCTGGCCGAAGGTGATCGGCGTGGCGTCCATCATGTGCGTGCGCCCGGTCTTGACCAGGCTCGTGTGGCGCGCCGACAGCTCGGCCAGGCCCGCCGACAGCTCGGCGATCGCCGGCAGCAGCTTGTCGTGCACGGCCTGGGCGGCGGCGATGTGCATGGCGGTGGGGAAGCAGTCGTTGGAGCTTTGCGAGCGGTTGACGTGATCGTTCGGATGCACCGGTACCTTGCCGCCACGGCCCTTGCCGGCCAGTTCGTTGGCGCGCCCGGCGATCACCTCGTTGACGTTCATGTTGCTCTGGGTGCCGCTGCCGGTCTGCCACACCACCAGTGGGAACTGGTCGTCGTGATCGCCGTCGAGCACTTCGTCAGCGGCCTGCTCGATCAGCCGGGCGATGTCGGCGGGCAGGTCGCCGTTGCGGTCGTTGACCCGGGCAGCGGCTTTCTTGACCAGCGCCAGGGCGTGCAGCACCGCCAGCGGCATGCGCTCCTTGCCGATGGCGAAGTTGATCAGCGAACGCTGGGTCTGCGCACCCCAGTAGGCGTCCTCTGGAACTTCGACCGGGCCCAGGCTGTCTGTCTCGATACGGCTCATGCTGCGCTCACTCCTTTGTAGTCAGAAATCGCAGTTTAGGCCCTGATTCGTCGCAGCGGTTCAGTCGCTCGTCGTGCCACTTGAGCACTTCGCCACCACGGCGCAGAATGCTCTACTCTGAGGTACCCGCCTCCCTTTCTTGAAGGAAATGCAATGACCCGTCTTCGTGTCCTCTGTGCTGCCGTTGCCCTGGCCTGCGCCAGTGGCCAGGTGCTCGCCGCCACCGCGAGCCACAATGCCGCTGCCGAGAAATTCCTGACCCTGGCCAATGCCGACAAGCTGGGCACCCCGGTGTACATGCAGGTCCAGCAGATGTTCGCCCAGCGTTTCGAACAGACCAAGGCGCCGGCTGCCAAGAAAACCGTGCTCGACAGCTACCAGGCCAAGGCCAACGCCGCCCTGGACAACGCCATCGGCTGGAAGAAGCTCAAGCCGAAGATGGTCGACCTGTACACCGCGACCTTCACCGAGGCCGAGCTGAACGACCTGGTCAAGTTCTACGAGTCGCCGCTGGGCAAGAAAGTCCTGCGCGAGATGCCCAAGGTCACCCAGCAGTCGGCCCAGTTGACCCAGCAGAGCCTGGAGCCGGCGGTGCCGGTGGTCAACAAGCTGCTCGACGATATGACCAAGGAACTCGACCCGAGCGCTGGCAAGGCAGCCGCTCCGGCTAAGAAGTGAGCCTGACGCGATGAACATGCAGCAACGCATCGAACAGCAGCTGGCGCCGCTGGGCACCGACCACCTCGAAGTGCGCAACGAAAGCCACATGCACAGCCGTGGCCAGGAAACGCACTACAAGGCGGTGCTGGTCAGCGGGCAGTTCGCCGGGCTGAACAGCGTCAAGCGCCACCAGAAGGTCTACGCCACCATGGGTGACCTGATGGGCGAGATCCACGCCCTGGCGATCCACACCTACACGCCCGAGGAGTGGGCGGCGGTCGGCGTGGCGCCGGCCTCGCCGGTGTGCGCCGGCGGCGGGCACTGAATCCTTCCCGTCGTTCTGGTACAATCTCGCAAAATCCGGGGGCCGCTTTGCGGCCCTTTCGCGACACAAGGCCGCTCCCAAAGGAATGCGCATCCCCCTGTGGATGCGGCCTTGTGTCGCGAAAGGGGCGTAAGGCGCCCCCATGCTTTTTCATGTCAAACCCGGTCCGCCCCTTACGAGGGCAACCACCAGGAGTTTCAGATTCATGACCCAACCGATCGTCGTGGCGGCGCTGTACAAGTTCGTCACCCTGGAAGACTACGTCGAACTGCGCGAGCCGCTGCTCAAGGCCATGGTCGACAACGGCGTCAAAGGCACCCTGCTGCTGGCCAATGAAGGCATCAACGGCACCGTCTCGGCCACCCGTGAAGGCATCGACGCGCTGCTGGCCTGGCTGCGCAGCGACCCACGCCTGGTGGATGTCGACCATAAAGAGTCGTACTGCGACGAGCAGCCGTTCTACCGCACCAAGGTCAAGCTCAAGAAAGAGATCGTCACCCTCGGCGTGCCGGGCGTGGACCCGAACAAGGCGGTCGGCACCTACGTCGATCCGAAAGACTGGAACGCGCTGATCAGCGACCCTGAAGTGCTGCTGATCGACACCCGCAACGACTACGAGGTGGCCATCGGCACCTTCAAGGGCGCGATCGACCCGAAGACCGAGACCTTCCGCGAGTTCCCCGACTACATCAAGGCCAACTTCGACCCGAGCAAGCACAAGAAGGTCGCCATGTTCTGCACCGGTGGCATCCGTTGCGAGAAGGCCTCCAGCTACATGCTCGGTGAGGGCTTCGAAGCCGTCTATCATCTTAAGGGCGGCATCCTGAAATACTTCGAGGAAGTAGCCCAGGAAGAAAGCCTCTGGGACGGCGACTGTTTCGTCTTCGACAACCGGGTCACCGTGCGTCACGACCTGAGCGAGGGCGAGTACGACCAGTGCCATGCCTGCCGCCACCCGATCGACGTGAAGGACCGGGAGTCGGAGCACTATTCGCCAGGCGTGAGCTGCCCGCATTGCTGGGACAGCCTGAGCGAGAAGACCCGGCGCAGCGCCATCGACCGCCAGAAGCAGATTGAACTGGCCAAGGCGCGCAACCAGCCACACCCGATCGGCTACAACTACAAAGCCGAGGCCTGATGCATGTCCGCACGCCTGCTCTATGTGATGGACCCGATGTGCTCCTGGTGCTGGGGTTTTGCTCCGGTGGCCGAGGCGCTGATCGCCCAGGCGCGTGAGGCGGGTGTCGTCACCCGCCTGGTGCCCGGTGGCCTGCGCAGCGGCGGCAGCGCCCTGGATGCCTCGACCCGCAAGTACATCCTCGAGCACTGGCAGGCGGTGCATGACGCCACCGGGCAGCCGTTTCGTTTCGATGGCGCGATGCCTGACGGTTTCGTCTACGACACCGAGCCTGCGTGCCGCGCGCTGGTCGCGGCGCGCGAGCTGGACGATGAGCGGGCCTGGGCGCTGCTCAAGCTGATCCAGCGGTCGTTCTACGAGCAGGGGCTGGATGTCACCCGCGCCCCGCAACTGGTGGAGCTGGCCGAACAGGCCGGTTTCGACCGCGAGGCGTTCTCGCAGCGCTTCACCAGCGCCGATACCCGTGCCGCCACAAGTGCCGACTTCGGCTGGGTGCAGGACCTGGGCATCGCCGGTTTTCCGACGCTGCTGGCCGAGCGCAATGGCCAGCTGGCCCTGCTGACCAACGGCTACCAGTCGCTGGACAGCTTGCAACCGCTGCTCGCCCGCTGGCTGCAGCAGGCCGCCTGTGCTTGACCTGCCAGGGTCGCCAGACCCTGTGCCAGGGAAGTCTCCCGCTGTGCCCGATCGCCTGAGCTGGGCGGAAATCCGCCGCCTGGCCCTGCACCACAAGCGAGCCCTGTGGACCGCCAACCTGGTGGCCGTGCTCGCTGCCCTGTGCAGCGTGCCCATCCCCTTGCTGCTGCCGTTGCTGGTGGATGAAGTGCTGCTGGGGCATGGCGACGCCGCACTGAAGTGGATGAACAACTTCCTGCCCGCAGGCTGGCAGGTGGCCGCGGGCTATATCGGCCTGATGCTGTGCGCCACCTTGGGCCTGCGCCTGGCGGCGCTGGCGTTCAACGTGGTCCAGGCCAAGCTGTTTGCCGGCCTGGCCAAGGACATCGTCTACCGTCTGCGCGTCCGCCTGATCGAGCGGCTAAAGCGCATTTCGCTCAAGGAATACGAAAGCCTGGGCAGCGGTACGGTGACTACCCACCTGGTCACCGACCTGGACACCCTCGACAAGTTCGTCGGCGAAACCCTCAGCCGCTTCCTGGTGGCCGTGCTCACCCTGACCGGCACCGCCGCCATCCTGATCTGGATGCACTGGCAGCTGGCGCTGTTGATCCTTTTGTTCAACCCGCTGGTGATTTACTTCACCGTGCAGTTGGGCAAGCGCGTCAAGCACTTGAAGAAGCTCGAGAACGACAGCACCGCACGCTTCACCCAGGCGCTGACCGAAACCCTCGATGCGATCCAGGAGATCCGCGCCGGCAACCGTCAGGGGTATTTCCTCGGTCGCCTGGGCCTGCGCGCCCGCGAGGTGCGCGACTATGCCGTGGCCTCGCAGTGGAAGAGCGATGCCAGTGGCCGGGCCAGCGGCCTGTTGTTCCAGTTCGGCATCGACATCTTCCGCGCCGCGGCGATGCTCACCGTGCTGTTCTCCGACCTGTCGATCGGCCAGATGCTGGCGGTGTTCAGCTACCTGTGGTTCATGATCGGCCCGGTGGAGCAGTTGCTGAACCTGCAATATGCCTACTACGCCGCTGGTGGCGCGCTCAGTCGCCTCAATGAGCTGCTGGCGCGGGCCGACGAGCCGCAGTACCCGGCGGCCAGCGACCCGTTCGCCGGGCGCGAGACGGTCGGCATCGAGGTGCGCGACCTGCGCTTCGCCTACGCCGACGAGCCGGTGCTGGACCAACTGAACCTGTCCATCGCCCCGGGTGAGAAGGTCGCTATCGTTGGCGCCAGCGGCGGCGGCAAGAGCACCCTGGTGCAGCTGCTGCTGGGGCTGTACAGCGCCCAGGCCGGGACCATCCGTTTCGGCGGCGCCAGCCTGCAGGAGATCGGCCTGGAGACCCTGCGCGAGAACGTCGCGGTGGTGCTGCAGCACCCGTCGCTGTTCAACGACAGCGTGCGCGCCAACCTGACCATGGGCCGCGATTGCAGTGACGATGCCTGCTGGCAGGCGCTGCGCATCGCCCAGCTGGACGCCACCATCGCCGCGCTGCCCCAGGGCCTGGACAGCATCGTCGGGCGTTCCGGCGTGCGTCTGTCCGGCGGCCAGCGCCAGCGTCTGGCGATCGCTCGCATGGTGCTGGCCGAGCCCAAGGTGGTCATTCTCGACGAAGCCACCTCGGCGCTGGACGCCGCCACCGAGTACAACCTGCACCAGGCCCTGGCGCGGTTCCTCAGCGGCCGCACCACGCTGATCATCGCCCACCGCCTGTCGGCGGTGAAGCAGGCCGACCGCGTGTTGGTGTTCGACGGCGGCCATGTCGCCGAGGACGGCGGCCATCAGCAACTGATCGCCGAGGGCGGCCTGTACGCCAAGCTCTACGGCCATCTGCAGCAGACCTGAGCTACCTGCGCCCGTGTAGGGGCGGTCTTGTGTCGCGAACGGCTGAGCAGCGGCCCTGGATCTCGCGCCTGGCTCAGGATTGCCGGGTCCGCTCTGCGGTCTTTTCGCGAAACACGGGCGCTTCTATAGGCGCTGCGCTCCTTTCCCCATCATCAAAAACCACGCCACAGGCATGGCAAATGGCCTACGCTGTGCTTGTCTAGGTCGATTCGTGCCTTATCTGCCGCCATGACAGGGACTACATGAAGGTAAATCGGACTCTCGAAGCGCCAAGGCTGCTGGGTATCATCTGGCCTTTCGTCGCCGTTGTGGTTTTCCAGGTACTGCTGGGCAGTCTGAGCCTTTATGCATTGTCCGCCATGCGCGCCTACGTGGCAGGCGAGAGTTTGTGGTCCAAAGCGCAGAAGGACGCCATCTATTACCTCAACCTCTACGCCGACGACCGCGATCCGTTGACCTATGCTCGCTACCGCCGGGCCATCCTGGTGCCCCAGGGCGACCACAACCTGCGCCTGGCCCTGGACCGACCCGAGCCGGACCTGGAGGCGGCGCGCCAGGGCGTGCTGCAGGGCGGCAACCACCCTGGGGACGTTGCCCGGATCATCTGGTTCTACCGCAACTTCCGTCATATCAGCTATATGGAAACCGCCATCGATTACTGGGACATCGGTGACGACTACCTGCGCCAGCTCGACGTGCTGGCCCAGCAGATGCGTCAAGGTTTCGCCAGCGGCGTTATCGATCCGCACCAGGTGGCCAACTGGAAGGCGCGCATCGTCGCCATCAATGACGGTGTCACCCCCGCCGCCAAGGCGTTCAGCGATGCCTTGGGTGAAGGCTCGCGGATGTTGCTCAAAGTGCTGATGCTCACCAACCTGGCCACCGCGCTATTCCTGATCGCCATGGCCTGGCGACGTTCGAGCAAGCTGCTGGCCCAGCGCCAGGCGTTCGCCAGTGCACTGCAGGAGGAGAAGGAGCGGGCGCAGATCACCCTGGAATCGATCGGCGACGCGGTGATCACCGCCGATGTCGACGGTTGCATCAGCTATATGAACCCGGCCGCCGAGCAGTTGACCCACTGGCAGGCGGTGCAGGCCCAGGGGCTGCCGCTGACGGCGTTGTTCAGCCTGCTTGACGAGAACGCCGAGGGTGACAGCCTGACGCTGGTCGAGCAGGTGCTCAGCGGCAGCCTCAAGGGCGGCGCCGAGCACGCCCGGCTGATCCAGCGCCTGGACGGCAGCACGGTGTCGGTCAACCTGGTGGGCTCGCCCATCCTCACCGAAGGGCAGGTCAGTGGTGTCGTGGTGGTGTTACACGACATGACCCAGGAGCGCCAGTACATTGCCAATTTGTCCTGGCAGGCCACCCATGACGCCCTGACCGGGCTGGCCAACCGCCGGGAGTTCGAGTATCGCCTGGAGCAGGCGCTCAACGGCCTGGCGCGCCAGGCCGGGCGCCATTCGCTGATGTTCCTCGACCTCGACCAGTTCAAGCTGGTCAACGATACCTGCGGCCATGCCGCCGGTGACGAATTGCTGCGGCATATCTGCGCGGTGCTGCAGTCGGGCCTGCGCGAGGGTGATACCCTCGCGCGCCTGGGTGGCGACGAGTTTGGCGTGCTCCTGGAGAATTGCCCGCCGGAGCAGGCCGAGCGCATTGCCGAACAGTTGCGCCAGTCCGTGCAAACCTTGCATTTCGTCTGGAAGGGGCGCCCCTTCGTAACCACGGTCAGCCTCGGCCTTGTGCACATCGCCCAGGTGCCCAGTACCCTGGAAGCTTCGTTGCGCGCGGCGGACATGGCCTGCTACATGGCCAAGGAGAAAGGACGCAATCGGGTCCAGGTCTATCATGCCGATGACAGCGAGCTGTCCATGCGCTTTGGCGAAATGGCCTGGATCCAGCGATTGCACGTGGCGCTGGAGGAGAACCGTTTCTGCCTCTACGCCCAGGAGATCGCGCCCTTGCATCCCCATGAGGGCGCCGGACATATCGAGATCCTCCTGCGCCTGCACGACGAAAGCGGGCGCACCATCCTGCCAGACAGCTTCATCCCCGCAGCGGAGCGCTATGGGCTGATGACCGCGCTCGACCGTTGGGTGGTGCGCAGCGTGTTCCAGGTGATCCGCCAGTGCGTGGACGAAGGCCGGGAGGGGCCCCTGGCGATGTGCGCCATCAATTTATCCGGCTCAAGTATCGGTGATGACAAGTTCCTCGAGTACTTGCAACGCCTGTTTGGCGAGTTCGACATCCCGCCTCGACTGATCTGTTTTGAAATTACCGAAACCAGCGCCATCGCCAATCTGGGCAGTGCGATCCGATTCATCAATGAATTGAAAGGACTGGGCTGCAAATTCTCGCTCGACGACTTCTGCGCCGGAATGTCGTCATTCGCCTATTTGAAGCATTTGCCTGTAGACTTCCTGAAGATCGACGGAAGTTTCGTCAAGGACATGCTCGATGACCCGATCAACCGGGCGATGGTCGAAGTGATCAATCACATCGGTCACGTCATGGGCAAGCGGACCATCGCAGAGTTTGTCGAGACACCGCTGATCGAGCAGGCTTTGCAGGAGATCGGCGTTGACTACGCCCAGGGATACCTTATCGAACGCCCGCAGGTCTTCACCTGCGACAGCCTGCAGCGCCAACGGATTGCCGCGAGGCCCCTTCTGCACCGGGCGCCGGGGACCTTTCGCTGATCAACGCCCGGAAATCACAGGGAATCAAGGAGCTGACAGTGATCGACGCGTTCGTAAGGATCGGACCATTGATGGATCCGGCCAGTTATCCGCAGTGGGCTCAACAACTGATAGAGGATTGCCGCGAAAGCAAGCGCCGGGTGGTGGAGCATGAGTTCTACCAGCGATTGCGCGATGGCCAGCTCAAGCAGTCGACCATCCGCCAGTACTTGATCGGTGGCTGGCCGGTGGTCGAGCAGTTTTCCCTCTACATGGCCCACAACCTCACCAAGACCCGCTACGCCCGGCACCCTGGCGAAGACATGGCGCGCCGCTGGCTGATGCGCAACATCCGGGTCGAGCTCAACCATGCCGACTACTGGGTGAACTGGTGCCAGGCACACGGTATCCATCTGCATGAATTGCAGTCCCAGGAAGTGCCGCCGGAGCTCAACAGCCTCAACGACTGGTGCTGGCGGGTGTGCGCCACCGAGTCGTTGGCTATCGCCATGGCGGCCACCAACTACGCCATCGAAGGTGCCACCGGCGAGTGGTCGGCGGTGGTGTGCGCCGAGGACACCTATGCCCAAGGGTTCCCCGAGGACACCCGCAAGCGCGCGATGAAGTGGCTGAAGATGCATGCGCAGTACGATGATGCGCATCCTTGGGAAGCGCTTGAGATCATCTGCACCCTGGCCGGCGAGAACCCCACGCTGGGGCTGCGCACCGAACTGCGTCGGGCGATCTGCAAGAGCTACGACTGCATGTTCCTGTTTTTGGAGCGTTGCATGCAGCTCGAGGGGCGTCAGCAGGGGCGTCTGCGCCCGGCATTGGCGGCGGGCTGAAACAGTTCGCCGGCAACCCGGCTCTTACAGTCGATTCCGTAGGAGCTGGCTTGCCGGCGAACCGGGCGTTACTGCGCGTTCAGCGCTTGTCCGTTCACATCCTTGCTGTCCGGCCCCATCAGGTACAGGTACACCGGCATGATTTCCTCGGGCAGCGGGTTGTTCTGCGGGTTCTCGCTCGGGTAGGCCTGGGCGCGCATCGCCGTGCGCGTGGCGCCCGGGTTGATGCTGTTCGAGCGTACCGGCGCCACGCCTTCCAGCTCGTCGGCCAAGGTCTGCATCAGTCCCTCAGTGGCGAACTTCGACACCCCGTAGGCACCCCAGTAGGCCCGGCCCTTGCGGCCGACGCTGCTGGAGGTGAACACCACCGAGGCGTCCTCGGACAGTTTCAGCAGCGGCAGCAGGGTGCTGGTCAGCATGAAGGTGGCGTTGACGTTGATGTGCATCACGCGCATGAAGTTGTCGCCCGAGAGCTGCTCCAGCGGCGTGCGCGGGCCGATGATCGAGGCGTTGTTGAGCAGGCCGTCGAGACGACCGAACTGCTCCTCGATCATCGCCGCCAGTTCGTCGTACTGGTGCGCCAGGGCGGTTTCCAGGTTGAACGGAATCACCACCGGCTGCGGATGGCCAGCGGCCTCGATCTGGTCGTAGACCTCGTTGAGGTTGGACTCGGTCTTGCCCAGCAGCAACACGGTGGCGCCCAGGGCGGCGTAGGCCTTGGCGGCGGCGGCGCCGATGCCGCGACCGGCGCCGGTGACCAGGATGATCCGGTCCTTGAGCAGGTCGGGGCGGGCGGTGTAGTCGAACATCGGTCTGTCCTTAAATCGGTTGCGATCAATGGGGGCTGCGCGAAGGTTCAGCAGCCGCACAGCGCGCTGTCGATCACCTTGCGCAGTTCCAGCGGGTGGTCCACCACCACGTCGGCGCCCCAGTTGTTGGGGTTGTCCTCTGGATGAATATAGCCATAGCGCACCGCTGCGGTGCGGGTGCCGGCGTCACGGCCGGACTCGATGTCACGCAGGTCATCGCCGACGAACAGCACGCTGGCCGGGTCCAGGCCCAGGGTCTTGCACGCCAGGATCAACGGTTCGGGGTCGGGCTTGCTGTTCTTCACGTGGTCTGGGCAGATCAGTAGTGCCGAGCGCTCTGCCAGGCCCAGGCGCTGCATGATCGGTTCGGCGAAGCGCACCGGCTTGTTGGTGACCACGCCCCACAGCAGGTTGCCTTTCTCGATGTCGGCCAGCAGCTCCGGCATGCCGTCGAACAGCTTGCTGTGCACCGCGCAGTCGCGCTGGTAGCGCTCGAGGAATTCCAGGCGCAGGGCTTCGAAGCCGTCGGCCTCGGGGTTCATGGCGAAGGTTGCGGCGACCATGGCGCGGGCGCCGCCGGAGATCACCTCGCGGATGCGCGCGTCGTCGATGGCCGGCAGGCCGCGGTCGGCGAGCATCGCCTGGCAGATGGCGATGAAGTCAGGCGCCGTGTCCAGCAGGGTGCCGTCCATGTCGAAGAGTACTGCTCGCAGGCGCATGCTCATTCCTCGCGCAGGGTCTGGATCATGTAGTTGACGTCGACGTCGTTGCTGAGCTTGTAGTGCTTGGTCAGCGGGTTGTAGGTCAGGCCGATGATGTCCTTGACCTCGAGGCCCGCGGCGCGGCTCCAGGCGCCCAGCTCGGAGGGGCGGATGAATTTCTTGAAGTCATGGGTGCCGCGCGGCAGCATCTTGAGGATGTACTCGGCGCCGATGATCGCCAGCAGGTAGGCCTTGGGGTTGCGGTTGATGGTCGAGAAGAACACCTGGCCGCCCGGCTTGACCATGCGGTAGCAGGCACGGATCACCGACGAAGGGTCGGGCACGTGCTCGAGCATCTCCAGGCAGGTGACCACGTCGAACTGCTCGGGCATCTCTTCGGCCAGGGCCTCGGCGGTGATCTGCCGGTACTCCACCGCCACGCCGGACTCCAGCTGGTGCAACTGGGCCACCGCCAGCGGCGCCTCGCCCATGTCGATGCCGGTCACGGTGGCGCCGCGCTGGGCCATCGCCTCGCTGAGGATGCCGCCGCCGCAGCCGACGTCCAGCACCTTCTTGCCGGCAAGGGCGACGCGCTCGTCGATCCAGTTGACCCGCAGCGGGTTGATGTCGTGCAGTGGCTTGAACTCGCTCTCGCGGTCCCACCAGCGGTGGGCCAGGGCTTCGAACTTGGCGATTTCGGCGTGGTCGACGTTGCTCATCTGAACAGTCCTCTGAAGCTTCTATGAAAGTGTCACGGGGCGCCAGCCGTGGCTGGCGCCCGGTTATTCGTTGCGCCCGCCGATGCGGGCTCCCCAGGCACGGGCATTGGCGGCCAGGGCCTGCTCGTCCATCCGCGTCAGGTGGCGGTCCAGCACCAGGGCGTGGCCGGCGACCCAGACGTCCTTCACGCAATCGCGGCCGGTGGCGTAGATCAGTTGCGAGACCGGGTCGTGCACCGGCTGCTGCGCCAGCCCCGACAGGTCGAAGGCGACCAGGTCGGCGGCCTTGCCCACCTCGAGCGAGCCGGTCGTCGCCTCCAGGCCCAGCGCCCGGGCACCGTTGAGCGTGGCCATGCACAGCGCCCGGTGGGCGTCCAGGGCGGTGGCCGAGCCGGCGACGGCCTTGGCCAGCAGCGCGGCGGTACGGGTTTCGCCGAGCAGGTCGAGGTCATTGTTGCTGGCGGCACCGTCGGTGCCCACCGCCACGTTCACCCCGGCCTGCCATAAGCGCTCCACCGGGCAGAAGCCGCTGGCCAGCTTGAGGTTGGACTCGGGGCAGTGGACCACGCTGGTGTTGCTTTCTACCAGCAGCGCCAGATCCTCGTCGCTGACCTGGGTCATGTGCACCGCCTGCAGGTTCGGCCCCAGCAGGCCCAGGCGGGCGAGGCGGGCCAGCGGGCGCTCACCGTTGTCCTTGAGCGCCTGCTCGACTTCGCCGGCGGTCTCGTGGATATGCATGTGCAGCGGTGCGTCGAGCTGGTCGGCGATCACCCGGATCTTCTCCAGGTTCGCATCGCTGACCGTGTACGGCGCGTGCGGGCCAAGGGCGACGGTAATGCGCGGGTGGTGGCGCAGGTCGCCGAACAGCTCGATGGCCAGGTGCAGGCCCTCATCCGGGGTGCGCGCGCCGGGGATCGGGAAGTCCAGCAGCGGCACGGCGATCTGCGCGCGGATGCCGCTTTGGTGCACGCGGTCGCAGGCCTCGCGGGGGAAGAAGTACATGTCGGCGAAGCAGGTGATGCCGCCCTTGAGCTGTTCGGCGATGGCAAGGTCGGTGCCGTCACGCACAAAGGCCTCGTCCACCCAGCGGCCCTCGGCCGGCCAGATATGCTCCTGAAGCCAGGTCATCAGCGGCAGGTCATCGGCCAGGCCACGGAACAGGGCCATGGCGGCGTGACCATGGGCGTTGACCAGCCCAGGCGTCAGCACGCAGTCGGGCAGTTCGCGCACTTCCCGGGCCCGGGGTGCCCGCTCGCGGGGGCCGAGCCAGGCGATCTGGCCGTCCAGCACCCCCAGCGCATGGCCTTCGAGCACCACGCCGGCCGGCTCCACGGGGACCAGCCAGTCCGGCACAAGCAGCAGGTCGAGGAGGGGGATGGCGGTGGGCATGCGCGGCATATACCTGGGTCGGTTCGGCTAAACGCGCAGTATACCCGAGCGTCCGCGGCTGAGGGTCGCTATAATCGCCGGCTTTTGATGCCAGGGCGACGGGGAGAGGCGATGCGCGAGCAACTGATGGCGGCGGAGACGGTGACGGGCATCGAATGGCGCGACGGCGTGCTGCACCTGCTCGACCAGCGCCTGCTGCCGCTGGAGCAGTGCTGGCTGGCCTGCACGCAGGCGTACGAGGTGGCCGAGGCAATCAGCGACATGGCTGTACGCGGCGCCCCGGCGATCGGAATCTGCGCCGCCTATGGCCTGGTGCTGGCTTTGCGCCAGCGATTGGCCGAGGGTGACGGCTGGGAGGAGTCCCTCGAGGAGGACTTCATGCTGCTGGGCGAGGCGCGCCCGACCCCGGCCAACCTGTTCTGGGCGCTCAACCGCATGCGTGAACGCCTGCAGCGCCTGCGCCCAGGGGAGGATGTGCTGGCGGTGATGGAGGCCGAGGCGGTGGCCATCCATGAAAGCGATCGCGAGGCCAACCTGACCATGGCCCAGTTCGGCGTCGAGCAGATTCGTCGCCACCAGGGCAGCGAACAGGCTCTGCTCACCCATGGCAACGCCGGCGCCTTGGCTACCGGCGGCTTCGGCACCGCCTTGGGGGTGATCCGCGCTGCCACCCTGGAAGGCATGGTCGAGCAGGTCTATGCCTGCGAGTCGCGGCCCTGGTTGCAGGGCTCGCGCCTGACCGCCTGGGAGCTGGCCGCCGATGGCGTGCCGGTGACCGTGGTCGCCGACGCGGCCATGGGGCACCTGATGAAGACCAAGGGCATCACCTGGGTGGTGGTAGGCGCCGACTGTATCGCCGCCAATGGCGACGTGGCGGCGAAAATCGGCACCTACCAGATGGCGGTGACCGCCATGCACCACGGCCTGCGCTTCATGGTGGTGGCGCCGAGCACCAGCGTCGACCTGAACCTGGCCACCGGCGAGGACATCCCGCTGGAGACCCGTGGCGAAGAAGAGCTGCTGGAAGTCGCGGGCATCCAGGTGACGGCCGATGTCGAGGCCTACAACCCGGTGGTGGATGTCACCCCGGCGGACCTGATCGACGTGATCGTCACCGAGAGGGGTGTGGTCGAGCGTCCGGATACGGCGAAAATCGCCCAGTTGATGTGCCGCAAACGCCTGCATTGAGGTGTTTTTTCACCCGTTTGGATGGCGCTTCAAGGCAACCTGCCATATCTCCCATGCGTCCCGTGTTTGTGATACCATCCGGCAGTTTCCAAGGCCGCTCTTTGCGGCGGCCTTCATTGCGCAGATCCATGTCACAACTCATTGATTTGTCGTAAGTCGTCGCACCCCATATGCGCTGCGGCGGCGAGCTTCGTTCGTCCTTCGAGGGATCAGGCGAAGTTTCACCAGAAAAAGGAATCAGGCTTCTCATGGGCGAACTGGCCAAAGAAATCCTCCCGGTCAATATCGAAGACGAACTGAGACAGTCTTACCTCGACTACGCGATGAGCGTTATTGTCGGGCGAGCGCTGCCCGATGCGCGTGACGGCTTGAAGCCCGTGCATCGCCGCGTTCTGTATGCGATGAGCGAACTGGGCAACGACTGGAACAAGCCGTACAAGAAATCCGCCCGTGTGGTCGGTGACGTGATCGGTAAGTACCACCCGCACGGCGACACCGCTGTGTACGACACCATCGTGCGCATGGCCCAGCCCTTCTCGCTGCGCTACCTGCTGGTCGATGGCCAGGGCAACTTCGGTTCGGTGGACGGTGACAACGCCGCGGCCATGCGATACACCGAAGTGCGCATGGCCAAGTTGGCCCACGAGCTGCTGGCCGACCTGCACAAGGAAACCGTCGACTGGGTGCCCAACTACGACGGCACCGAGCAGATCCCGGCGGTCATGCCGACCAAGATCCCCAACCTGCTGGTCAACGGTTCCAGCGGTATCGCCGTGGGCATGGCCACCAACATCCCGCCGCACAACCTCGGCGAAGTGATCGATGGCTGCCTGGCGCTGATCGACAACTCCGACATCACGGTCGATGAGCTGATGCAGTTCATCCCGGGTCCGGACTTCCCCACTGCCGGCCAGATCAACGGTCGCCAGGGTATCATCGAGGCCTACCGCACCGGCCGTGGCCGCATCTATATGCGCGCCCGTTCCGAGATCGAGGACATCGACAAGGTCGGTGGCCGCCAGCAGATCGTCGTCACCGAGCTGCCGTACCAGCTGAACAAGGCGCGGCTGATCGAGAAGATCGCCGAGCTGGTCAAAGAGAAGAAGATCGAAGGCATCACCGAGCTGCGCGACGAGTCCGACAAGGACGGCATGCGCATCGTCATCGAGCTGCGTCGCGGCGAGGTGCCGGAAGTGGTGCTCAACAACCTCTACCAGCAGACCCAGCTGCAGAGCGTGTTCGGCATCAACATCGTCGCCCTGATCGACGGTCGCCCGCGCCTGCTGAACCTCAAGGACCTGCTCGAGGCGTTCGTTCGCCACCGTCGCGAAGTGGTTACCCGCCGCACCGTGTTCGAGCTGCGCAAGGCCCGCGAGCGTGGCCACATCCTTGAAGGCCAGGCGGTCGCGCTGTCCAACATCGACCCGGTCATCGCCCTGATCAAGGCCTCGCCGACCCCGTCCGAAGCCAAGGAAGCGCTGATCAGCACCGCCTGGGAGTCCAGCGCGGTGCAGGTCATGGTCGAGCGCGCCGGCGCCGAGTCCTGCCGTCCGGAAGACCTGCCGGAGCAGTACGGTCTGCGCGAGGGCAAGTACTACCTGTCGCCGGAGCAGGCCCAGGCCATCCTCGAGCTGCGCCTGCACCGCCTGACCGGCCTGGAGCACGAGAAGCTGCTGGCCGAGTACCAGGAGATCCTCGAGCAGATCGGCGAGCTGATCCGCATCCTCAGCAGCGCCGAGCGCCTGATGGAAGTGATCCGCGAAGAGCTCGAAGCGATCCGCGCCGAGTACGGCGATGCCCGCCGCACCGAGATCCTCAACGCCAGCCACGACCTCAACTACGGTGACATGATCCCGGAAGAAGAGCGCGTGGTGACCATCTCCCACGGTGGTTACGCCAAGACCCAGCCATTGTCCGCCTACCAGGCCCAGCGCCGCGGCGGCAAGGGCAAGTCGGCCACCGGCGTCAAGGACGAGGACTACATCGAGCACCTGCTGGTCGCCAACAGCCATGCCACCCTGCTGCTGTTCTCCAGCAAGGGCAAGGTGTACTGGAAGAAGACCTACGACATCCCCGAGGCCTCCCGCGCTGCCCGCGGTCGTCCGCTGGTCAACCTGCTGCCGCTGGAGGAGGGTGAGCGCATCACCGCCATGCTGCAGATCGACCTGGAGGCGCTGCAGCAGCACGCAGACCCTGAGGAAGAGCTGGAAGACAGCGACGATAGCGTGATCGAAGGCGAGCTGGTGGAAGCCGAAGAGATCGACGAGGAAGACGGCGACACCCCGGAGTGGGTCGCCGAACCGACCGGCGCCTACATCTTCATGGCCACCGCCTCCGGTACCGTCAAGAAGACCCCGCTGGTGCAGTTCGCCCGTCCGCGCTCCAACGGCTTGATCGCCCTGAAGCTCAAGGAAGGCGACACCCTGATCGCCGCGGCCATCACCGACGGCGCCAAGGAAGTGATGATGTTCTCCGACGCCGGCAAGGTGATCCGCTTCGCCGAGAGCGTGGTGCGCGAGATGGGCCGTAATGCCCGTGGCGTGCGCGGCATGAAACTGGGCAAGGGCCAGCAGATCATCTCCATGCTGATCCCCGAGTCCGGTGCGCAGATCCTCACTGCCTCCGAGCGTGGCTTCGGCAAGCGCACCCCGCTGTCCAAGTTCCCGCGTCGCGGCCGTGGCGGCCAGGGCGTGATCGCCATGGGCACCAAGGGGCGCAACGGCCTGCTGATCGGCGCCATCCAGGTGCAGGAAGGCGAGGAGATCATGCTGATTTCCGACCAGGGCACCCTGGTGCGCACGCGGGTCGGCGAAGTGTCCAGCCTGAGCCGTAACACCCAGGGTGTTACGCTGATCAAGCTGGCCACGGACGAAACCCTGGTGGGCCTGGAGCGTGTCCAGGAGCCATCCGAGGAAGAACTCGACGACCTGGTCGAGACGGACGAGGAGGGCGCCCCGCTCGATGCAGTGGGCGAGGACAACGCAGGCGCCGAAGAGGCACCTCAGGAATAACCGAAGCAACAACCCGAACGGGGCGACCAAGGTCGCCCCGTTTGACTGATTGGAACAGGCAACGCTCGCTCCTGCAGGGGTTGGCGGGGTCTGTGAGTGACGATTTGTTCTATTTGGCAGAGCGAGAGTGGATGTGAGCAAACGAGCCTTTAACTTCTGCGCCGGCCCCGCCGCGCTTCCCGATGCTGTCCTGCAGCGTGCCCAGGCCGAGATGCTGGACTGGCGCGGCAAGGGCCTGTCGGTGATGGAAATGAGCCATCGCAGCGACGACTACGTGGCCATTGCCGAAAAGGCCGAGCAGGACCTGCGCGACCTGCTGTCCGTCCCCTCCAACTACAAGGTGCTGTTCCTGCAGGGCGGCGCCAGCCAGCAGTTCGCCGAGATTCCGTTGAACCTGCTGCCGGAGAATGGCACCGCCGACTACGTCGAGACCGGCATCTGGTCGAAGAAGGCCATCGAGGAAGCGCGTCGTTTCGGCAACGTCAACGTCGCCGCCAGCGCCAAGCCCTACGACTACCTGGCCATCCCAGGCCAGAACGAGTGGAAACTGACCAAGAACGCGGCATACGTTCACTATGCGTCCAACGAGACCATCGGCGGCCTGCAGTTCGACTGGGTGCCCGAGACCGGCGACGTCCCGCTGGTGGTCGACATGTCCTCCGACATCCTCTCGCGCCCGACCGACGTGTCGCAGTTCGGCCTGATCTACGCCGGCGCGCAGAAGAACATCGGCCCCAGCGGCCTGGTGGTGGTGATCGTCCGTGAAGACCTGCTGGGCCACGCCCGCAGCAGCTGCCCGACCATGCTCGACTACAAGATCGCGGCCGACAACGGCTCGATGTACAACACCCCGGCTACCTATTCCTGGTACCTCTCGGGCCTGGTGTTCGAGTGGCTCAAGGAACAGGGTGGCGTCGAGGCCATGGAGCAGCGCAACCGCGCCAAGAAGGACCGCCTGTACGGCTTCATCGACGGCAGCGAGTTCTACACCAACCCGATCAGCCACAACGCCCGTTCGTGGATGAACGTGCCGTTCCGCCTGGCCGATGAGCGTCTGGACAAGGCCTTCCTGGCCGGTGCCGACGCCCGTGGCCTGCTCAACCTCAAGGGGCACCGTTCGGTTGGCGGCATGCGCGCCTCGATCTACAACGCCTTGGGCCTGGAGGCCGTCGAGGCGCTGGTGCAGTACATGGCTGAATTCGAGAAGGAGCACGGCTGATGTCCGACCAGGAACTCAAGGCCCTGCGCGTGCGCATCGACAGCCTCGACGAGAAGATCCTCGAGCTGATCAGCGAGCGCGCCCGTTGCGCCCAGGAAGTGGCCAAGGTCAAGACCGCGTCGCTGGCCGAAGGCGAGGCGCCGGTGTTCTATCGCCCCGAGCGCGAAGCCGCGGTGCTCAAGCGCGTCATGGAGCGCAACAAGGGGCCGCTGGACAACGAAGAGATGGCGCGGCTGTTCCGCGAGATCATGTCCTCCTGCCTGGCCCTGGAAGAGCCGCTGAAAGTCGCCTACCTCGGCCCGGAAGGCACCTTCACCCAGGCGGCGGCCATGAAGCACTTCGGTCACGCCGTGGTCAGCCGCCCGATGGCGGCCATCGACGAGGTGTTCCGCGAAGTGGCGGCCGGTGCCGTCAACTTTGGCGTGGTGCCGGTGGAAAACTCCACCGAAGGCGCGGTCAGCCATACGCTGGACAGCTTCCTCGAGCACGACATGGTGATCTGCGGCGAGGTGGAGCTGCGTATCCACCACCACCTGCTGGTGGGCGAGAACACCAAGACCGACAGCATCACCCGCATCTACTCCCATGCCCAGTCGCTGGCCCAGTGCCGCAAGTGGCTGGACGCCCATTACCCGAACGTCGAGCGCGTGGCTGTGTCCAGCAACGCCGAGGCGGCCAAGCGGGTCAAGGGCGAGTGGAACTCGGCGGCGATCGCCGGCGACATGGCGGCCAACCTGTACGGGCTGACCCGCCTGGCCGAGAAAATCGAGGACCGCCCGGACAACTCCACGCGCTTCCTGATGATCGGCAGCCAGGAAGTACCGCCGACCGGCGACGACAAGACCTCGATCATCGTTTCCATGAGCAACAAGCCGGGCGCGCTGCATGAGCTGCTGGTGCCGTTCCACGAGAACGGCATCGACCTCACGCGCATCGAGACCCGTCCGTCGCGCAGCGGCAAGTGGACCTACGTGTTCTTCATCGACTTCGTCGGCCATCACCGCGATCCGCTGATCAAGGCGGTGCTGGAGCAGATCAGCCAGGAGGCTGTGGCGCTGAAGGTGCTGGGTTCGTATCCGAAGGCGGTGCTTTGATTTGAGATTGCCGGGGCCGCTTCGCGCCCCATCGCGACACAAGGCCGCTCCCACAGGTATTGTGCAGGCCTTGAAGCTGTACTGAGTCCTGTGGGAGCGGCCTTGCGTCGCGATGGGCTGCAACGCAGCCCCAGTGGGTCTCGCAGATTGCCTAGATTTCTGAACAGGGTTCGCACTCGTGGTTGATGCTGTAACAAACAAATCCGCACCGATTGTCGGTCGCCTGGTCGTGGTCGGCCTCGGCCTGATCGGCGGCTCCTTCGCCAAGGGCTTGCGTGAAAGCGGCCTGTGCCGCGAAGTGGTCGGCGTCGACCTGGATGCCGAGTCGCGCAAGCAGGCCGTGGCGCTGGGCGTGGTCGACCGTTGCGAGGCGGACCTGGCCGTCGCTTGTGTCGGCGCCGATGTCATCCAGCTGGCGGTACCGATCCTGGCCATGGAGAAAGTCCTGGCCCGCCTGGCCCAGCTTGACCTGGGTGACGCGGTGATCACCGACGTGGGTAGTGCCAAGGGCAACGTCGTGCGTGCAGCGCGCGAAGCGTTCGCCGAGCGTCTGCCGCGCTTCGTGCCGGGGCACCCGATCGCCGGCTCCGAGCAAAGCGGCGTGGAGGCCTCCAATGCCGCGTTGTTCCGTCGCCACAAGGTGATCCTCACGCCGCTGGCGGAAACCGACCCGCAGGCGCTGGCCCTGGTCGACCGCCTCTGGCGCGCACTGGACGCCGATGTCGAGCACATGCCGGTGGAGCGCCATGACGAAGTCCTGGCCGCCACCAGCCACCTGCCGCACCTGCTGGCCTTCGGCCTGGTCGATTCGCTGGCCAAGCGCAATGAAAACCTGGAGATCTTCCGGTACGCTGCGGGGGGCTTTCGCGATTTCACGAGAATCGCTGGTAGCGACCCGATCATGTGGCACGACATCTTCCTCGCCAACCGCGAGGCGGTCCTGCGCACTCTCGATACATTTCGCAGCGACCTCGACGCCTTACGCGACGCGGTCGATGCTGGGGACGGGCACCAACTGCTGGGTGTGTTCACCCGCGCCCGGGTTGCCCGCGAGCATTTCAGTAAAATCCTGGCCCGCCGGGCCTATGTGGACGCTATGAACGCCAACGATCTGATTTTCCTGGCCCAACCGGGTGGCCGCGTGTCCGGACGGATCCGCGTACCTGGCGACAAGTCGATTTCCCACCGCTCGATCATGCTCGGCTCGCTGGCCGAAGGCACCACCGAGGTGGAAGGTTTCCTCGAGGGCGAGGACGCCCTGGCCACCTTGCAGGCCTTCCGTGACATGGGCGTGGTCATCGAAGGCCCGCACCACGGACGCGTGACCATCCATGGCGTCGGCCTGCACGGCCTCAAGCCGCCACCCGGCCCGCTGTATGTCGGCAACTCCGGTACCTCGATGCGCCTGTTGTCCGGCCTGCTGGCGGCGCAGCCGTTCGACACCACCATGACTGGCGACGCCTCGCTGTCCAAGCGCCCGATGAACCGCGTGGCCAATCCGTTGCGCGAAATGGGCGCTGTGGTCGAGACCGGCCCTGAAGGCCGTCCGCCGCTGACCATCCGCGGTGGTCATAAGCTCAAGGCGCTGAACTACACGCTGCCGATGGCCAGCGCCCAGGTCAAATCCTGCCTGCTGCTGGCCGGCCTGTACGCCGAGGGCACCACCACCGTCACCGAGCCTGCGCCGACCCGTGACCACACCGAGCGCATGCTGCGCGGCTTCGGCTACGCGGTCGAGTCGAACGGCCCGGTGGCCTCCCTGCAGTCTGGTGGCAAGCTCACCGCTACCCGCATCGAAGTGCCGGCGGACATTTCCTCCTCGGCATTCTTCCTGGTGGCGGCCTCCATCGCTGAAGGTTCCGAGCTGGTTCTGGAGCACGTCGGCATCAACCCGACCCGCACCGGCGTGATCGACATCCTGCGCCTGATGGGTGGCGACATTACCCTTGAGAACCAGCGTGAAGTCGGCGGCGAGCCGGTGGCCGACCTGCGCGTGCGCGGCGCCAAGCTCAAGGGTATCGAGATCCCCGAGCACCTGGTGCCGCTGGCCATCGACGAGTTCCCGGTGCTGTTCGTCGCCGCTGCCTGCGCCGAAGGGCGCACCGTGCTGCGTGGCGCCGAAGAGCTGCGGGTCAAGGAGTCGGACCGCATCCAGGTGATGGCCGACGGCCTGATCGCCCTGGGCGTGAAGTGCGAGCCGACGGCGGACGGCATTATCATCGACGGCGGCCCGATCGGCGGCGGCGAAGTGCACGGCCACGGTGACCACCGCATCGCCATGGCCTTCAGCATCGCCTCGCTGCGCGCCAGCGCGCCGATCGTGATCCATGACTGTGCCAATGTCGCCACGTCGTTCCCCAACTTCCTGGCGCTGTGCAAGGAAGTCGGCATCCGCGTCGCCGAAGAGGGCAAGTCGTGAATTCGCAGGCACCGGTCATCACCATCGACGGGCCGAGCGGCTCGGGCAAGGGTACCGTGGCGGGCCTGCTGGCCCGCGAGCTGGGCTGGCGCCTGCTCGACTCCGGCGCCCTGTACCGTCTGCTGGCGTTCAATGCCAGCAACCATGGTGTCGACCTGACCAACGAAGAGCTGCTCAAGGCCCTGGCTGCCCATCTGGACGTGCAGTTCATCGCTGCCGAGCCGGGCAAATTGCAGCAGATCATTCTCGAGGGCGAGGATGTCAGTCATGTCATCCGTACCGAGACCGTCGGTGCCGGCGCATCGATGGTCGCCTCGCTGCCGGCGGTGCGCGAGGCGCTGCTGCAGCGCCAGCGCGCCTTCCGCGAGGCCCCGGGTTTGATTGCCGACGGTCGCGACATGGGCACCGTGGTGTTCCCCGACGCGCCGCTCAAGGTGTTCCTCACCGCCAGCGCCGAGGAGCGTGCCCGTCGCCGCTACCTGCAGTTGAAGGGCAAGGGTGAAGATGTTAGTCTGTCAAGTCTGCTAGATGAGATCCGTGCGCGCGATGAGCGTGACACCCAGCGCGCAGTGGCCCCGCTCAAGCCGGCGGCCGATGCCATTCAGCTGGATTCCACGGAGTTGTCCATCGAGCAGGTGCTGCAACGCATCAGAAGCGAGCTCGCCCTGCGCGACCTGGCCTGATGGAGAGGAGAGCGGGCAGGGGCACCAGTCAACGTCCTGCCAGTTCTTCTTTACTTAACGAAACCCACATTGTCTGGAATGTGGCTATGGGCGTTTGTTTCGCCCGAATCTACAGGAATTAAAATGAGCGAAAGCTTTGCAGAACTCTTTGAAGAAAGCCTGAAAACCCTCAATCTTCAGCCGGGTGCCATCATCACCGGTATCGTTGTCGACATCGACGGCGACTGGGTTACCGTTCACGCTGGCCTGAAGTCCGAGGGCGTCATCCCGCTCGAGCAGTTCATCAACGAAGCTGGCGAGCTGACCATCAAGGTCGGTGACGAAGTTCACGTTGCGCTGGACGCGGTCGAAGACGGCTTTGGCGAAACCAAGCTGTCCCGTGAAAAAGCCAAGCGCGCCGAGTGCTGGATTGTTCTGGAAGCTGCTTTCGCTGCCGAAGAAGTGGTCAAGGGCGTTATCAACGGTAAGGTTAAAGGCGGCTTCACTGTCGACGTTAACGGCATCCGTGCGTTCCTGCCGGGCTCCCTGGTTGATGTCCGCCCAGTGCGCGACACCACCCACCTCGAAGGCAAAGAGCTGGAATTCAAGGTCATCAAGCTGGACCAGAAGCGCAACAACGTTGTCGTTTCCCGTCGCAGCGTCCTGGAAGCCGAAAACAGCGCCGAGCGCGAAGCTCTGCTGGAATCGCTGCAGGAAGGCCAGCAGGTCAAAGGTATCGTCAAGAACCTCACCGACTACGGTGCGTTCGTTGACCTGGGCGGCGTCGATGGTCTGCTGCACATCACCGACATGGCCTGGAAGCGTATCAAGCACCCGTCGGAAATCGTCAACGTTGGTGACGAGATCGACGTCAAGGTCCTGAAGTACGATCGCGAGCGCAACCGCGTTTCGCTGGGTCTGAAGCAACTGGGCGAAGACCCATGGGTTGCTATCAAAGCCCGTTACCCAGAAAGCACCCGCGTCATGGCTCGCGTCACCAACCTGACCGACTATGGCTGCTTCGCTGAGCTGGAAGAAGGCGTTGAAGGCCTGGTGCACGTCTCCGAAATGGACTGGACCAACAAGAACATCCACCCGTCGAAAGTCGTTCAGGTTGGCGACGAAGTGGAAGTCATGGTTCTGGACATCGACGAAGAGCGTCGTCGTATCTCCCTGGGTATCAAGCAGTGCAAATCGAACCCATGGGAAGACTTCTCCGGCCAGTTCAACAAGGGTGACAAGATCACCGGTACCATCAAGTCGATCACCGACTTCGGTATCTTCATCGGTCTGGACGGCGGCATCGACGGTCTGGTTCACCTGTCCGACATCTCCTGGAACGAAGCTGGCGAAGAAGCCGTGCGTCGCTTCAAGAAGGGCGACGAGCTGGAAACCGTCATCCTGTCGGTTGACCCAGAGCGCGAGCGCATCTCCCTGGGCATCAAGCAGCTGGAAGACGATCCGTTCTCCAACTTCGTTGCTGTCAACGACAAGGGCGCTATCGTTAAGGGTATCGTCAAGGAAGTTGACGCCAAGGGCGCTATCGTGACCCTGGCCGACGACATCGAAGCTACTCTGAAGGCTTCCGAAATCAGCCGTGACCGCGTTGAAGACGCCCGTAACGTGCTGAAGGAAGGCGAAGAGATCGAAGCCAAGATCATCAGCGTCGACCGCAAGTCCCGCGTCATCAGCCTGTCCATCAAATCGAAGGACGACGCTGAAGAGCGCGAAGCCATCCAGAGCCTGAAAAACGCTCCGGAAGCGGCTGCCGATACCACCATGGCTGCGCTGCTGCGCGAAGCAATGGCCAAGCAGAACTGAGTTCTGTTTGATCGGTAAAAAGGGCGACCCTCGGGTCGCCCTTTTTTGTACCTGCGATTTGCCTGGTTGGGTCAAATCAGTTTGTTTCTACAGATTTTGTGGCTATTTCTGAGGTCGTGCGCGAGGCGTGGGCGGTAGGCTTTCCCGCTTGCCTGCAAAGTCGCGTCTCAGCGCGCTCGGCTTCGTACCGAGTGAGGATTGCCCGTGCTGCGTCTTATCTTGAATTTTTTTGTTTAGTCAAGAACCACCCTGTTCAAATTCACCGGAGCGTGCTACAAACTGATTAAGCAATGATCTAGCTGCTTGATAACGAAGGGAAAAATATGACGAAGTCGGAGCTGATCGAACGAATTGTCACCCATCAGGGGCTGCTCTCGTCCAAGGACGTCGAGCTGGCCATCAAGACCATGCTTGAGCAGATGTCGCAGTGCCTGGCGACCGGGGATCGCATCGAGATCCGTGGCTTTGGCAGTTTTTCCCTGCACTACCGCGCACCGCGGGTAGGGCGCAATCCCAAGACCGGCCAGTCGGTCAGCCTCGAAGGTAAGTACGTGCCGCATTTCAAGCCTGGTAAGGAATTACGTGATCGGGTTAATGAAGAAGAGCATGAGCCCGGCTGAGCCATTCAAGGAGTGATCCATGCGTAATCTCAAGCGCGCCCTGGCGGCGCTGTTCGTGTTGCTGCTGGCGGCCGTAGTGCTGTTCTTCGTGCTGGAGAACCAGCAGGCAGTGACGCTGGTGTTGTTTGGTTGGTCAGCGCCCGCAGTGCCGGTTGCGGTGTTGGTGCTGGCGGCTTTGGTGATTGGCTTGGCTGTTGGTCCTCTGCTGGGGGCCTATGGCATGATGCGAGGTAAAAGCAAGATTCGCGCCTCGGCCCGCCAAGCGGCGCTTACCGGCAAATAAAGATATTTCCTAGGAATCATTGAGGCATGTCGCCGTTGTTGGTCGGGGTTGGGGTGTCCTAACAACGCTCTTTCTGTACTGGCAGACTGAGGGGCGGCAAGGTGGATTTTCCGGCAAATACTCATCATGGTGGTGTGTATGGCATCACCGGTTCCTGCTACCAGTTGCACTTTGACAATCGCGCCAGCCTGCTTGTCGACTGTGGTATGGTGGAAGGCGCTGATGCCCGCCTCGATATGGGGCCTGGCGAGCTCGGGTTTGGCATAGGCGGCGTCCAGCTGCTGGTCATAACACACCGTTCACCTTGACCATGGCGGGCGTATTCCTGCCCTGTGCGACAGCGGGCTTCCGTGGCCCGATCCTTTGCAGTGAGTCTTCCGCCAAGCTTCTGCCTTTTGTGCTCGAAGATACTTATCGGCTCGAGATCGGTAATGAGCCTTTGCTGGTGCAGCGATTCCTCGTGCTGCTCAAGCGGCATATTGAATCCATCTCGTTCGCGCATTGGCATGTCGTATCTACAGGCCTGGGCTGTATTGCGCTATCCGCTTGTGGCGTCCTGGGCATTTGCTGGGGGGCTTATATCGAGTGTGAAGTGCACCCCGCCGGCAAAAGGCACCCGGGTGGTCTTTTCCGGAGATCTTGGTGCTTCTGGCAATCCATTGCTGCGGCCATTGGCGCCGCCGGAGCGGGCTGACGTCTGCTACCTAAAGTACGGTCGCCCTGCGATTGTCATGGCAGGCAACGGAATGTGCTCTGGTGGGCGAATCGTCAACGATCTTAAAGCGATGCTTGGTGATGCTCGACATGAAGTGATGTTTGCCGGCTATCAGGCACAGGGCGTGCGGTGCTGTCATCCAGGCGAGTGCGGACGCTGAAGGGGTTGTATGGGTTGAGCTTGACGGTGAGCGGCGCGTGATCGAGGCGAAAGCCGTCACAGTTGGCAGTTACTCTGCGCATGCCGATCAATCAGGGCTGCTGCGCTTTGTTGAAGGTATTCCATGTTGGCCGGGAAACATTATCCTGGAGCAGGGCGGCCAGTGCCGCCAAAATTACTCTGAAAGCAGCATTGGAGCGGCACGCTGCGAGCAGGGGTTACGATTGTCTTGGTGACATCGCGGACTAATACGCCTGTCGCGCGGAACTCGGTGGGGGGTTTTTCGCTCTGATCACTGTTATTCGCTGGCGTCCTCAATCGCAGCGGTTTCTCCTGGCCTTTCGACTACGCTGGTTCCACGGGGGAAGGGGGAGCGCGTCGGGAGTATTGGTTGCGCCAAGTGTCAAATAAGAACAAATGATAGTCCAAGGAACATTGAATTGGTGCTTACAGGTCGTGGATATATCGCCAGGGATGAAGCCTTTGGTCTGGTTAGGGGGCAGGTATCAGGGGGGGAGCGTCTGTATGGGGTTCCGTTGTGACTTGCTTGTCACGACTGCCATCCATTGTCTCCACGGGCACGTCCTGTCTCCCTTGTGCTTACCCCTCACTGCAGGCAATGGCTTGTGTTCCATTCATAGGTATTGGCGTTTCGCCAGTGCGCAACACCATCGTTAGAAGCAAGTGTCTGGAGGCTGCCGGTCATGCTGCGTTGCTGGTGTGACGATTGGCAGTGCCTTGATTGGACGGCGTTGCTGGGCTGATGCAGATCGAGCCTGTAAGCTGTGGGAGCTGGGATTCGCGTATGGGGATTAAATCAAGCATCTGTGAAAGGGAAGAAAGCTGAAAATGCGTGATGATCAAGCGATGAGTCTGTCCGACGATCAGGATGATCTGTCGGCATTTATTGTTGGACTGTGGAAGAAAAAGACGACTGTCTTTCTTTGTAGCGTATTGGGAGGCGTGCTCGCTGCGGCCTATGCTTTTATTAGTTTGCCTGTTTACCAGGCCAAGATAATACTCATGCCACCTGCAAAAAATGCTATTGCCGAGCTAAATTTGGGACGTAGCAGGGACGGCGAGTTGGTGCCCTATAGCGTTAAAGATGTCTATGACGTATTTCTGCGAAATGTGCAGGCCGAGTCGTTACGGCGTGACTTTTTCCGAGACGTCTATCTCCCTTCGTTGGGGCAAGAAGAGCGCAAGCGTTCCCAGGACGATCTCTATGCCCGCTATCTGAAAACTATCGCAACGGGTTCTGAGGGCAAGGGGGCGACTGAGCGAGTCATAGTGAGCATGCTCAACGAAAGCCCACAGACCGCTGTCGAATGGGCAAAGATTTTCGTCGGCAGGGCAGAAGCAATAACCAAGGCGGAACTGGTGGAGAACGTTACGCGTGAAGCACAGGTCCGAGCTCAGAACCTGGAGCGGAAAATCGCGCTGCTGCGTGAAAATGGCAAGATGGTGAAAGAGGACTTGATCGTTCGCTTGAAAGAAGCACTTGCAATTGCGCAATCAGTGGGCTTGGAGAAACCCCCTATACTGGGCGGGCGCCTGTCAGAGGAAATTTCAGCAGGAATGTTTGGTGAGTTGACCTATATGCGAGGCAGCAAGGCTTTGCAGGCTGAGATCAAAAACCTGGAAGAGCGTACGCAGGATGATCCTTTTCTTGTGAGCTTGCGCGACTTGCAGATGAGCTACGAAACCTATAAAGGTATTGATGTCAATCCTGAAAAAATCTCGGTCTTTCAGCTTGATGGGGGGGGGGAGCAGCCCGATAGGCCCATTAAGCCTCAAAAGCTAATGATTATCGTTATTGGTCTGGTGGTGGGTGCTGCATTTGGGGTGCTGATTGCGCTCTTCGGGCATGTTTACCGGAAAACGTTCAGGGTGGCATAGTCTCCTCGCGGTGTGGTGGCGGCAGGATTGGCTGGAGTGGTGAAGGCATGGGGGCTTTCGCCATTTTTTCCGATGATGCTGATGAGTGCGCTGGGGCGACTGGCTTGGTGTTTTGGTCAGTAAAAAAATAAAGCTGCATGGCGGAGTTCGAGTGTTTTTTTATATTTTCTTGGCCGTGATTTTGGTGCCTTTTTATATTTTGGAGATACTGGGGGCGCCCAAGACGCGCAGAACGGCTGGTTTTCTTGTTTTTATTGCCTTCAGTTACTTTGTATTTATCGCCGGACTTCGTGACGAAACAGGGTATGATTGGTACGTTTACCAGAATATCTTCAGCGGGATAGAACAATCTGAAGGGCTTTTGGCGGCTGTGCAGTTCGGTAGTGGCAATGGCTCTGAAACTGGTTTTTCGGTTCTTCTCTACGTCCTCTACTTGTGCGGCGTCAGTTTCTGGGGCGTGCAGGCCCTTATCTGCGTCTTCAATTTCTATGTGTTCGTGCGTTTGAATAGCCTGCTGGGCATGGGCTTGGTTTCTGGCTTTCTGGTCTACTATTGCTGGTTGTTCCTGGTTCTGCAGATGGCCGTGATGCGCATGTCGCTCGCCTTGTCTCTGCTGGCGCTCGGCATGATTGCCCTCCTGCGAGGGCGGGTTCTGGTTTTCGCGCTGTTGGTGGCTGCAGCAAGTACCATTCACCTGTTTTCATTGGCAATCGGGGGGGTGGTGCTGTGCGCGCGGTTCAGATTCTCGAAGGCGATTGTCATCAGTACGTTGTCGCTGGTTGTGATCTTGTATGGTCTCGGTCTGGATGCCTTCGGGGGCGTGCTCAAGCAGGCGCTGGGGTATATGCCGTCGTTCATCGCATCTAAGGTCGAGATCTATCTCAGGCTGAGTGAGCTCTATGTGCGTGGGCTTGGTGAATTTTTGTACAAACTGTTTATTCTGGCAATATTTATCTACCTGCTATTACGTGCCGATTGGCGCAATGCGCTCGAACGCTACCTTGTTAACTTGAGCTTTATCTACATTGTTGTGCTTTTTTTGTTCTGGAAATATCCGATCTTTCATGATCGCGTTAAATACTTTGTGCTGATGCCATATTTTTATTTGTTGCTATCGGTGGTAAGGAGGCAGAGGCCGCTTGAGCGTTCTATCGTTGCGGTGGGTTTTCTCTTGATGAGTTTCTCTGTGTTGGTGCACGAGGTGCGAGGTCCTTTGTTTTATCCTTATACACCTTATTACAATATGGTGGAGCGTTGGCTGGGTGGGCAAAGTAACGATGGCAAGGCCAGGACGATGAAGTATTATGATGACTTCAACTCTCAATGGTTGGAGGGTGAAGTTGAATAAAATTATTTACATTGGCGGGGGGTTTGCGTTAAAGACCCTCTGTGCGCTGATTGTCGTGCGTTTTCTGGCGTCCAGTTACGGCGATGAGGGGTTTGGCTATCTGACCCAATATATGGCCTTCTTGGCGGTTGTCTTCGGCTTGTCCCTGGGCGGTGCCAGTAACTATCTGGTGAAGTCGCTGTCCCAGGCGCAGAGTGACGAGCAGTTCGAAGCGGCTGTGTCTGAAGTCTTTAGCTATGGCGCTGTATTTTTTCTGATGCTGGCTGTGTTGCTGGTTGTTTGTAAAGGGCTGCTGGAACAGTATGTCTTTTATCAGTCGGTCAGTGGCTGGTTTATTGCGTATATCCTTGCGCTGTTTTATGTTTCAAATGTTTATGGCTGCTTGATGGGGGTTGCGTTGGCGCGGGGCAGGGTTGCCCTGTACTCGATCTCCATTATGGCTGGAGCATTGATATATGCCGCTGGTGCGGCAATCCTCGTTTATCTGGATGCCGCCAATCTGTCGTACTGGTGGATCCCGCTTGCTTATGTGTTGCCTATCATATTCATGCGCAGGGCATATAGCGGAAAAATAAGACTTGATTTTCGTCGCTTGGCGGCGTGGTCAAAATTCAAGAGTGTTTTCCGTTATTGTTTGACCGTCTATGCTGGGTTGGTCTCTCTGCCCCTGGTCAGCATGTTTGTGCGAGAGGCATTCAATCGTGACTATGGTCATCAGGCCTTGAGCTATTGGCAGGTGGCGGTGAAGTACTCAGATGCCCAGCAGCAGTTTTTTGGTACATTTTGCGCCACGTTACTGTTGCCCTATCTTTCCAAACATGTAGGTGGGCTCAAGTTTGGAGGGTGGGCGGCAAGGCTTGGGGGGCTTTCCTTGTTGTATGGGGCGGGCGCCACATTCATCTATATTTTTAGGCACGAAGTTATTTTTCTGCTGTTTGGGCATGGTTATGCCGATGCGGGAGAGTATTTTATCTACTATCTGATCGGTGACTACTTCCGGATGGCGGCGATTTTTTGCGTGTTCACGCTCATCTCGGCGGACAGGTTTGGCCGGGCGTTGGTGTTTGAGCTCATGCAAGGTGGGCTTTTTGTCCTGCTGTTCTGCTCGCTGAGCGGTTGGGGGCAGGTGAGTGGTGTCGGGTTTGCTTACGTGATTACCTATGCGCTGTGTTTCTGTATGATGCTCGCCTACGTGTTTGATCACTTCAGGAGATGCATGCGATGAGGGTCCTGGTTCTTTGTACTACCTATTCATTGAGTCGTGGACACTCATGGTTGGTCGATAGTCTTGCCGAGCATTTGGCGTTGAACCATGAAGTCGTTGTGGTGTTTTTGGACTGGTCAGGAAAAATCGAGGCGCCTTGCGAGGTTGAGCGCGCCGGTGTTCGTGTGCACGTTTTTCCGGTTCAGAGCAAATATTACAAGGGCAAGCTGGGGAAAGTGCTGAAATGGTTCTTTGCCGCGCGCGCAATCAAAGCGCCGGTGAAGGAGATGCTGTCCAAACAGCAGTTTGATCTGGTCTTGAATTTTTCGCCGGCATTGATCATGGATCCGTTGCGCAAGATGCTCAGTGCGCGTATTGTTCGGTCCTATTTGGTTTTGTGGGATTTTTTTCCTATTTATCACCATCAGTTGGGGCTGGTTCCAGGGCTTCTGGCCGCGCCGTTGCGTGCCATCGAGAACAGTGCTTACAATCATTACGATACGATTGGCGTGATGTCGCCGCGCAATCTTGAATTTCTCAAGGAAAATTATCGTTTGGCGTCGAAAACTGCGGCGGAGGTCTTGTACCTTTGGGGGCCTGACGCGGTGTTTCAGCGTACAGTCGAGCGCTATCGGCAGGTACGTGCCCAGCATGATATCGGTGAGTCACTTGTCTGTGTGTTTGGTGGGCAGTTGATTAGGGGGCGTGGCATTGCCAAGGTTATTGAGTTGGCGGTGGTCGCCAAGCAAAATGCCATTGACGCCAAGTTTTATATTTTTGGTGATGGGCCTGAGCGACAACGTATTTTAGATGACTTAGTAAGTCATGGTGTGGAAGACCGTGTCCTTTATATGGGGTTTAGGCCACGTGATGAATACATTGAGTTCTTGATGGGCGCAGATGTGGGGTTGGTCTTCAACTCGGGGGACGTAGGGGTTCCTACCTTCCCTTCAAAGGCTATCGATTTCTTCCGGGCTGCGGTACCTGTTTTGGCTTATGTGGAGGATGCCACGGATTTTGGCGCGATCCTTGAAGACGAAATTGGCGCGGGCTGGAGCGCTTCGCCGAGTAATAAGGCGCTGCTCGTCGAGCATTTCAAAGCAGTTGCCCAGGCGCCTCGAGAGACGCTTTTTTCGGTCGGGCGTGCTGGGCAGGAGTGGTACGCGAAGCATATGACCGTGAGTACCATTTCCGAGCAGATACTCCGCTCGGTTTCGCCCTCGCGGGTGCAGTAGAGAACTGCTAAGATTGGTGTCCAAGCATTAGGCCATGCGATAAACTTCGCGCGTATAGGCAAGACCGTTTCGGGAGATAAAGTATGTTTGCTGGCAAGACGTTAATGATTACTGGTGGGACCGGTTCGTTCGGTAATGCCGTCCTGAAAGGTTTTTTGGATACAGATATTGCCGAGATTCGCATTTTTAGTCGCGATGAAAAAAAACAGGACGACATGCGCAAGCGCTATGCCAGTCCGAAACTGAAATTTTATATTGGTGATGTTCGTGATTTTCAAAGTGTTTTGAATGCCACGCGTGGTGTCGATTACATTTTTCATGCCGCGGCCTTGAAGCAAGTACCCTCTTGTGAATTCCACCCGATGGAAGCGGTCAAGACTAACGTCGTTGGCACCGATAACGTGCTGGAAGCCGCCATTCAGAATGAAGTGAAGCGGGTTGTTTGTCTGAGTACCGACAAGGCTGTCTACCCCATCAACGCCATGGGTATCTCGAAGGCCATGATGGAAAAAGTCATGGTCGCCAAGTCGCGCAATGTCGACCCCCTCAAGACCGTGATCTGTGGCACCCGTTACGGCAACGTGATGGCGTCGCGTGGTTCGGTCATTCCCCTATTTGTCGACCAGGTGCGTGCCGGTAAGCCTCTCTCCATCACCGATCCGAACATGACCCGATTCATGATGACCTTGGCGGATGCCGTGGATCTGGTTCTTTACGCGTTCGAGCATGGAAACAATGGTGACCTGTTCGTGCAGAAAGCGCCCGCAGCCACTGTGGAAACCTTGGCCAAGGCCTTGACCGGCTTGCTCGGACAACCGGAGCACCCGATTCAGGTTATTGGCACACGCCATGGTGAAAAGCTCTATGAAGCCTTGTTGAGCCGGGAAGAAATGGCCTGTGCAGAAGATATGGGGGACTACTATCGTGTGCCGCCGGACCTGCGCGATCTGAACTACGCCAAGTTCGTCGAACAGGGTGAGGAAAAAATTTCCCATACCGAAGACTACAACTCCCACAATACCGAGCGCCTGGATGTCGAAGGCATGCAGAAGTTGCTGCTCAAGCTCGCGTTCATGCAGGCGATCCAGCGCGGCGAGCACGCCGTTCCGGAGGAGTGATCGATGAATGTCCTGATTACGGGCGCCGATGGTTTCATCGGCAAGAACCTGCTGGTGCATCTGCAGGAACTGAAGGATATCGCTGTCGCTACCTTCACGCGTGACAATGATGTAGCTGTGCTGCCAGCCAAGGTCGCCGACGCTGACTTCATCTTCCACCTGGCCGGCATCAATCGTCCGCAGGACCCGAAGGAATTCACCTCTGGCAATGTCGACCTGACCCGGGCGTTGGCTGAAGCCGTGCGCGCGACGGGGCGCTCCGTGCCGTTGCTGTACACCTCGTCGACCCAGGCGGCCTTGGACAACGTCTATGGCGCCAGCAAGCGTGGCGCGGAAAAGGTCCTGCAGGATCTGCACGCGCAAACCGGTTCGCCAGTCCATCTGTTCCGCCTGCCCAATGTGTTCGGCAAATGGGCGCGGCCGAACTACAACTCGGCGGTCGCCACGTTCTGCCACAACATTGCCCGTGACCTGCCGATCCAGATCAATGACCCGCAGGCACGCGTCAGCCTGGTGTACATCGACGATGTGGTGCGCTGCTTCCTTCAAGTGATGCGTGGCGAGCACATTGATCAGGTCGAGCCGCAGTACGACGTCAGCGTCGGCGAGATCGCCTCGTACCTGCAGGCGTTTCGCGACAGTCGCAAAAACCTGATCACCGAGCCGGTCGGTACTGGTTTCGTCCGCGCGCTGTATTCGACCTATGTCAGCTACCTGCCGCAGGAGCGTTTCACCTACGAGGTGCCCAAGTATGGCGATGAACGCGGGGTGTTCGTCGAAATGCTCAAGACCGGCGACAGCGGCCAGTTTTCCTATTTCACCGCGCACCCAGGGGTGACCCGCGGCGGCCACTACCACCACACCAAGACCGAGAAGTTCCTGGTCATCAAGGGCCAGGCGAGCTTCCGCTTCCGCCATATGGTGACCGGCGAATTCTACGAGTTGCAGACTACCGGCGATAAGCCGGTCATCGTCGAGACCGTCCCAGGCTGGACCCATGACATCACCAACATCGGTTATGAAGAGATGGTTGTCATGCTGTGGGCCAACGAGATCTTCGATCGCCAACACCCCGACACTTATGCCAAGCCGCTGAACGCTTGACGGTCCAGATCCAAGGAATGTCCATGAAGAAGTTGAAGGTTGTCACCGTCGTCGGCACCCGCCCGGAAATCATCCGCCTGTCGCGGGTGATGGTGGCCCTGGACCAGCACTGCGACCATGTGCTGGTGCACACCGGCCAGAACTACGACTATGAACTGAACGAGATCTTTTTCCAGGACCTCGGCATCCGCAAGCCGGATCACTTCCTGAATGCCGCCGGCGCCACCGGCGCCGAGACCATCGGCAACGTTATTATCGCGGTCGACAAGGTGCTGGCCGAGGTCGAACCGGAGGCGTTGCTGGTGCTGGGCGACACCAACAGCTGCATGGCGGTGATCCCCGCCAAGCGCCGCAAGATCCCCACCTTCCACATGGAAGCCGGTAACCGCTGCTTCGACATGCGCGTGCCAGAGGAAATCAACCGACGCATCGTCGACCATACAGCTGATATCAACCTGACATACAGCACCATCGCGCGCGATTATCTGCTGCGCGAAGGCTTGTCGCCCGACATGGTGATCAAGAGCGGCAGCCCGATGTTCGAAGTGCTCAACCATTACCGGGCGTCCATCGATGCCTCCGATGTCCTGCAGCGCCAGGGCCTGGAAGAGGGGCGCTTCTTCGTGGTCAGCGCGCACCGCGAGGAGAACATCGACACCGATCGCAACTTCCTCAAGCTTGTGGACGTACTCAACACGGTGGCCGAGCAATACGACATGCCGGTGATCGTGTCGACCCATCCGCGGACGCAAAAGCGTGTCGATGCCCTGGGCGTCAAGTTCCACGCGAATGTGCGCTTGCTCAAGCCGCTGGGGTTCACCGACTACAACAAGTTGCAACTCGAGTCCAAGGCGGTGCTGTCGGACAGTGGTACCATCAATGAAGAGTCGTCGATCCTCAACTTCCCGGCATTGAACCTGCGTGAGGCCCACGAGCGGCCTGAGGGCATGGAGGAGGCTGCGGTGATGATGACTGGCCTGGAGGTGGAGCGCGTGCTGCAAGGTTTGGCCTTGCTGGAGAGCCAGCCGCGCGGTGAGGCGCGCGGTCTGCGCTTGGTCGAGGATTACAGCATGCCGAATGTCTCGGAGAAGGTCGTGCGCATCATCCACAGCTACCGTGACTACGTGATGCGTACGGTCTGGAGAAGGTACTGATCACCCATGACCGTGCGCGTACTCCTGCTGACCCAATGGTTTGATCCTGAGCCGACCTTCAAAGGGCTGGTGTTCGCCCGGGAACTGGTGGCCCGCGGCTTCGACGTGGAAGTGTTGACCGGCTTTCCCAACTATCCGGGGGGCAAACTCTACCCAGGCTATCGGATGCGTCTGATCCAGCGAGAAGTAATCGACGGTGTCAAGGTGACCCGATTGCCGCTGTATCCCAGCCACGGACAGAGCGGCCTTGGCCGGGTGCTGAATTACGCGAGCTTTGCCGCCAGTAGCCTGCTGTATGGCCTGTTCGGTGCGCGTCGGCCCGATGTGATCTACGCCTATCATCCTCCCTTGACCGTAGGCTTGAGCGCGGCGTTCATCCGTCTGTTGCGACGCGTGCCGGTTGTTTACGACATACAGGACATGTGGCCCGACACGCTGCGTGCCTCAGGCATGTTCTCTAACGAGAAGGCTATAGCCCTGGTCGGTCGCGTCTGCGATTGGGTATATCGTCGGGTCGACCAGTTGGTGGTGCTATCACCTGGGTTCAAGCGTTTGTTGATCGAGCGCGGGGTGACGGCAGAGAAGATCGATGTCATCTACAACTGGTGTGCTGAGGACATGATCTGCGCGCCGACTGCGCCTGCGCCGTCGGGCTTTCCGCCGCCCGGGCGTTTGCGCGTGCTGTTCGCGGGTAACATGGGCAAGGCCCAGGCGCTGGATGCGCTGATCGACGCCGCTGGTCTGCTCAAGGCGGCTGCCGCGAACGTCACGTTGGTGATGCTCGGTGGTGGTGTCGAGGTAACACGCCTGCGTGCCCTGGTGGAGGAGCGAGACCTGGACAACGTGGTGTTCCTGCCGGCAGTGCCCATGAACCAGGTCGGCCCTTATCTGGCCAACGCCGATGCGTTGCTGGTGCACCTGAAGCAGGACCCGTTGTTCACCGTCACCATTCCCTCCAAGACCCAGGCCTACATGGCGGCGGGCCGACCTATATTGATGGCGGTCGAAGGCGACGCGGCGGCCTTAGTACGAGAGTCTGGCTGTGGCGTTGTGGCCGAATGGGAAAACCCGCAGGCTCTGGCCACTGCGATCCTGACAATGTGCGAGCTGGATGCGGATCAGCGTCAGGTAATGGGCGAGAACGGCAGGGCTTACTATCTTCAGCACTTGTCCCTCGCCGCAGGCGTGACGCGCTTCGCTGAACACTTCCAGCGCCTGGGCCGGTAAGTACGGTGCCAGGCGTGATACCCAACCCGATTCAGGATTATCCATATTGAAGCGTTTGTTTGACTTTGTGGCCGCTGGTCTCGGCCTGCTGGTCTTGTCCCCGGTAATGCTGGTCGTTGCCCTGTTAATTCGGCGCCGGCTGGGTTCGCCCGTGCTGTTCCACCAGGTACGACCCGGCGTCAGCGGTAAGCCGTTCAGGATGGTCAAGTTCCGCACCATGCGCGATGCGTTGGATGCGCAGGGCAATCCCTTGCCGGATGACCAGCGCATGACTCCCTTTGGCGCTTTCCTGCGCGCCAGCAGTCTGGATGAGCTGCCGGAGCTTTGGAACGTCCTCAAGGGCGACATGAGCCTGGTGGGGCCGCGGCCTTTACTGATGGAGTACCTGCCGCTGTATTCGGCCGAGCAGTATCGCCGCCATGAGGTCCGCCCTGGCGTGACCGGATGGGCGCAGATCAACGGTCGCAATGCTTTGAGTTGGGAGGACAAGTTCAAACTCGATGTTTGGTATGTGGATAATCGCAGTTTCTGGCTGGATCTCAAGATCCTCTTCCTGACTGTGAAGAAAGTGATCAGGAAAGACGGTATCAGTGCTGCGGGGGAAGCGACCATGAGCAAGTTCTCCGGCAACCGCCCCTGAGCCGTGTCTTTTTGCCTTGCGCTGTCGTGTTCTTAGTCGAACGATGCACGATGGTCCACTGACCGATTGATGGAATCACTACTATGTTGAATACCCCATTTTCTCCCTGGCCATCCTTCACCGAGGAAGAAGCCAATGCTGTTCGCGATGTGATTCTTTCCAACAAGGTCAACTACTGGACTGGCCAGGAGTGTCGCGAGTTCGAGAAGGAATTTGCCAAATGGTCGGAGTGCAAGTACGCGATCGCCCTGACCAACGGCACGGTGGCACTGGATCTGGCCCTGCACGCCCTGGGGATCGGTGCGGGTGATGAGGTGATCGTTACCTCTCGGACCTTCCTGGCTTCGGTCTCGTCCATCGTTAACGCCGGTGCAATCCCGGTGTTCGCCGATGTCGATGCCGACTCGCAGAACATCACAGCCGATACCATTCGTGCGGTGCTCACCGAGCGCACGCGTGGGATTATCTGCGTGCACCTGGCGGGTTGGCCCTGCGACATGGACCCGATCATGGAGCTGGCCAGGACGCACAACCTCAAGGTCATCGAAGACTGTGCCCAGGCCCATGGTGCGCGTTACAAGGGGCGTTCGGTTGGCTCTATTGGTCATGTGGGTGCTTGGTCGTTCTGCCAGGACAAGATCATGACCACTGGTGGCGAGGGTGGGATGGTGACGACCAACGACAAGAGCCTCTGGTCTACCATGTGGTCGTTCAAGGACCATGGCAAGAGCTGGGAGGCGGTGTACGAACGTGAGCACCCGCCGGGCTTCCGCTGGCTGCACGAGAGCTTTGGCACTAACTGGCGGATGCTTGAGGTCCAGGGCGCGATTGGTCGTCTACAGCTGTGCCGCATGGCGGACTGGCAGCGCTCGCGCAGCCAGAATGCCGAACGGATCTGGACGACCGCGCGAGCGTTGCAGGGCTTGCGTGTCCCCACGGTGCCGGACAATATCCAGCATGCTGCCTACAAGTGCTATGTATTTGTCGAACTGGACAAGCTTGGCGAGGGCTGGGACCGCGATCGTATCGCTCGTGAGATCAATCACGCCGGCGTGCCCTGCTATTCGGGATCGTGCTCCGAGGTATATCTGGAGAAGGCGTTCGAAAACACCGGGTGGCGTCCGGCGCAGGCGCTGCCGGTGGCGCGCGAGTTGGGTGAAGCGAGCCTGATGCTGCTGGTGCACCCAACCCTGACAGAGGCGGAGCTCGACAAGACGTGTCAGGTTCTGGCGTCGGTGATGGCGCGCGCCGTGCCTCTCTGAGCCCGGCACAACCAAATTCAACAAGGCGTAGGTGGTCGAGCCTGCGTGCGAGGAATGCAAGATGCACATTTATGCAATCGTTGGGGCCGGCGGGTTTGGCCGGGAAGTGATGCCGGTGGCCCGCGAGATGTTGGAACAACGTCGTGGCGAAACTTATCGCCTCGTCTTCGTCGATGATGGTGAGATCGAGGGGCCGGTTAACGGTCATGAGGTTCTGAGTACCGAGGCTTTCTTCGCCCTGGAGGCGTCGCAGCGCTACTTCAATGTGGCAATCGGTAGTGGTGCCACACGTGAGCGTGTCGCCCAGCGCATGCTCGAGCAGGGTGCCCAGCCATTCCAGATCCGCGCCCAGGCCCAGAGCGTCGTGCTCGATGGCAATGAGATAGGAGAAGGCGCGGTGCTGTGCCCTTTCACCACCATCACCTCCAATGCGAAGATCGGCCGGTTCTTCCAGTCGAATATCTATTCGTACGTCGCCCATGACTGCGTGATCGGCGACTACGTCACCTTCGCGCCGGGGGTCAAATGTAACGGCAACGTGCGTATCGAGGACCATGCTTATATCGGCACCGGCGCGGTGATCAAGCAGGGCACTTTGGAGCGGCCCATTATCATCGGCAAGGGTGCAGTGGTCGGTATGGGCGCAGTGGTCAACAAGAGCGTGGCGCCTGGCGAAACGGTAGTCGGCAACCCGGCCAAGCCATTGCGCAAGGTGGGGGCCGGCTCGTGAGTGATGTTGCCCTTGGTGCCATCCCGCTGGAGCAGATCGTGGTGGGGATGTCGGTTGCCTATTCGCAGACCATTACCGATGCCGATATCAAGGCCTATGCCGGACTTTCGGGCGATCATAATCCGGTGCATGTCGATCGTGAGTACGCGGAGCAGTCGAGGTTCGGCAAGCGAATTGCCCATGGACTTATGTCGGCGGGGTTCTTCTCGGCGTTGTTCGGCACTCGGCTGCCGGGGCCGGGTTGTGTGTATGTCTCCCAGAGCTTGAACTTCTTGCGCCCGGTCTATATCGATGACACCGTGGTGGCCGAGGTCTGCGTGACCGCAGTCGATCTGAAGAAGCGGCGCGTCTCGTTCGATACGGTGTGTAAGGTAAAGGGCAAGAAAGTCATCAATGGATGCGCGGAAATCTATATCCCCTGAATATCCGGCTGAATTTTGAGCACGTGTTGCCTTCGCTCAAGTGGCGTAATGGGTGACACAGCCGTTGGCTGGCGTCGTCGATGGTTTCTAGGAAGGATCAAAGATGATGATGCAGTGGTGGTTGGCTCCACTGGTGATATTGGTTTCATTGCTTTTGACCGCGAGTCTGCGCCATTTTGCATTGGCCAGGAGCCTGATCGATGTTCCCGGCCCCCGTCGCTCGCATGCTGTGCCCACCCCGCGAGGTGGTGGGATGGCCATTGTCGTGTCGGTTTATAGGTGATCGTGTTGCTGGCCGGCATCGCAAATGCTTAACGGCCCCATGCTGTGTGCCTTTTTGGGCGGCGGATGTCTGGTTGCCGTGATCGGTTTCATCGATGACCATCGGCACGTCCCGGTGTGCTGGCCGCTATTGGGAAATTTTGTGACTGCGGCCTGGGGGCTCTACTGGGTCGGCGATGTACCGCCGCTGGTGATGTTCGGGGTGGAGGTCAGTGTGGAGTGGGTCGGGCTGCAGTTGCCGTGCTGCACCTGGTTTGGCTGCTCAACCTGTACAACTTCATGGATGGCATCGCCGGCGTCGAGGCAGTCAGTATCTGCCTGGGCGTCAGCCTGATTTGATGGTTTGGCGAGGGTGAACATTTGATGCCGCTGCCCCTGACTCTCATGCTGGCTGTGCTTAGGTTTCTGTATTGGCACTTCCCTTCGGCGAAGATCTTCATGGGCGATGCGGGAAGCGGTTTTCACGGCCTGATTATGGTGCTGCTGTCGTTATACACTGGTTGGGAATCGTCGCAGCTCTTCTGGTGCTGGTTGATCCTGCTGGGGGCTTCGTGATCGATGTGACCTATACCCTCATCCGTCGCTTGTTCAGAGGCATGAGGCCTTACGAGGCGCATCGCAGCACACCTACAACCGAGCTTCGCAGCGGGCGGGAGCGTACCTGCCCGCACCCTTGCTGTGCTGTTGATCAATGTCTTCTGGTTGCTGCCAGTGGCAGTGTGCGTCATTCTGTTCGACATTAATGGCGCCGTGGGCCTGCTGGCCGCCTATGTACCATTGCTGGTGCTGGCCGTGGCTTATGATGCGGGTGGTGGAGAATGAGGCCCCATGTACGCAGCGGGATGAATGCTTGGCGCTTGGGCAAGAAAATAATCGCAGATAGGAGCAAAGGTGTTCGATAGGGGTTGGGAAAGCGTGCGGACATTTCTGCTGGGGTTGCCGCGAACTAAAAAACGATTGATCCAGGTGCTGACTGATGTCCTGCTCGTCTGGGTGGCGATGTGGTTGGCGTTCGTTGTACGACTGGGGATCGAGGAGTCGGCCGAGCTGGTGCGTCACCACCTTTGGTTGTTTGCTTGTGCTCCCGTGATTTCCATTCCGATCTTCATCCGTCTCGGCATGTACCGAGCCGTCATGCGCTATTTTGGCAACGATGCGTTGATCACCATATTCAAGGCGGTGACTCTCTCTGCCTTGATACTCGGCGTGATTGTCTATTGGTCGGCGAACCATCAATACCTTGTGCCGCGCTCCATCATTTTCAACTACTGGTGGTTGAGCTTGGTGCTGGTTGGTGGGCTGCGTCTGGCCATGCGTCAATACTTCCTGGGTGACTGGTTTGCCACCGTGCAGCATATCCCCTTCAGTAGCCGCAACAATGATGGTGCGTTGAAAGTGGCGATTTATGGGGCAGGTTCTGCGGGCAACCAACTGGTTGCCGCATTGCGCATGGGGAAGGTCATGCGGCCGGTGGCGTTCATCGATGATGATGGCGGCATCGCTGATCGGGTGATCGCTGGTTTGCTGGTCTACAAGCCCGCAAACATTCAAAAAATGATTGAGGAGACCGGGGCCCAGGAATTGCTTCTGGCTGTGCCTTCGATCAGTCGGGCGCGGCGCCGCGAAATCCTTGATCTACTTGAAGGCTACCCATTGCATGTGAGGAGTGTGCCTGGATTCATGGATCTAGCCAGCGGCCGGGTCAAGGTCGACGACCTGCAGGAAGTGGACATCGCGGACCTGCTGGGGCGAGACGCTGTGCCGGCGCAGGCCGACCTGCTCGAGCATTGCGTGAAAGGTAAGGTGGTTCTGGTCACGGGGGCCGGCGGTTCGATCGGCTCGGAACTGTGCCGGCAGATCCTGAGGCTTCATCCCAGTACCTTGTTGTTGCTCGAGCACAGTGAATTCAATCTCTACAGCATTCTTAGCGAGCTCGAGAAGAGCATTCACCGTGGTTCGTTGCCGACCCGGGTCCTGCCGATCCTCGGTTCCGTGCGCAATGCCGCCCAACTGTTGGATGTGATGTCCACCTGGCGCGTCGAGACGGTCTACCATGCGGCAGCCTACAAGCATGTGCCGATGGTCGAGCACAATATTGCCGAGGGTGTCCTGAACAACGTGATCGGCACGTTGAATACCGCGCAGGCGGCGCTGCAATCCGGTGTGGCCAACTTTGTGCTGATTTCCACCGACAAGGCGGTGCGCCCGACGAATGTCATGGGCAGTACCAAGCGCCTGGCCGAGATGGTGCTTCAGGCGTTGAGCCGCGAACTGGCGCCGGTGCTGTTCAATGACCCAGGCAATGTCTCGAGAGTCAACAAGACCCGCTTCACCATGGTGCGTTTCGGCAATGTACTTGGGTCATCGGGCTCGGTCATTCCCCTATTTCATCAGCAGATCAAGTCGGGGGGGCCTTTGACGGTGACCCACCCGAAAATCACGCGCTACTTCATGACCATTCCCGAGGCCGCGCAGCTGGTGATTCAGGCCGGTTCGATGGGGCAGGGAGGGGATGTGTTCGTGCTCGATATGGGGGAGCCGGTCAAGATCGTCGAACTGGCCGAGAAGATGATCCACCTGTCCGGTCTGAGCGTGCGCTCCGATACCAATCCGCACGGTGACATCTCCATCGAGTTCACCGGTTTACGTCCAGGCGAAAAGCTCTACGAAGAGTTGCTGATCGGTGACAATGTGGTTTCCACCCGTCACCCGATGATCATGAGCGCCCAGGAAGACTATCTGGACTGGGACTCACTCAAGTCGCGACTGGGTGTTTTGCTTGAGGCGATTTCGTCCGACGACTACGCCATGGTCAGGCAGCAGTTGCGGGAAATGGTCAGCGGCTACAATCCCGATGGCGAGATCGTCGACTGGATATACCTGCAGCGCCGTCGGGAGCCCTGAGCTTTAAAGATCGCTGAGGCGGCAGGTGGTAATCCGCTCCCGCCCCAGCTCGATGAGCGTCAGCGCGCCATCGGAAAATGAGCAGCCCGTGTCGATGTAGACCACATTTCCCAGGCTTAGTACCTGTGGCACTTTCGAGTGGCCGACGTACAGGCGATCCAGCCCATGAACCGGGCGGATGTCCATTGCGGTGATGCGATTTCTGGCATAGAGCGCCTGGGTCTGCGTGTCACGATATGTCTGCGGGTCGCTGCTTTTCAAGAGTGCCTGGGATGTTTCCCAGGTGGTGGTCGACCCGGCTTTCGGCAGCTCGGCGTGGATGATGCCGATAGTCTGGCCGTCCTTGAGTTCTACTTCGATTGCCAGGGTGTAGTGGTCAACTAATTCCGGACACAGTTTTGAGTTTTTCTTCAGCTTTCGCCGGAGCCAGTCCATCGTTGAATTGATGGGGGCGGATACAGTTGTAGTGGCTCATCAGGTACTGGCTAATGTCTCGTTGAGCTTGCTGCCCGGTCAGGTAGCCCCTGGTCGGTATCCACTCTGACTTCAAGCTGCGAAAGACTCGCTTCATCGGCGCGTTATCCCAGCAGTTGCTTCGGCGGCTCATGCTCTGGCGCATGCGATAGCGCCACAATCTCTGGCGGAATTGACTGCTGCCATATTGCGACCCTTGTTCGGAATGGAACAGTAGCCCTTGAGGCCTACCGCGTTGTTCGTATGCCACATCCAGCGCTTTGACCACGAGGTCTGCGTCCGGTTTTTCTGATAGGGCCCAGCCCACGATTCTGCGTGCATAGAGATCCAAGACAACTGCCAGATAATGTCATTTTCCCTGCGCCCAAACGTAAGTGATGTCGCCACACCAGACCTGATTTGGCGCTTCGGCATCAACCGCTCGGTTCAAAATATTCGGAATATCTGGCCGCTCCACTGTGGCCTTTTTGTACGCATGCGCCCCTGGCTGTTTGCTGACCAACGCCAGCTGCGGACCTTGAACCGCCCGATCTTCTCACCCTCTTCTTGCATCATCATCTTGATACTGCGGCTGCCGGGCGCACTTCGTCCGCGCGTGAATAACTCATCCACTCGACTGCGCAACCGTAGTCGTTCAACGTCCGGAGTTCGCCTTCTATGGCGATGTGCGTAGTAACTTGAGCGAGTGACTTCGAACACCTCACATAACCAATCAACGGGCTCATGGGCGCTGAACTGGTGGATCGTCGAATACGCTCGAGATCTTCCGACATCAAGATCGCGGTAGCTTTTTTAGTATCGATTTCTCGCGTTCAAGGCGCGTTATCCGAGATTCGAGCTCTTGGATCTTTTGCTGCTCTGGCGTCAACGCTTTGCTGGCCGGCGTGATGCCGCCGCGCTCCTGTTGAGGCTGATTAACCCAGCGGCGTAGGACCGATTCGACCAAGCCGAGCGAGCGTGCTGCTTCGGCATGAATGTAGCCTTGATCGAGCACCAGGCAGGCAGCACGGCGTTGCTTGGTCATCAGGCACCTCTCTGTGGCGAACATTCTCGCCTAAATAGGTGTCCGGTTTCATTAGACCCCTACAGGGGACCGTCGGAAGCTTGGCATCGCTTTTGTATCGATGCGTATCGAGGAGTAAATTATCGGACCACGGCGAGCCTTACATGGGCTGGCGCCTCTGGGCGTCAGTCTCGACCGTGTAGAGGCGATCGTGTTTGGACGCGCTTTCTGCGAAATAATTTGACCAAACCTGCCATTTGCGGCTGTGTGCATTGCGTCTAGGTTTCAGAGGGCAGCCAAGGAAATGCTGCTCCTCAACCAACCCAAGGACTCAACCATGCGAAACACAGTACTGACCTACCTCCTTCTACCGCTGTTCACATGCCTTTCCTTCTCGCTTCCTGCCGCGGCGCAGACCACGGTGAACGCTGAGTCGGCAGCCATCGAAATGCCTGTCAATGCTCCTGCGACTGGGAACGTCAACCTCAACCGGGCCGATGCCGCCACACTGCAAAAAGAGCTCAAAGGGATCGGCAAAGCCAAGGCCGAGGCGATCATCGCCTATCGTGAGACCCACGGAGCGTTCCAGTCGGTGGACGAACTGCTGGAAATCAAGGGGATCGGAAGCGCGCTGCTTGAGCAGAATCGAGACAGGCTGGTCGTGGATTGATCAGCGGGGCGGCCGGTTGGTGGTGTGCCAATCGGCTTCAGCCCGAACGGTCTGGTGTGGGTTCAACGATCCTGCGCATCCTTCGCATCGGCCTCGGCATTGCGCTCATGCACTTTCTTCAACTGCTCCTCCGTCAACGGCAACTTCTTCGCCGTATCCCGCAGCATCATCAATCCGCCGACAATCGACCCGAGAGCAACAAGCAGTATCAACCAGGCATACCAAGGCATCGAGATTCTCCTGAAAGCGTGTAGGGCACCGCTTACATGGCATTCGAGCCATTGCCGCAGCCGTTGGTTCAATTATAGGAGCCGCCCCCGCTCGGGCCAATTCTCATGACCCGCGGCCCCCAAACCCCACGCCACTTCGTTTACAATGCGCGCCGTTTACGACTTGCCAAGAGACCCTGCCCATGTCCGCCTGCCAGACGCCCCTGATCGTCGCCCTGGATTTTCCCACCCGTGACGCCGCCCTGAAGCTGGCCGACCAGCTCGACCCCGCCCTGTGCCGGGTCAAGGTGGGCAAGGAACTGTTCACCAGCAGCGCCTCAGGGATAGTCGAAACCCTGTGCAGCAAGGGCTTCGAAGTATTCCTCGACCTCAAGTTCCACGACATCCCCAACACCACCGCCATGGCGGTCAAGGCCGCGGCCGAGATGGGTGTATGGATGGTCAACGTGCACTGCTCCGGTGGCCTGCGCATGATGTCGGCCTGCCGTGAGGAGCTGGACAAGCGCAGCGGCCCGCAGCCGCTGCTGATCGGCGTGACCGTGCTGACCAGCATGGAGCGCGAGGACCTCGCCGGCATCGGCCTGGATGTCGATCCGCAGGAGCAGGTGCTGCGCCTGGCGGCGCTCGCGCAAAAAGCCGGCATGGACGGCCTGGTGTGCTCGGCACTGGAAGCGCCGGCACTGAAGGCGGCGCACCCGTCGCTGCAATTGGTGACCCCGGGAATTCGCCCGGCGGGCAGTGCCCAGGATGACCAGCGCCGGATTCTGACCCCGCGTCAGGCACTGGACGCCGGCTCCGATTACCTGGTGATCGGGCGTCCAATCAGCCAGGCGGCGGATCCTGCCAAGGCGTTGGCTGCCGTTGTGGCTGAAATCCGCGGTTGAATCAGGGATCGTGGGAGCGGGCTTGCCCCCCTCCCACAAAGCGCCTGGCTGCTGATCTCAGACCTTCAACACCAGCTTGCCGAAATTCTCCCCGCTGAACAGCTTGAGCAGCGTCTCGGGGAAGGTCTCCAGGCCCTCCACCACATCCTCCTTGCTCTTCACCTTGCCGCTGGCCAGCCAGCCGGCCATTTCCTGCGCGGCCTTGCCGTACTCCTTGACGTAGTCCATCACCACGAAGCCTTCCATGCGCGCACGGTTGACCAGCAGCGACAGGTAGTTGGCCGGGCCCTTGACCGCTTCCTTGTTGTTGTACTGGCTGATGGCGCCGCAGATCACCACCCGGGCCTTGAAGTTCAGGCGCGACAGCACGGCATCGAGGATGTCGCCGCCGACGTTGTCGAAGTACACATCCACACCATTGGGGCATTCACGCTTGAGACCGGCCAGCACGTCCTCGGCCTTGTAGTCGATGACGCCGTCGAAGCCCAGTTCGTCCACCAGGTACTGGCACTTCTGCGCGCCCCCGGCGATGCCCACCACGCGGCAGCCCTTGAGCTTGGCGATCTGCCCGGCAATGCTGCCGACCGCGCCGGCGGCACCGGAGATCACCACAGTCTCGCCGGCCTTGGGCTGGCCGACCTCGAGCAGGGCGAAGTAGGCGGTCATGCCGGTCATGCCCAAGGCGGACAGGTAGCGGGGCAGGGGCGCCAGGCGTGGATCGATCCGGTGCAGGCCCTGGGGTTCGCCGGTGAAGTAATCCTGCACGCCAAGGGCGCCGCTGACATGGTCGCCGGGCTTGTAGTCCGGATGCTTGGAGCTGACCACCTCGCCGACGCCTAGGGCGCGCATGACCTGGCCCAGGCCCACGGGCGGGATGTAAGACTTGCCTTCGTTCATCCAGCCGCGCATGGCCGGGTCCAGCGACAGGTAGAGGTTTTTCACCAGCACCTGGCCTTCGCCCGGCTCGCTGGCGGGCCCCTGCTCATAGGTGAAATCGTCACGGCGCACGGCGCCGACCGGGCGCTTGGTCAGCAGGAAACGGCGGTTGGTGTGGGGCATGGCGAGTTCTCCTGAACGAGTGTGAGGGGCTGATGATCGGCGGGTTGAATGGGCCGCGTCACGCAAGATCACCGCGAACGATAGTAGTCCAACCGTGCCCTTGATGATGCTGCCCAGCCCGGCGGTGCCCTGACTAGACTCAGCCACGACTTCCCATCCTTTTGCAGGAGCCAGTGATGAGCATGACTTTCTCCGGCCAGGTTGCCCTGGTCACCGGTGGCGCGGCGGGCATCGGCCGGGCGACGGCCCAGGCATTCGCCGCCGAGGGGCTCAAGGTGGTGGTGGCCGACCGTGACGCGACCGGCGGTGAAACCACCGTGGCGCTGATTCGCCAGGCTGGCGGCGAGGCGCTGTTCGTCGCCTGCGATGTCACCCGTGACGACGATGTGCGTCAGTTGCATGAGCAGGTCATCACGGCCTATGGCCGGCTCGACTATGCCTTCAACAACGCCGGTATCGAGATCGAGAAGGGGCGCCTGGCGGAGGGCAGCGAGGCGGAGTTCGATGCGATCATGGGGGTCAACGTCAAGGGTGTGTGGCTGTGCATGAAGTATCAGCTCCCGCTGTTGCTGGCTCAGGGCGGTGGGGCCATCGTCAACACCGCCTCGGTGGCAGGGCTGTCGGCGGCGCCGAAGATGAGCATCTACGCGGCGTCCAAGCATGCGGTGATCGGCCTGACCAAATCGGCCGCCATCGAGTATGCGAAAAAGGGTATCCGGGTCAACGCGGTATGCCCGGCGGTGATCGACACCGACATGTTCCGCCGCGCCTACGAGGCCGATCCGCGCAAGGCCGAGTTCGCCGCGGCGATGCACCCGGTCGGGCGTATCGGCAAGGTCGAGGAGATCGCCAGCGCGGTGCTGTACCTGTGCAGCGATGGCGCGGCGTTCACGACGGGGCACAGTCTGACTGTCGATGGCGGCGCGTTGGCGATCTGAACGAAGTTACCCACAGCGTCAGTGCCACGGCCGCGCAGCCGAGCAGCAACACGCCGCCGAAGGCGATCAGCGCCAGTCGCGAGCCGAGCCGGTCGCTGAGCAATCCGGTAAAAATCACCGGCAGGCTGAATCCCAGGTAGGCGAGCAGGAAGAACCCGGCACTGGCCCGGGTCTTCTCGCTCCCGGCCCGCTCATTCACCGCCGCCAAGCCACCCAGGTAGATGAAGCCATAGCAGGCGCTGCTCGCGGCCACGGCGCCCAACAGCACACCCAGCAGATTGCCGCTGTCGGCCCCCCAGGCCAGCAGCGCGTAGCTGCACGGCAGGATCAGCAGCCCCAGCAAGGTCGCCTGGGCACTGGCCAGGCGCCGGGCCAGCGGCTGGAACAACAAGCCGCAACTGATCACGCAGAAGGTCGAGAACCCCGACCAGGCACTCAGCCCGTGCTGACGCAGGATCCCCGGCAGCAGGGCGATCACCAGCCCGACACAGGCCCAGGCCAGCAGGATCGCCAAACCATAGGCCAGGCTGCCGGCGGGGTAGCAGGGCAGGCGCAGCATGGCGCTGCACTGCGCCGGACGAGGGTCGGGAAGACGCCAGACCAGCAGCAAGGCGAGGGCGGCCAATGCCAGTTGCAGGTGGAAACTGCCGGGGGTGAGGGTCGGGCCGCGCAGCAGGAACAGGCTGGTCAGTGCCGCGCCCAGGCCGAAACCGAGCGACGTGCTGGCAGTGACCCAGGTGGCGGCGTGGCTATCGGCGTCCGGCGCCATCAGTTCGCTCATGTAGGCGGTGGCGGTGGCCGAGGCAAGGCCTGTGCCCAGCCCCAGGAACAGGCGCGCCAGGCCCAGCATCTGCAGGCTCGGTGCCAGCAGCATGAGCAGCGTGGCGACCATCGACAGGGCCAGCGCGACCAGGATCAGCGGGCGTCTGCCCACCCGGTCGGCCAGGCCGCCGAGGGCCAACAGCACCGGCAGCACGCCGAGCACATAGCCGGAGAAGGCCACGGCGGTCGCCGCCGCGCCTTGCCCGGACAGGTCGGCGTAGGTGATGTACAGCGGGGCCTGCAGGTTCACCGCGAGGGTGATCAGGCACAGGGCGAAGGCCAGCAGGACTGGGGCATGGCGAGTGGACATCGGTACGGATCCGCAAGGCAGTGACAGTGGTTGGCAGCATCGGCCTTGGCAGTGGTGCTCGCCAAGGCACACTCGCGGAGCATTTATGCTTAACTGTTTGCCTGAAAACAGCGAACACTTGCCATGCATTTTCATCTTGATCGTGATCTTCCCATCCCCTTGGTCCAGCAACTGACCGAGCACCTGCAGGCCTGGATCGAACAGCAGCGCCTGCGCCCCGGTGCGCGCCTGCCGTCGATCCGCGCGCTGGCCAAGGCCCAGGCGGTAAGCGCCTCCTGCGTAATCGAGGCCTACGACCGCCTGGCGGCCAACGGCTGGCTGCAGGCGCGGCATGGCGCGGGCTTCTTTGTCGCCGAGCGCAAACCGGGCCTGCGACCCGACCCTGGGGAGTCCTGGGGTGAGGCGATCGACGGCAGTTGGCGGCAGTTTCGCGAAGGCCATGAACAATTGCTCAAGCTCGGCTGTGGCTGGCTGCCGGTGGCCTGGCGCGCCGAAGCCGAGCTGGCCCAGGCCATCCGCCAGGTCAGCCGCGGCGCGCCCGAGGCGCTGTTCGACTACTGCCCGCCCCAGGGCCTGGCCAGTCTGCGTCTGCAACTGCACAAGGGGCTGGCGCGGCTGGATATCGCCGCCGAGCCGGAGCGGATCGTCACCACCCAGGGCGCCAGCCATGCCCTGGACCTGCTGGTGCGAACCTTGCTGAATCCGGGAGATACAGTGCTGGTGGAGCGCCCCGGCTATTACAACCTGTACAACTTGCTGCGCCTGCACGGTGTGCACATGCTCGAGGTGCCGCGCACCGCCACTGGCCCGGACCTGGTGGTGCTCGAGCAGTTGCTGGCCGAGCACCAGCCCCGCTGCCTGTTCATCAACAGCCTGTACCAGAACCCGACTGGCACCTGCCTGACGCCCAAGGTGGCCTACCGCTTGCTGGAACTGGCCCGTGAGCATGACCTGCGGATCGTCGAGGACGATCTGTATGCGGACTTCCAGGACGGCCCGGCCACGCGCCTGGCGACCCTCGACAGCGAGCAGCGGGTGATCTACCTGGGCAGCTTTTCCAAGACCCTCAGCAGTTCGTTGCGGGTCGGCTACCTTGTGGCCGACCCGCCGTTGATCGCGCGCCTGGCCGAACTGAAGATGGTGGCTGGCATTGGCACCTCGCGCTTCGCCGAACAGGTGGTCGGGCAGATGCTGGCCAATGGCGGCTACCGCAAGAGCGTGCAGCGTCTGCGATTGCGCTTGGGTCAGCACCGAGCCACGACCCTGGGGCAGCTGGAGGCCTGCGGCTGGGAGGTGTTTTGCGAGCCGGTAGGCGGCATGTTCGTATGGGCCCGGGTGCCTGGGCGCGACTTTGCCGAGCTGGAGCGATTGGCGCTGGAGCATGCGGTGCTGCTCACCCCGGGCAGCGCCTTCGATCCGCAGGGGCGGGCCAGTGACTGGCTGCGGATCAATGTCGCCTATGGACAGGATTCCCGGGCCCAGGCGTTTTTCCGGCATGCGGGGCGACCTCCGGCAGTCTGAAAGCGACACGCTCATAGCTAAATGACACCATTCGCGCGCCCGCCCCTTGTGACGAGGTCGGCGCCATTGTCACTCTTGCCGTTGGCAGAGGGCCAAAAGGCGAGGAGGGCGGTGATGACGGCGACCAAGCACGGTGTATTGGCCAACCTGGGCATGGCGCGCAAGTTGGGCCTGGGTTTCGCCCTGGTGTTGCTGCTCACCCTGGTGGTGGCCGCCATCGGTGTGTACGCCCTGGGCAACGTCGGCCAGCGCTTCGAGGAGCTGCGGCAGATGGCCCAGTTCAACACTGACCTGTTAAAGCTGCGCCAGCACGAACAGGCCTTCGCCCTGCGCTCGGACGTCAAGGAGGCCGATGCCCTGCGTACTGGCCTGCAGGGGCTGGTGGAGCGGGCCCGCGCGGTGCCGGCGCTGTCTTGGGCCGAGGCCGACCTTAACGCCTACGGGCAGGCCTTCGATCAGTTCGTCCAGGCCGTGCAGGCCAAGGAGCTGGCGCTGGACATGGCCAGCTGGTCGGTGTCGAGCGTGGCCAACAACCTCGATGTGCTGCAGGCCGGATTGGCCGACGATGGCACCTATACCCTCAAGCAGTCCCAGGGGCAGCAGGGCGGTGAGTTCCTCGAGCAGGCCGGGCAGGTGGCGCAGGTGTCGCGGCTGATGCTGCAGGCCATGGACGAGGCCCGGGTACGCCTGGAGCAGAGCCGCAAGGGCGGCGAGGCCGTTGCCGAGGGGCGCATCGCCCAAACGGTGGAGGCGGCCGGCCTGGTGGAGCAGCTCAAGTCGGCGGTCACCGACGCCGGCTACCAGAGCGTGCTGGGCGAAGTGGCTGGGCATATCGCGAGTTTTTCCGAAAAACTCAACGAGTACACCGACCTGCTGGGCCAGGAGCGGGGGATCAAGGATCAGTTGCAGGCCCGGGCCGAGCAGGTCACCACGCGGGTCGACCAGGCCTACGTCGCCCAGGATCAGGCCATGCAGGCGGAGCTTGCGCGCAACACCGTGGCCATCGCCGCGGCCACGGCCCTGGCTCTGCTGGTAGGCGTGCTGGCGGCCTGGTTGATCACCCGTGCCGTGGTCGCGCCGCTCAAGCGGGTGATCAGCCGTGCCCGGCGCATTGCCGCAGGCGAGTTGGGTATCGAGGCCGAGCCGCCGCGTGCCGACGAGGTCGGTCAACTGCTGCAGGCCATGCAGCAGATGGCCGAGGGGCTGTCGGGCATCGTCAGTGGCCTGCAGCAGGGTATCGATCAGCTGGCCGGCAGCGCCCAGGCCTTGTCGGCGGTGACCGAGCAGACCAACCGCGAAGTGGGCAGCCAGAAGGACGAGACCGAGCAGGTGGCCACCGCCATGCAGCAGATGACCGCGACGGTTCACGATGTGGCGCGCAACGCCGAGCAGGCAGCCCAGGCGGCCCAGGATGCCGACGACAAGGTCGAGTCGGGGCAGCAGGTGGTGCGCCAGAGCATGCAGCGCATCGAGCAGCTGGCGGTGGCGGCCGAAACCGCCAGCAGTGGTATCGACAGTCTCAGCGCCGAGATCCATACCATCGGTGATGTGCTGGAGGTGATCAAGAGCGTGGCCGAACAGACCAACCTGCTGGCGCTCAACGCGGCGATCGAGGCAGCCCGCGCCGGCGAGCAGGGCCGTGGCTTCGCCGTGGTGGCCGATGAAGTGCGCGCGCTGGCCCGGCGTACCCAGCAGTCCACCGAGGAGATCGAACGGCTGGTCGCCAGCCTGCGCGGCAACGCCCAGCAGTCGGTGACGCAGATCCGTGGCAGCACCGAGCTGGTGCGCCTGGCGGTGGCCGACACGCTGCAGACCGAGAGCGCCCTGGGCAGCATCGCCGCGGCGGTGTCGTTGATCCAGCAGATGAACCAGCAGATTGCTGCGGCGGCCGAGCAGCAAAGTTCGGTGGCGGAGGAAATCAGCCGCAGCGTCACCCAGATCCGTGGCAGCGCCGACCAGGCGGCGCTGGCGATGCAGGACAATGCCCGCTCAAGCGTCGAGCTGGCGCAACTGGGCAGTGACCTGAAGGGGATGGTGGGGCACTTTCGCCTGTGATTGGCGGTGGCGGCCCTATCGCGGGGCAAGCCCGCTCCCACGCATGCCCGCTCACGGGGGCTGGGCGTGGGAGCTGGCTTGCCCCGCGATAGCGTTGTCAGCCCCTGCGCGGACTGAGGATCAGCAAGGTCAGCACCCCCGCCACGATCCCCCAGAACGCCGAGCCGATCGAGAACAGGGTGAACCCCGACGCCGTGACCATGAAGGTGATCAGCGCCGCCTCGCGCTCGCGTGCCTCGCCCATGGCCACGCTCAGGCCGTTCATGATCGAGCCGAACAGCGCCAGGGCGGCGATCGACAGCACCAGTTCCTTGGGCAGGGCGCCGAACAGCGCCGCCAGGGTCGCGCCGAAGGTGCCGGCGATGCCGTAGAAGATTCCGCACCACACCGCTGCCGTGTAGCGCTTGGCGGGGTCTTCATGGGCATGTGGCCCGGTGCAGATCGCCGCGCTGATTGCGGCCAGGTTGATGCCGTGGGAGCCGAACGGCGCCAGCAGCAGCGAGGCGAACCCGGTGGCCGAGATCAGCGGCGAGGCCGGCACCTGGTAGCCGTCGGCGCGCAGCACGGCGACGCCGGGCATGTTCTGCGAGGTCATGGCCACCACGAACAGAGGGATGCCGATGCTGATGGTCGCCGCCAGCGAGAAGCTCGGCGTGGTCCATACCGGGGTGGCGATCTCCAGCTGGAAGCCGCTGAAGTCCAGCAGCCCCAGGGCGCCGGACAGCGCGGTGCCAACCAGCAGCGCGGCCAGCACGCAGTAGCGCGGTGACAGGCGCTTGACCAGCAGGTAGCTGAAGAACATGCCTAGCACCAGCACCGTGCGATGCTGGGCGGCGACGAAGATCTCGCTGCCGATCTTGAACAGGATGCCGGCCAGCAGGGCCGAGGCGAGCGAGGCGGGGATGCGTCGCACCAGGCGCTCGAAACTGCCGGTCAGGCCGCATATCAGCACCAGCACGGCGCAGGTGATATAGGCACCGATGGCCTCGCCGTAGGTGACGCCGCCGAGGCTGGTGATCAGCAGCGCCGCGCCGGGTGTCGACCAGGCCACGGTGACCGGGGTACGGTAGCGCAGCGACAGGCCGATGCTGCACACCGCCATGCCGATCGACAGGGCCCAGATCCACGACGAGATCTGCGCGCTGGTCAGGCCGGCGGCCTGGCCGGCCTGGAACATCAGCACCAGCGAGCTGGTATAGCCGGTGAGCATGGCGATGAAGCCGGCGACGACCGCCGACGGGGAGCTGTCCGCCAGCGGCCGCAGGCGCGCGGAGGTGGCATCGGTCATGGGGAATTCCTTGTGCAGGTGTAAGCAGTTTTTTCAGGCTACCGTGCAATGGCGTGATCCTTGCCATACAGCAGGCATTGCATTTAGCCGTACAGTCGCCAACTATGGGGTATTACTGCGCAACTGCGTGAAAGGGGAGGGGCGATGTACAAGGTGTATGGGGATTACCAGTCGGGCAACTGCTACAAGGTCAAGCTGATGCTGAGCCTGCTCGACCGTCCGTATGAGTGGCACCCGGTGGATATTCTCAAGGGCGAGACCGAAACCCCCGCGTTCCTGGCCATGAACCCCAACGGCAAGGTGCCGGTGCTCAAGCTCGAGGACGGCACGTGCTTGTGGGAGTCCAACGCGATTCTCAACTACCTGGCCGATGGCAGCGAGTTCCTGCCCAGCGAGCCACGCTTGCGTACCCAGGTCCTGCAGTGGCAGTTCTTCGAGCAGTACAGCCATGAGCCGTACATTGCCGTGGCGCGCTTCATCCAGTTCTACCTGGGCTTGCCCGACGAGCGCCTGGAGGAGTACAGGGGGCTGCACAAGGGCGGCTACAAGGCGCTCAAGGTGATGAACAAACAGCTGGAAATGACGCCTTACCTGGTCGGCGAACAGTATTCGATTGCCGATGTGGCGTTGTATGCCTATACCCATGTGGCGCATCAGGGCGGTTTCGACCTGGCGGGTTACCCGGCCGTGCAGGCCTGGCTGGCGCGGGTGGCCAGTCATCCACGGCATGTGCCGATGGTGGATTGACCGGCCTCATCGCGGGGCAAGTCGCATCGGCGATCTGTCAGACCGCCGCGAAGCGTTTGTCCAGATAGGCAATGATGTCCTTGGACTCATACATCCAGGTCACCTTGCCGTCCTCCTCGATCCGCAGGCACGGTACCTTCACCCGGCCGCCGCCTTCGAGCAGCGCCTGGCGGTGCTGCGGGTCGTTCTTGGCATCGCGCAGCGCCACCGGTACGTTCAGGCGGTGCAGGGTGCGACGGGTCTTCACGCAGAACGGGCAGGCGTGGAACTGGTACAGCGCCAGGTCCTTGGCCTGCTGCTCGACCTGGGCCTGGGCCGCGGCATCGCGCTTCTTTTTCGCCGGGCGGCTGATCCAGTCGCCGAACACGATTAGCTGGCCGAGGCCGACTCGCAGGGCTTTGACGATCATGGGCAACTCCTGAAATGAAAAAGCCGACCCCATAGGGTCGGCTCGGGACACAGGCCGATCACTTGATCAGGCTGAGGAACTCGCTACGGGTGGCGGCATTCTCACGGAATTCGCCGAGCATCACCGAAGTGAGCATGGTCGAGTTCTGTTTTTCGACACCGCGCATCATCATGCACATGTGTTTGGCCTCGATGACCACCGCCACGCCCGCGGCGCCGGTCACCTGCTGCACGGCCTCGGCGATCTGGCGGCTGAGGTTTTCCTGGATCTGCAGGCGACGGGCGTACATGTCGACGATACGCGCCACCTTGGACAGGCCCAGCACCTTGCCCTTGGGCAGGTAGGCCACGTGGGCCTTGCCGATGAACGGCAGCATGTGGTGTTCGCACATCGAGTACAGCTCGATATCCCGGACCAGCACCATTTCGCTGTTGTCGGAGGTGAACAACGCGCCGTTGGTCACTTCTTCCAGGGTTTGCTCATAACCGCGGCAAAGGTATTTCATGGCCTTTGCGGCCCGCTTGGGCGTGTCGAGCAGGCCCTCGCGGGAGACGTCCTCGCCGATCTGGCTGAGGATCGCGGTGTAGTTCTGTTCCAGGGACATGGATCTACCTGTGGAAAATTTCGCAAAGACGAAGGGTACGGCGGCGACGGCGGCGCTGCAAGCGCGATGTCACTCGTCGCGGCCTTCGAGCATGGTTCGCTTGAGCATCACGTACACCGCGCCGGTACCGCCGTGGCGGGCCTGGCATGAGGCGAAGCCGAGCACCTGCGGGTGCTGGCGCAGCCAGGTGTTGACGTGGCTCTTGATCATCGGGCGCTTGCCGTCCAGGCGCGCGGCCTTGCCGTGGGTGACGCGCACGCAGCGCACTTCGAGCTTGGTCGCCTCGGCGATGAAGTCCCAGAGTGTCTCGCGGGCCTTCTCGACGCTCATGCCATGCAGGTCGAGGCTGCCCTCGAAGGCGATCTGGCCGAGCTTGAGCTTGCGGATCTGGGTTTCCTGGACGCCGTCACGGCGCCACATCAGTTCATCCTCGGCGCCGACGTCGATGACGAACTGGTCGGACAGGCCATCAATCACCAGCGGCTGGTCGCTGCGGACGGTCGCTGCCTGGCGCAGACCGGCCAGCTGCTTGCGGTCGGCCTTGGGTTTGCCGACTTCGGCGCGGTCGTGCTTGATCGGCTTGACGCCCTGCACTTGGCTGCGGAAGAGGGAAAAGTCGTCGTCTTGCATGGTGCCTCCACGTGGGCGGCGTAGTTTACGCGACTGTGCGCCGGAGTGAAGCCCTGAGCTGCGCGAGGTTTTTTTTTGGAGATTGCCTAGGGAACTGCCCCCCCTGTGGGAGCGGCCTTGCGTCGCGAAAGGGCCGCAACGCGGCCCCGGCGATCTATACATCGAAGCGGAAATCCTGGGCTGCTTTGCAGCCCTTTCGCGACGCAAGGCCGCTCCAACAGGGGGACGTGTAAATCTGTCAGTCGTGCTTCTTCATCAGGTGCGGCGACAGGTTCAACTCGCGGCCACGGCGCAGGCGGATGCGGCTGCGTCGCCAGACGCGCACGCCGATCCACAGCAGCAAAAACCCGACCACGACGAGAATCGCCGACAGTGGGCGGTTGGCATTGAGCTCGGCCAGCGCGGCGTAATTGCCCAGCAGGCCGGCGAAGCCGGCCATGGCGAGCAGTATGCCCAGGGTGGCCAGCAGCACGGAAAGGGCGGCGGCAACCCGTGCGCCCCAGTTGCTCGGCTCGCGCTGGCGCAGGCGCTTGGCATCGAAACTGCCTTTGAGCTTCATTCGAATTCCTCTGGATCTGGTGGAGCTGATCCGGATTTCGACCTGTGGGTCACCTTCGGGTTCCGCCTGTCCGCCGGGCGGTCGTGGTTCAGACCAGGCTGGCGGTGGGCGCGACGCAGGCGAAGTTATCGGCCATCACGGCCATTTCGCACTGGTGGATCTGCGCGGCGGGGATCACGGTGTCCCCCAGGGCCAGGTCGCGGGTCGCCGAGGCGTCTTCCACCAGGGTGCAGCGATAACCATAGTCCTTGGCGCGGCGCACGGTGGTGCTGACGCTGGAATGGCTCATGAAACCGCAGACGATCAGGTCGAGGTGGCCGAGCTCCTGCAGCGTTTCGTGCAGCTTGGTGTTCTTGAAGGCGTTGGGCATGCGCTTTTCGATGACGATCTCACCGGCGCGCGGCTCCAGGCCCGGGATGAACTCGCCCGCCGGGCCCTGGGGGTCGAAGCGACCGCCGACGGTGCCGAGGTGGCGCACGTGGATGATCGGGCGGCCGGCCTTGCGGGCGGCATCGAGCAACCTGGCAATGTTCGCCACGGCCTCGTCCATGCCCGACAGCGCCAGCGGACCGCTCAGGTATTCCTTCTGCGCGTCGATGACGATCAGGCTGGCTTGGCCCAGCCTGGCCGGCGGGTAGTCGCGGCCAGTGAGGCGGAACATCGTGGTTGGAACGGACATCAAGGGCTCCTTGGGTAGGGCTTTTGTGCTCCTATTCTCCCTTGCCTTGACGCCAATGTGAATGGTTGACAGCGCAGGCAGCGTGGTTGCTGGCTTGTGGCTATCGGTTAGGCGATCGGAGGAAACAAATGTGTGGTGTGGGCTGTTAGACTTTTGTCCTGTCTGAAAAGGAGTACCCCGTGATCACATCCCGCCTGCGCACCCTGCGCGACCATATCCGCTGGGCGGTCAGCCGCTTCCATGAACATGAGCTGTTCTTCGGCCACGGTGCCGACAACGCCTGGGACGAAGCCCGCCTGCTGGTGCTCGGCGCGGTGCACCTGCCCTGGGAGGTGGCCGACAGCTATCTGGACTGCGCGCTGGAGGATGACGAAACGGTACGCCTGCAGCACCTGCTCAAGCGCCGTATCGAAGAGCGCGTGCCCACCGCCTACTTGCTGGGCGAGGCCTGGTTCTGCGGCATGTCGTTCATCGTCGACGAGCGGGTGCTGGTACCGCGCTCGCCCATCGGCGAACTGATCGAGAAACGCTTCGAGCCGTGGCTGGCTGCGGAGCCGGCGCGCATCCTCGACCTGTGCACCGGCTCGGGCTGTATCGGCATCGTCGCCGCCGAGGTGTTCCAGGACGCCGAGGTGGTGCTGGCCGACCTGTCCTTCGATGCGCTGGAAGTGGCTAACCAGAACATTGAGCGCCATGGCCTCGATGAGCGGGTGTACACCGTGCAGGGCGATGGTTTCGCCGGCCTGCCGGGGCAGCGCTTCGATCTGATCCTGTCCAATCCGCCGTATGTCGATGCCGAGGATTTCGGCGACATGCCGGCCGAGTACCATCATGAGCCCGAGCTGGGCCTGGCCTGTGGCAACGACGGCCTGGACCTGGTGCGGCGCATGCTGGCGGAGGCGGCCGACCACTTGACCGACAAGGGCCTGATGATCGTCGAGGTGGGCAACAGTCAGGTGCACGTCGAGTCGCTCTATCCCGAGGTGGACTTCGCCTGGCTGGAGTTCGAGCGCGGTGGGCACGGGGTGTTCATGCTGACGGCCGAACAGTGCCGGCAGCATCAGGAGCTGTTCAAGGCGCGGGTCTGAAGGATTCACACCGCCCCCTGTAGGAGCGGCCTTGTGTCGCGAAAGGCTGCGAAGCAGCCCCGGCGATTGATGTGTCAACGCTTCAACCCTGGGGCCGCTTTGCGGCCCTTTCCGACCGGTCCGACGCCTCGGCAAGGCCGCTCCTACGCGGATCGCGTGGGGCGGGTCAGCGAGTGGCGATCCAGATCAGCAACCCGGCCTGGAATACCGCGAACGCCACCAGGCAGGTGATGGTGAAGCGCAGGCCGCTGTCCTCGCGGCGGTACTTGGCCACGCGCTCGTCACGTTCGCGTAACTGGGCTTCCTTCTCCATCAGATTCTGCTCGGCTTGCTGCAGCATGCCGGCAGCCTCGAGATTGTCCACGCGCTGGACCTTCTCGGTGTTCCAGCCGCCCTTGAGCTGGCCCACTGGCGTTTCCACCAAGCGCCCCTTGAGCAGTTGGCCGTCGGTGTACTCCACCGCCAGGCCGACACTGCTCAGCACGCGGTCGCGGCGCAGGCGGGTGTCTTCGTTCAGAGCGTCCTTGTTCGGCAAGCTCATGCCCTCGACCTGATAGTGCGAGCAACGCTGCTGCAGCCACTGCACCGCCTGCGCCAGCAGGTAGCGGCCAAGGCCACGGTTCAGCGGCTCCAGCTGCAGGCCGGCCGGGTCGCCGATGCGCACTGTACGCGTTTCATGGTCGACGCGGATGTCCAGCTGGTTCTGCTCCTTGCGCACCTTCTGCCCCGGCAGGCGGATTTCCATGCGCAGCAGGCTGTGGGCCTTGTCGTGGCGTTCGGCGTAGCCGAACTGGACAAATCGCAGGGGGCGGGCGCCGCTGTTGCGGTCGGTCGGCAGCGGCGCCAGGCGCAGCAACTGGAAATGCTCGGCGGCAAGGTCCGCCCAGGGCAGCGGGGCGCTTTCCGGGGCTTGTTCTTCGGTCGCCTCGGCGGCGGGGGCATCGGTCATCAGGGAATCCTCAGGTGCACGGCGGCCGGGTGCCAGTACCTGCAAGGACATCGCAGATGTGGGCTTGCCCGCGATTCGGGCGCGCATGCCCCCGGATCACTGCCTTCTTAGCCGCGTTATCGGCAGGCCAAGCCAATACCTGAGGGTGCTTTCAGGCCTGCGGCAGCCCGTGGATGAACAGGACGATGCGCTCTCCCAGCTCTCGGGCCAGCGGTAATTCAGGATTGCGGTAGCTGTCCCGCTGCTGGCCCATCTCCCGGGGACTGATGCGCAGCATGTGGTTCATGCCGTCGATCAGCGCCAGTTGGGCGTCGGGCTTTGCGGCCTTGAGACGCTCGGCGTCGGCCACCTCCACCTGGATGTCGTTGCGGCCCTGGACGATCAGCGCGGGCACCTTGAGCCGGGCGAACGCCGCCGCCGGGTCCTGGTGCAGCAGGGTGATCAGGTACGGCTGCACGCTGGGGCGGAACACCTGACGCAGCGGGGCGGGCACGTCGAGGCTGGTCTGCCCGGCCTGCAGGCGGTCGATCAGTGCCACGCCACCGGCCAATTGCGCCGGGGGCAGGCGCAGGGCCAGTTGTTCGCGCAACACGTCGGCCACCGGCCGGCCGCTGCCGGCCAAGGTGATCACCGCGCTGGCGCCGGCCTGTTCGGCGGCCAGGCTGGCGATCAACGCGCCTTCGCTGTGGCCGACCAGGATCAGCGGGCCGAAGCGCGGGTCCTGGCGCAACGCACGCCCCCAGGCCACCACATCGGCGACATAGCGCTCGACGCTGAGGTCGCGCTCATCGGGGGTGGCCGGCTGGCTGGCGGCCACGCCACGCTTGTCGAAGCGCACGCTGGCGATGTGCTCGCCGGCCAGCAACAAGGCCAGGCGCTTGAGGTTGTCGATGCGCCCGGAGGCGGGGTTGTTGCCATCGCGGTCGGTGGGGCCGGAGCCGGCGATGATCAGCACCACCGGCGGCGGGGTGGCTTGTTGCGGCAGCAGCAGGCTGCCATGCAGCACGCCCTGGCCGGTGTCCAGGTCGATGGGGCGTTGCAGCACGGTGGGGGCTGCCTGGGCGAGGCTGGCGCAGAACAGCAGGAGCAGGGCGGCGAGGCGCGACTTCATGGACGGGGACTACATGGGAAGTTGATGTTTCGACCTTTGGCCAAGCTGAAGGTTCGCGGGGCTCGTCGCCGGGTAAGCACGGCCCCCAAATCCCCGCTGTTTTCCGTATACTGCCGGTTTCGACCACTTCAGGCAGATTCGCGGAGCGTCCATGTCCGGCAATACCTACGGCAAGCTGTTCACTGTCACCACCGCTGGCGAGAGCCATGGTCCGGCGTTGGTCGCCATTGTCGACGGCTGCCCGCCAGGCCTGGAAATCTCCCTCGCCGACCTGCAGCACGACCTCGACCGGCGCAAGCCCGGCACCAGCCGGCATACCACCCAGCGCCAGGAACCGGACGAAGTGGAGATCCTCTCCGGCGTATTCGAAGGCCGCACCACCGGTTGCTCGATCGGGCTTCTGATTCGCAACACCGACCAGAAGTCCAAGGACTATTCGGCGATCAAGGACCTCTTCCGCCCGGCCCACGCCGACTACACCTACCACCACAAGTACGGTATCCGCGACTACCGCGGCGGTGGCCGCAGTTCGGCGCGCGAAACCGCGATGCGTGTGGCGGCTGGCGCCATCGCCAAGAAGTACCTGGCCACCCAGGGCATCCGCGTGCGCGGCTACATGAGCCAGCTCGGCCCGATCGAGATCCCGTTCAAGACCTGGGACTCGGTCGAGCAGAACGCCTTCTTCAGCCCCGACCCGGACAAGGTGCCGGAGCTCGAGGCCTACATGGACCAACTGCGCCGCGACCAGGACTCGGTGGGAGCGAAGATCACCGTGGTCGCCGAAGGCGTGATGCCGGGCCTGGGCGAGCCGATCTTCGACCGCCTCGACGCGGAGCTTGCCCATGCGCTGATGAGCATCAATGCGGTCAAGGGCGTGGAAATCGGCGCCGGCTTCGCCAGCGTCGCCCAGCGTGGCACCGAGCACCGTGACGAACTGACCCCGGAGGGCTTCCTCAGTAACAATGCCGGCGGCATCCTCGGCGGTATCTCTTCGGGCCAGCCGATCGTCGCCCACCTGGCGCTCAAGCCGACCTCGAGCATCACCACCCCGGGCCGCTCGATCGACGTCGACGGCAACCCGGTCGAGGTGATTACCAAGGGCCGTCACGACCCATGCGTGGGCATCCGCGCCACGCCGATCGCCGAGGCGATGATGGCCATCGCCTTGATGGACCACCTGCTGCGCCACCGGGCGCAGAATGCCGAAGTGAGGGTCAACACCCCGGTGCTGGGCCAGCTCTGACAGTCCCGGCCCTATCGCGGGGTAAGCCCGCTCCCACGAACTCCAGCGTGGGAGCGGGCTTGCCCCGCGATAGGGCCGCAAGCTTCTGAACGGACTTCCCATGCCTCCGATCCCCTACTGGCGCCTCTCCAGCTTCTACCTCTTCTACTTCGCCCTGCTCGGCTCCACCGCGCCGTTCCTGGCCTTGTATTTCGACCACCTGGGTTTCTCCCCGGCACGCATCGGCGAGCTGGTGGCCATCCCCATGTTGATGCGCTGCATCGCTCCCAACCTGTGGGGCTGGCTGGGCGACCGCAGCGGCCAGCGCCTGCTGATCGTGCGCCTGGGCGCGCTGTCGACACTGGCGACCTTTTCGCTGATCTTCTTCGCCAAGAGCTATGCCTGGCTGGCGATGGTCATGGCCCTGCACGCGTTCTTCTGGCATGCGGTGCTGCCGCAGTTCGAGGTGATCACCCTGGCCCACTTGCATGGCCAGACGGCGCGCTACAGCCAGGTGCGGTTATGGGGCTCGATCGGCTTCATCCTCGCGGTGGTCGGGCTTGGGCGCCTGTTCGAATGGCTGAGTCTGGACATCTACCCGGTGGCGCTGGTAGCGATCATGGCCGGGATTGTCGCCGCCAGCCTCTGGGTGCCCAACGCGCAACCCGTGGAGCAGACCGAGCGTCGCGGGGCAGGGGGCTTTCTCGCGCAGGTGCGGGCACCCGGCGTGCTGGCCTTCTATGTGTGCGTGGCCCTCATGCAGCTCAGCCACGGGCCGTACTACACCTTCCTCACCCTGCACCTGGAGCACCTGGGCTACAGCCGTGGTGCCATCGGTCTGCTGTGGGCGCTCGGAGTGGTGGCCGAGGTACTGGTGTTCATGGCCATGAGCCGGATCTTCGCCCGTTTTTCCGTGCGCAAGGTGCTTCTGGCCAGCTTTGTGCTGGCCGCCTTGCGCTGGCTGCTGCTGGGCAACCTGGCGGATATCCCGGCAGTGCTGGTGTTCGCCCAGGTGCTGCATGCGGCCACGTTCGGCTGCTTCCACGCCGCGGCCATCGCCTTCGTCCAGGCCAGTTTCGGCGCCCGCCAGCAGGGCCAGGGCCAGGCGCTGTACGCGGCGCTCTCGGGCACCGGCGGCGCGTTGGGCGCCCTGTACTCGGGCTACAGCTGGAAATTGCTGGGCCCGCACTTCACCTTTGGTATGGCCAGCGTCGCGGCGCTCGCGGCAGCCGTTATCATTGCCTCCCGACTCAAAGACAGCAGGAACCACCCCTGATGAGCATCCTTAGCGTATTCGACCCGTCCAGCCCGGAACTGCCGCACAAGGTGCTGACCCACCACGACGACATCGCCGTGACCCTGGCCGAGCAGGGCGTGCGCTTCGGTCGCTGGCAGTCTGGTGCGCGGCTGCGCCCGGGCAGCAGCCAGGATGAGGTGGTTGCCGCGTGCCGTGGGCCGCTCGATCAGTTGATGACTGCCCATGGCAGCCGGGTGTTCGGCGTGCTCAGCCGCGATGGCGTCGACCCGAGCCAGGCTGACCTGCGCGACGAGCATGTGCATGACGGCGAGGAAGTGTTCGCGCTGATCAGCGGGCGCGGCCAGGTCAGCCTGCGCCTGGGGGATGCGGTGTACGCCGTGCTGTGCGAGAAGGATGATGTGCTGGTGGTGCCGGCCGGCACGCGCCGCTGGCTGGACCTGGGCGCCACGCCGTTCTGCCTGGCCCTGCGTCTGTTCGCCAGTGACTCGGCGGTGCAGCCGCGGTTCACCGGCGATGCCACGGCCCGGCAATTTGCCGGACTCGACGAATTCTAAAGGAATTGGCTCGCGGGGCCGCCTGTGCTCACGCTGTCCTTGGGTGAGCGCAGGCGTGCCCCGCGAAGAGGGTTGCGCGATCAGCGGTAGGTCGGCAGGGCGAAGCGCTGCTGGCTCTGCAGCATCGAGATTACCGGCAGCTCGCTTGGCTGCCCGGCCAGGTCACGGCGGATGGCGCTGATCGCCCAGGACAGTTGCTCGGCGCTGTGCAGTTGCGCGTAGGTCAGCACGCGGCGGGTCACCACGCCGTCGCTGGCGCGCAGGGTCAGCAGTACACCCCCGTCCGGACGCGGTTGAGTGGTGACCTGGTAGGCGGCGAAGACCGAGGCGAATTTTTCCTGGATGAGGTCCATATCAACTCCTGACTGTTGTACTGGCAGACTTGAGTTGATGATTGCAGTGACCGTGCCAGCCTTTTATTTGGATAAAATCCTTTTAAATCAATGAGTTAAATTTGTTTGCTCAAGGTTGTGCATTGCAATCTGCACGCCCGTGCATTTTGCACAGTGCATTTTGCACGGTCATGGCCTGGCCATGGTCATAGCCTGGCTCTGTGCCGCCGATAGAATCTGAACCTTGGACCGCTCGCCGCTGCCTGATGGAGACTTGGCCCATTGCCAGATGCCAGGAGGTTCCCGATGTCCGATCACCAGCCCGCCACCATGACCGCCGAAGAAACCGCGGCCTTCGCCGACGAGGTCTTCGAGCGCGCCCGCCGCGGCGACGCGACGATGCTCGGCCGCTTGCTTGACGGTGGCCTGCCCGCCGACCTGCGCAACCACAAGGGCGACACCTTGTTGATGCTGGCCAGCTACCATGGCCACCACGACGCCGTGCGGGTGCTGCTGGCCCATGGCGCCGATCCGTTGATTGCCAATGACAACGGCCAGTTGCCGATTGCCGGCGCTGCCTTCAAGGGCGACCTGGCCATGATCCGCCTGCTGCTCGAGCACGGCGTGCCGGTGGATGCCGCCGCCGCGGACGGCCGCACCGCGCTGATGCTGGCGGCGATGTTCAACCGCCTGGAGATCATCGACTACCTGCTGGCCCAGGGGGCCGATCCGGCACGGCGTGACGCGGCCGGCGCCACCGCGCTGACGGCCGCGCGCACCATGGGCGCGGTGGATGCCGCCGCACGCCTGGAGGCGAAGGCCGGCTAACCCTTAGGGGGCGTTTGCGGCTATCCTTGGCGCCTTTCACGCCAATCCGCAGGGCCCCCCATGAAAGACCAGTTGCTCGAATTCATCAGCCTCATCGGCGCCGGCTGCATGCGCGACGAGGACATCGAGCGCATCGCCGCCGAGGCCGCCCAGGCCTACGCCGACCCCGCCGCCTTCCTCGCCGCCAACCCGGACATCAACTACGACGACACCTTCCCGTTCCCGCTGGGCGAATGGGTGGTGGTCGGCAGCCTGCCCGACACCGTGCTGTTCCAGGCCGACAGCTACCAGGACCTGTTCCAGCAGATCAGCGACTCGTTCGACAAGAGCGTGCCGTTCACCCTCAAGCCCAAGCAGCTGGCGCGCACCGAGGCGCTGACCGCGCTCAACCGCATCCAGGTGCAGATGGGCGCGTTGAACAAGGAAGCCGGGGGCTACGTGCTGCTGAACTTCAGCCAGTTGCTCGATGACGAGCTGCAGATGGTGATGGTGGGGCAGAACGACCTGGCCCGTGTGCTGGAGTTGGGCGAGGCAGTCGGCATCAAGGTGGAGCCGGCGCTGGAGGCGCTGAAGGTGGCGGTGCACGTCTAAGCAACGAATTTTGCACCTTCCCCTGTAGGAGCGGCCTGAGAATGTGTGCCTCAACCTAACGCGGTATCAAGAAACATCATCACCGCGAATCCGCCCATCAGCCCCAGCGTCGCCGCGGTCTGGTGCCCGTTGCGGTGGGTCTCCGGAATCACCTCGTGGGACACCACGAAGATCATCGCCCCCGCCGCCAGACCCATGCTGATCGGGTAGGCCAAGGCGAAGCCGGTGGAAATGCCCAGGCCGATCACCGCGCCCATCGGCTCCATCAGGCCCGAGCCGATCGCCACCATCATCGCCTTGAAGTTCGACAGCCCCGTGGCACGCAGGGCCAGGGCCACGGCCAGGCCTTCGGGGATGTCCTGGATGGCGATGGCGCTGGTCAGCGGCAGGCCGATGTTCATGTCGCCGTTGGCGAAGCTCACACCGATGGCCATGCCCTCGGGCAGGTTGTGCAGGGTGATGGCCAGCACGAACAGCCACACCCGGTTGACCCGCTCGGCCTGCGGGCCACAAGGGCCGGTGCTTTCATGCTCGTGCGGGGTGAAGCGGTCGAGGCCCAGCATCAGCAGCACCCCGAGGCCCATGCCCAGGACCACGGTGAAGGCCGCCGCCGGGCCGTTGCCAGTGATTTCGCGGGCGGCATCCAGGCCCGGCAGGATCAGCGAGAACGAACTGGCGGCGAGCATCATGCCGGCGGCAAAGCCCAGCATCACATCCTGGGTGCGGGCGTTGACGTCGCGCAGGACCACCGCCAGCACCGCGCCCAGGGCGGTCGCGCCGAAGCCCGACAACCCGCCAAGCAGGGCCAGGTGCAGGTTGTCGGCATGGTCGCCGTTGACCGCGTTCCACAGACTCGCCAGCAGCAGAGCGGCGACGGCCAGCAGGCTCAGGGCCAGGCCGGCGCTGAGCCAGGGCGTTTCCCGGGCCTGTTGCCGCCAGGCGCTGAGCATTGAGTCGGGAGCGGCACTTTGGGTGTGGGCGGGGGGCATGCGAACCTCGGAGCAGTGAATGACAGCAGTTTATCCACTGACCTGTGCGCCCGGCCAAGGATTCCCTTCTATCGAGGCCATAGCCAGCTATGCTCTTGAACACATTTACCGTGCGGGAGCGGCGCCATGGGGTCCACCTTCAACAGCCTGGTCGGCCTGATCATCCTGGCCCTGGATATCTGGGCCATTCTCAATGTGCTCAAGAGCGGCGCCGAGGTCGGCATCAAGGTGCTGTGGATCCTGCTGATCCTGCTGCTGCCGGTGCTGGGGCTGATCATCTGGGCGATTGCCGGGCCACGGGGCAATGTGCGGATCTGAAGCCGCTCATCCCAACTGTGTAACTTTGTAAGGGCCGGCTGCTCTCGACAAAATTTTCACACTCGATTTTTGAAAATCCGCGCCGCACAATGCGGCCTTGGTCCCACCTCGCGTTCGAGGGGTCGACCACCAGGCTGTCGGCGATCTCGCCTTCCCGCAAACCGCAATCCTAGGACCTCTCCATTCATGGCTAACACGGACGCCTTGAAGCAACAGGGCGTGCGAGGCTCGTTCTCGCCGACCCTGAAATCCCACCTGGCCTACACAGTGCTCAGTGGCCTGGTGATCATGCTGATGCTCAGCCTGGTGCGCCTGGCGCTGCTGGTCTACAACAGCGACATGATCGGCGACACGCCGTACTCCACCGTCGCCGAAGGCTTCTTCAATGGCCTGCGCTTCGACCTGCGGGTGGTGGTGTACATCAGCATCCCGTTGCTGTTGGCGCTGCTCAGCCCCTGGCTGATGGCGCGCCGTGGGCTGTTCCGCTTCTGGCTGACCATCGCCTCGAGCGTGGTGATGTTCCTCGGCCTGATGGAGATGGACTTCTACCGCGAGTTCCACCAGCGCCTGAATGGCCTGGTGTTCCAGTACATCAAGGAAGACCCCAAGACCGTCATGAGCATGCTCTGGTACGGCTTCCCGGTGGTCCGTTACCTGCTGGCCTGGCTGGTCGGCACCTGGCTGCTGAGCTTGCTGTTCAAGGGCATTGATCGCCTGACCCGTGGCGAGCAAAGCGTCCAGCCCGCCGGCAGCCGCAAGGTCGCGCCATGGTATGGCCGCCTGGCGGTGTTCATGGTCGTGCTGCTGGTGGCCGTGGTCGCCGCACGTGGCACCCTGCGCCAGGGCCCGCCAATGCGTTGGGGCGATGCCTTCACCACCGACTCGAACTTCGTCAACCAGCTGGGCCTGAACGGTACGCTGACCCTGATCGACGCCGCCAAGAGCCGCTTCGGCGAGGACCGCGCCAACATCTGGAAGCCGGTACTCGACCAGCCGCTGGCCACCCAGACCGTGCGCGAGCAACTGCTGACTGCCAACGACACCCTGGTCGATGCCGACGAAGCACCGATCCGTCGTGACTTCCTGCCGCCGCAGAAGAACACCCTGGCGGTCAAGAACGTCGTGGTCATCCTCATGGAAAGCTTCGCCGGCCACTCGGTGGGCGCCCTGGGCAGCCCGAACAACATCACCCCGTACTTCGACAAGCTGGCCAAGGAGGGGCTGCTGTTCGACCGCTTCTTCTCCAACGGCACCCATACCCACCAGGGCATGTTCGCCACCATGGCCTGCTTCCCCAACCTGCCGGGCTTCGAATACCTGATGCAGACCCCCGAAGGCGGCCACAAGCTGTCCGGCCTGCCGGCGTTGCTCAGTGCCCGTGACTATGACGATGTCTACGTCTACAACGGCGACTTCGCCTGGGACAACCAGTCCGGGTTCTTCGGCAACCAGGGCATGACCACCTTCATCGGCCGCAACGACTTCGTCAATCCGGTGTTCTCCGACCCGACCTGGGGCGTGTCCGACCAGGACATGTTCGACCGTGGTAACGAGGAACTGGCCAGACATGACGGCAAGAAGCCGATCTACGCGCTGCTGCAGACCCTCTCCAACCACACGCCTTACGCCTTGCCCAAGGACCTGCCGGTGGAGAAGGTCACCGGGCAAGGGCGCCTGGACGAGCACCTGACCGCCATGCGCTATTCCGACTGGGCGCTGGGCCAGTTCTTCGAGAAGGCCCGCAAGGAGCCGTATTTCAAGGACACCCTGTTCGTCATCGTCGGTGACCACGGCTTCGGCAACCACCAGCAGGTCACCGAGCTGGACCTGGGCCGCTTCAACGTGCCGTTGCTGCTGATCGCCCCGGGTATCCAGGAGAAGTTTGGCGCGGTCAACCACACCGTGGGCACCCAGGTCGACATCGTGCCGACCATCATGGGCCGCCTGGGTGGCCAGGCCCGTCACCAGTGCTGGGGCCGCGACCTGCTCAACCTGCCTGAGGGCGACCAGGGCGTGGGCATGATCAAGCCGTCGGGCAGCGAGCAGATCGTTGGCCTGGTACAGGGCGACCGCATCCTCATCGAGTCCAAGGACATGACCCCGCGGATGTACCGTTATCAGTTGGGTCGCGAGTTCAAGGCCGAACTCATCGAAAGCCCGGACCAGCCGGAAATGCTGAAGAAACTCGAGGCCTATATCCAGACCGCGACCAAGAGCCTGCTGGACAACACCGCCGGTGTCGTCCACGGCACGCCGAAGTAAGGTCGCCGCCTGCCTCATGAAGCCCGCCCTGAACCGGCGGGCTTTTTTCATGCGGTTTCATGTACGTGGCTGAACATTCATTCCAGCGCGATGGTCAAGTGAGTACGCCGTTCCATTCACCGTTGCGCCAGCGAGGGTCGATCGATGAAAGCATGGGAAGTCAGCTTTGCCGACCAGAAGGGCGAGCCGCAGACGCTGCTGCTCAATGCCGAGCAATGCCCCAGCGAGGAGGATGCCGCCCGCGCGATCCGCTCGCGGCTGTTTCCGCTCATGGACGAACTGGACCTCAACGACTTCCAGGACCGCAGCTTTTCCCCCACGGCACGTTGGCTCAAGGAACAGAGCGGCGTGACCATCACCACCATTCGCGAAGCGCCCTGAACCGGGTGTCTCTGGCGTAGCGCCCACGCAGGCGCTACGCTCAAGTCAGGCGCCGGCCTTCTCTGCGGGCCGCCGCCGTTTTCATCGCGTCTTGCAATCCGCTCGTATTGTCAGGCATTCCTTGTGTGCCAGGCAGGTGCGTTGTGCACGGAAAGTCTATCCATTGCTTTGCAGGAGGACGTTTCATGAGCAGCCAGAACGACGACATCAGCAGCAGTGTCCTGCGCCAGATGAAAGCTGGCGGTTTCGATTTCACCCGCATCCACCCCATCGAGTTCTATGCCGTGTTCCCCAGCGAGGCCGGTGCCCGCAGGGCGGCGGGGCAATTTCGTGGCGAATCGCTCAACGCCCAGGTGAGCGAGCGCGACGACGGAGCCTGGCACCTGGAACTGAGCAAGGTGATGTACGCCACCCATGGTGGCATCGGCGCCTTCGAGCAGGCCTTCGAACGGGTTGTGTCACCCTATGGCGGCGAAGTCGAGGGCTGGGGCGTCAAGCAGGAAAGGCCGATCGCCTAGGCCCTGCGAGGCCATTAGTGCGTTTTGCGCCCCGCCATATGCTTCAGGTACGCCAGCACGGCATCAAGCGCCGGCTCATCCAGCACCTGGCTGGAAAACCCGGGCATCTTCGCCTGTGGCCAGCGCCGCAGGCTCTGCGGGTCGCGGATGTACTGGCGCAGGAAGGCCGGCTGGAAATACTCGGTGGGGTTGTGCGGCAGGTTCAGGTCCGGCCCCAGGTGCGCGTCGCCGGCGCCATTGAGGCGATGACAGGCCAGGCAGTTCTGCTGGAACAGGGCAAAACCCTGGCGCACGGGGTCGTTCTCGGCCACGGCCGGGTCGGGCAGCAGGGCGGGGAAGCGTGTCTCGACCGGCGGCAGGCGGCGGATGCTGGCGATCTGATACGGCCATTGTTCCGGGCGAATACCACTGGCCTGCGGTTGGGTCCATACCAGGTAGAACGGCCCTGCGCCTGGCTTGCCTTGGCTCAGCGCGGGCCAAGGGTGGCTGGGGTCTTCGATGGCCAGCCAAGCCTGCGCGGGGCCCGCCTGCAACAGCGGCCCGGCGGGCATCTCGGCGGCAAAGCCATCGAGGGCCACGGCCTGCAGGTGATCGCTCGGGGTCACGCCCGGCAGCAGCACCGCCAGAGGTACGGCGCGGTAATGCAAGGTGCGCTTGTAGGCCACGTCCTGTTCGATGGTGATATCGCGCGCCTGCGGATGGGCAAGCAGCTGTTCACTGCTCCAGTGCCTGCTATCCCCACCCAGTTCGAGCGTCAGCTGTGCCGCCGGTGATGTCGGGGCGAGCAGCAGGCAGAGCAGGGCAAGACACAGGCGCATGGGCGATCTCCAACCATCAAGGTCGGCAGAGTACCTGCGCGCAATCGGAAAATGCCACTGCCGCGTTCAGCCGAAGAGCCGGGTGAGGTTCGGCAGGATCAGCAGCAGCGTCGTGGCGAAGAGTATGAGGCCGGCTTGGCGTACCTTGGATTGTCTGAACATGGCGGACCGCCTTCTTGTTGTTATTCCTGAATAACCCTTGGCTTCCTTGTCTAGCGTCGGGTCGATCGCAGCGGCGTGATGGCACACCGTTCCTGCTTGCCGCGTACATCTGGATATACAACCAACAGTAGGGCCCGCGTCATCCCTGATTCAGAACCCTTTGTTCTAAGATTTATCATGTCGATTCCTCATGGCTTTAAGGCCACTGGCCACCCCGCTGGCACGCTCAGGCTAGACGAGTGCGCGGCAGGGGTTACGAAGGGTTACATGGCCTACCGTTCGTCCGGACATCCTACTTGCTTGTACGGCCCTTTCGCGTCAGTCTCTACAGCAAATCCCACCCACATGTCGTTCAGGACTACCCCTATGTCGTTACGCATCTGCATCCTTGAAACCGATGTCCTGCGACCGGAGTTGATCGCGCAGTACCAGGGCTACGGCAGGATGTTCGAGCAGCTGTTTTCGCGTCAGCCGATCGCGGCCGAATTCGATGTGTACAACGTGATGAATGGCGACTACCCCCCGGACGGCGAACGCTTCGATGCCTACCTGGTGACCGGCAGCAAGGCCGACTCGTTCGGCGACGATCCCTGGATCCAGACGCTCAAGGCCTACCTGCTCAAGCTCTACGAACGTGGCGAGAAACTGCTGGGCGTGTGTTTCGGCCACCAGTTGCTGGCGCTGACCCTCGGCGGCAAGGCCGAGCGCGCCGACAAGGGTTGGGGTGTGGGCGTTCACCGCTACAGCCTGGCGGCCCATGCGCCGTGGATGGACCCGCAGGTGTCCGAGCTGACCCTGCTGATCAGCCACCAGGACCAGGTCACCGAGCTGCCCGAAGGGGCCACGGTCATCGCCTCGAGCGACTTCTGCCCGAACGCCGCCTACCACATCCGTGACCAGGTGCTGTGCTTCCAGGGACACCCGGAGTTCGTCCACGACTACTCCCGGGCATTGCTTGACGCGCGGCAGGCGTCGCTGGGCAATGAAGTCTATGAGAAGGCGGTGGCCAGCCTGGCCACCGAACACCAGGGGGACCTGGTGGGCGAGTGGATGTTGCGTTTCGTCCAGCAGCCCGGCCGCCGTGCGATCTGAGATCCGCATCGACCTCAATCGCGGGTTCCCCCGCGATTGGCGTTACAGCCAGCCCGAACGCTTGAAGCTGTAGTACAACCCCGAACAGCCCAGGGCGATAACCCCCAGCACGCCGAAGTAACCATAGTGCCAGGCCAGCTCCGGCATGTTCTGGAAGTTCATCCCGTAGATCCCGGCAACCGCCGTGGGAAACGCCAGGATCGCCGCCCAGGCGGCGAACTTGCGCTGGGTGATGCTTTGCCGTGACGACTCCAGCAGCATGCCGATCTCGATGGTCTGGCTGGCGATGTCGCGGATCCCGGCCAGGTCCTCCATCTGCCGCGTGACATGGATCTGCACGTCGCGAAAGTACGGGCGCATGTTCTTGTCGATGAACGGAAAGCTCAGGCGCTGCAGTTCTTCGCTGATCTCCACCATCGGCGCCACGTAGCGGCGCAGGCGCAGGATGTCGCGGCGCAGGCTGTGCAGGCGCTGGATGTCTTCTTCCTTGAGCGAGTTGCCGAGTACGCTCTGTTCCAGCTCCTCGATCTCGCCGTGGATGGCCTCGCTCACCGGTTGGTAGTTCTCGGTGACGAAATCCAGCAGTGCGTAGAGCACGAAGTCCTCGCCGTGTTCGAGCAGCAGCGGGCGCGCTTCGCAGCGCTGGCGCACCAGGGCATAGGACTTCGAGTGCCCGTTGCGGCAGGTGATGATGTAGCCGTTGCCGGCGAAGATATGGGTCTCGATGAACTCGAGCTTTCCTTCGTGGCGTACCGGCGAGTAGGTAACGATGAACAGCGCGTCGCCGAAGGTCTCGAGTTTTGGCCGGCTATGTTTCTCCAGGGCGTCTTCTATGGCCAGCTCATGCAGGCCGAACTGGCGCTGCAGGTTGGCCAGTTCCTCGGCGTTGGGCTCTTCCAGGCCGATCCAGACGAAGTGTCCGGGCTTGCACGCCCATTCGGCGCCCTCGTCAAGGCTGATGTTGGTGACCTTCCTGCCGGCGCTGTACACCGCCGATGCGACGACTCGACCCATGGTTGTCCGCTTATCCGATTGAACACGCTACACAGCTTGGGCTGTGTAGCGGTGCGGGGCAAGTCCGCACGCAGGTCAGGGCGTGGTGACTTCGCTTTCCATATGGTCGATGCAGTGTTGCATCTGGCTGCGGCATTGCTCGATCAGCGCGGGCAGGTCCTGCTGGGTCAGGCCCGCGGTGGCGATCGGGGCCAGCGAGCGGATGATCACGGTGCGCTGGCGCCAGCTGTTCAGGCCCAGGCGCTGGGTGTAGCGGCTGACGCACACCGGCACGATCGGCACACCGGCCTCGATGGCCATGTGGAAAGCGCCCTTCTTGAACGCCAGCAATTGCTCGCCGGGGTTGCGCGTGCCTTCCGGGAAGATCCAGATCGAGGTGTCGTCGCGCAGGGTCCGGGTGGTGGTCTGCATGGCCTTGCGTGCCTGGTAGGCGTTCTTGCGGTCGACCAGCACATTGCCGCCCAACCAGAACAGCTGGCCGAACAGCGGAATCCAGCCCAGGCTCTTCTTGCCGATGGCCACGGTGCGGCGCGGCACGACCTGGCCGAGGATGAACAGGTCATAGTTGGACTGGTGGTTGGCGATGATCACGCAGCCGGGGGGCTGGTCCCACAACGGACCGACCTCGGCCTTGACCTTGATGCGCATGAGCCAGGCAGCCGGCACGCTGTACAGGCGGGCGAACAGGCGGCTGTTGTCGGGATTGAACGGGCGCAGCAGGCCGATCACCAGACCGACGACACCTACGAGCAGGAAGTGCAGCGCCAACAGGAGCATGCGAAGCATAAAAAGCATGGTACGACTCACACCGGACAGTCGCGGCGCAGTGTACGGGTGTGCACTGTCAGGGGCAAACGTTGCTATGGCGTATGGGGCTTTGACCTCGTGGGAGCGGGCTTTCCCCGCGATGCGATCGCCAGGCGGATACCATCGCGGGGCAAGCCCGCTCCCACAAAGGGTATTTAGAAAAGCCTGTGGACGGGCTCAGCCCAGGTGGTTCTGGTCCGCCAGGATCGCCTCGTCCAGCGCTTCCAGCAGTGCCTTGCGCACTTTCAGCTTGGTGTTCTTGTGCGCCAGCATGTTCAGCTTCTTCAGTTCGCGGGCCGCGGCCAGGGCGGTTTCCTGCAACTGCTCGGCGGGCACCACCTTGTCGAGGAAGCCGGCTTCGCGGGCGCCCTGTGGGTCGAAGATCTCGGCGTTGTTCACTGAACGCTGGAACGCCGCGCGGCCCAGACGGTCGCGGGCCAGTTCGATACCGGCATGGTGCATGGTCATGCCGATCTGCACTTCGTTCAGGCAGATCTTGTAGGGGCCTTCGACCCCGATGCGGTAGTCACCCGACAGCAGCAGGAAAGCGCCCTTGGCCACGGCATTGCCGGGGCAGGCGACGATCACCGGGAACGGGTGCGACAGCAGGCGGCGGGCCAGGGTGGAGCCGGCGGTGACCAGGCCGACGGCCTCCTTGGGGCCGGCGGTCATCACCTTGAGGTCGTAGCCGCCGGAGAGAATGCCCGGCTGGCCGGTGATGATCACCACCGCGCGCTCCTCGACGGCGCGGTCGAGTGCGGCGTTGAAGGCGTTGATGACGTCCGGGGAGATGGCGTTGACCTTGCCGTTGTTCAGGGTCAGGGTGGCGATGCCGTCTTCGGCATGGTAGGTAATCAGCTCGCTCATGGCAGAGTCCTTTGGATGGCGTGGCGATGACGTTACCCAGCGACACCGGTCAGGTAAAGCGCCAAGACTGACTGGTCAGTCAGCGCTGCGTCCTTGCGCCCTGTAGCCTCGGGGCGGCGGCGCAAGGTGCGGGAAAAGCGCTGGGCACAATGGCAGCATTGCCCTGATTGACCCGGTTTTTTGGTCGGTTGGCTTAAGCGCATGAAAATTCTGAAAAAAATGCTTGCCAAAGGATAAGTCTTCTACTAAATTAGCGCGCCTCGACAGGCTGAATAGCTTGAAGAGAAAACGGTGAAGTGTCCGAGTGGTCGAAGGAGCACGCCTGGAAAGTGTGTATACGAGAAATCGTATCAAGGGTTCAAATCCCTTCTTCACCGCCACATTCTACGAAAAGCCCCCGAATCGAAAGGTTCGGGGGCTTTTTGTTTATCACGGCATGGTGTGTGGCTGCGCAGGCCTGGGCAGGCTTGCGCAGCAGTCAGTGGTCGGATTTAGCCGTGGGGCCGGCGCTCGGCAAATGCCCGAAATTCCCGGTCGCTTGCCCAGAGCTTGTCGATCTCGGCCTTTCGCCTTGTCGAAGGCGTGGCGTTCAGTGCTTCAAGCGCTTTGCCCCAAAACACGTAGCGGGTCGCATTCAGGTAGGCGCAATCGTTCGGGTTGCGGCCTAGCAGGTAATAGCGGCCAGCCTTGCGCAGTTCTCGGCTCAGGCCAATCAGTCTGAGTCTGTTGCCCAGCCTGTGCTTGAGGCTCGGGGGCGGTAGGTGGCTGGGCACTCCCCGCGAAACCTCGACCAGTGCGCGGCTGAACTGCTCATCGAAACGCTGGAAGAACAGCCCCACCATGGCGTGGTAATAGGACTTCTGTGAATAGTAGTGATGCACGCAGTCGCGGGCCTCGACCACCTGCTTGTCGCCCAGCATGAAGGAAACGGCGATCTGCTCCATGGTGTGCAGTTGCGTATGCAAGTGTGCCCATTGATCGATCAGGGCGATCGCTTCGTCCAGCAGTCCGGTGTGCCGGCGAGTCATTCCGCAGATACCGCTGTTGTAGAGACGCAGCGAAGGGCTGGGGGAACGTTTGCTCGCCGCCAGTTCCGCGACCAGCCCGGTGTAGTCGTCGCGCTGCGACGCGTGCTGCCAGCAGAACTCGTACTGGTCCATGAGGAAGTGCTCATCGCTGACGCGCTCGAAGAGCAGTGCCGGATCTTTCACGAAGATGGTGTCGGTATCGACGAATATGGTCTTTTCGGCGAGCTCCATGCCCCGGCGAATCGCCATGGCCTTGCGTCGGTGAACGTAACCGGCCGGTCCCATCCAGTCCGCCAATGTCGCCTCGTCCAGAAATTGCGTATGAACCGGCCAGCCTGCAAAGGCCTCGGGATGGTCGGTGAACACGCTAATGCTGAAACTCTCGCGATCGGCTTGGTGGCGCAGGGCGGAGAGGATGCTGAACTTTGCTTCGTGCAGGTAAGCGGTTTTCTTTCCGTACAGAAGGTACAACAGATGATTCGACTGCATAAAAACTGAATTCCAATATCCCTATCCGGCTCTGCGCCTACCGGGTGGCATAATGCCATATGCGTGTTGAAGCCTCCAAACGGCTTTCAACTGGTGTGGTGACGATTGTGTCGCAGGGGGTAGCGGCACGGTGAGAGGCCTGCGCGCCGTTCGACCGCGAACGGGGGATTATGTTTGCCGCTCGCCCGCCGCAGCGCTCAAAAATTGACACTGGCCGACAGCCGGGCGCTTCGCGGTGCTCCCTGGAACAGGTAGTTGTCGCCCAGGTAGTCGCCCACATCACGCCAATAGCGCTTGTCGAAGACGTTGTCCACGGTCAGGCGCAGTACCGTGTCGTAGCCGCCGATAGTTGTACGGTAGCGGCTGCCGATGTCGAACACGGTATAGCCACCGACCTCGATATCACCCGTGTGGCTGGCATACTTGCTGGCGCTGTAGCGGGCGCCGCCGAGCAGGGCCAGGCCGGGGACGGGCAGGGCGTAGTCGGCCTGCAGTGCCGCGCGCAGGCGCGGGACGTTGATCGCCTGGTGGCCTTCGTAGGCGTCGGTGTCGCTGTTCTGCACGCGGGCGCGGATTGCCGCCGCACTGGCCTGGATCTGCAGGTTGGAGGTCACCCAGCCACTGGCGCCGAGTTCGAGGCCGGTGTTCTTCTGCTGGCCCGACTGCACGTAGGTCGGTGCAGGGGTGTCGTCGGGGCGGGCATATTGGTAGGCCTGGCGGATCTGGAACAGCGCCGCGCTGAAGCTCATGCCCTGCCAGTCGCGCTTGATGCCGATTTCGAGCTGGCGCGACAGGGTGGGGGCGAGGATCTCGGCGGCGTTGCTGGCGAACCAGGGCGCAGTGCCGCCTGCGGAAAGGCCCTTCGAATAGCTGGCATAGAGCGTGGTATCGGGCTGCGGCTTGTAGATCAGTGCCGCATTGGGCAGCAACTGGTACTGTTGGGTATGCCGTCCGGCGACACCGTTCTCATTCCAGGTCTTCTCGTCCAGCCGGACCTCCCGGGCACCGATCACGGTCTGCCAGTGTTCGTCGAAGGTGATGCGGTCGCTGAAGAACAGGCCGTATTGGCGGCTGTCGAGGCGACGTTCGCTGGCGCCGATCGGTTTGCCGGAGGGCGCGTAGGCTGGCGCATTCGAGTTGATATTGCCGCTGCCGATCCATTCGTTGTAATACGGCCGCTGATCCAGCGTACGGCGTTGCGCGCTGGTGCCCAGGGTCAGCTCATGGCTTACACCCAAGGCGTCGAAACGCCCGTCGAGCGTGGCCTGCGCTTCGTCGGTCCGTCGCGTGTCGTCGGGACTGCGGAAATCGTAGATGTCGTAGTCGCCGTTGCTGCCGAAGAAGGCGCCCTCACTCGAGCCCCAGGCAAACGCACTGTAGTCGTCGATCACCACCTTGCTGCGCGAAGCGCTCAGGGTGCCGTTCCAGTTGTCGTTGAACTGGTACTTGAAGCGCCCGCCCAGGTTCAGCGAGTCGTTCTGCACCGGCTTGGCCCAGGACTGCCAGGCCAGGTGATCCTTGGGGGCGATGTCGTGGGGCAGTTGGCTGCCGCCGAGCAGTTGATACCCCGGAACCGAATATTGCTCGCGGTGCTGGTATTCGGCGTCCAGTTCCAGCACGGCATTCGGGTTGATCTGCCAGTCGAGCGCCAGGGAGGCGAAATCCCGCTTGCCGTCGGCGTGGTCGACATAGGAACGGATGTCCTCGTGGGCCAGGTTGACCCGCAGGCCGAACTGGCGCTCGGCGCCGAACCAGCCGCCCAGGTCGGTGGCCAGGTAGCGTTCGCCTTGTTCATTGCTCGAGACCGTTACCGTGCGCACGTCCTCGGCCCGCTTGGTCACATAGTTGACCAGTCCTCCGGGCTCCGACACGCCGCTCTGCAACCCCGACAGCCCCTTGAGCAACTCCACCTGCTGCTTGTTCTCCAGTGCCACGTTCTGCTCGCCGGCGATCGTCTGGCCGTTGATCCGATAACTGCTGGCAGCGTTGAGCTCGAAGCCGCGCACGTTGAAGTTCTCGTAGTAGCCGATGGGCGCGTAGCTTTCGCCCACCGAGGCATCGCTTTGCAGCACCTCGCTCAGCTTGCGCACCTGGCGGTCGTCCAGCAGCTGGCGGCTGAACACGCTGACCGAGGCCGGGGTGTCGAGCAGCGGCGCGCTGTGCAGGCCGCCGACCTGGGCTTCGCGTGCCTGGTAGCTGGTGTCGTCCTGAACCTCGAAGATACGCACCGGGCCGAGGGTCACGCTGTCCTCGGCCAGACCCTGGCTACTGTGCAGGGCAAGGCCCAGGCCGAGCAGGCCAAGGGGCAGGCGGGGGCGAAGCGGGGTCATGCAAGGCTCCTTGAAAGAGGACGCGCCGTTATCGCTCGGCAGCTGTCGGGCAGGCAAAAGGGCGCCATGGTAGCAGGCTGCCAAGGTGGGATTCGATGTTTCAGGGGAAACGTTCGTATGGCTGATGCATGCCCTGCGCGACAGCGTAGCCCGAAGGGCTGGGCGATCTCCTACAGATGCATCTGCCCCTCTGGGAGCCGGCTTGCCGGCAATCAGGCCTGTAATGTCAGAACGAACGAAACAGCCGTCGATTCAGGCCGCCGCCGGCCGCTGGTGCCGGCGCCAGCTGTCGTCGATCTTCGACCAGGTCTTGCCGTCGGTGATGGCCAGCAGCTTGCGGCCATCCTTGAAGGTGGCGAGGAAGGTGACTTCCTCCTCCTTGCCGCCCAGCAGCAGACCGGCCAGCAGGCCGACCGGACCGGCCACCAGGGCACCGGCCATGCCCCAGCCCAGGGCGCTACCGAGGCTGCGGGTCGATTCGAGGTTGGCCAGCTTCAGATCCTTGATCCGCGCCAGCGAAATGCGCTCGCCGGGCGAGGGGCTGCGTGGGGTCTTGAGTGTGAGCGCTCCGTTGCGATACTCGCCTTCACCTTGCAAGAAATCGCCGGATTGAACCGTGAGTCTTGTCATTGTGTCGTCCTGTCAGGAAGGGGTCGTTGACCAACGCCTACTGAGCGCTTGCCACCTCGGCAAGTCAACGAGCAGGCGACGGAGGGTCGTGTGACCGGTTGTCGCGCAGCAAATCACCTAGACGAACGAGCCGGGGCGTTCAACAAGCGCAAGTCGCATTTTCGAAAGTAAACTTCGAACTGTTGTCTCTAACTGTCATGGGGCATGACTGTAACTAATGCTTATAGCTGGCGCCGTTGATCCATCGCAGTTTGCGCAAATTAGTGCAGCGCAGTTTGGTTTTCGAAAACGAAAAAATGGCGTCAAAAAACGCTGGACATCAAGTTTCAATGTGTGTCAGTTTTTTTGCGCCTCATAAAGGCGAGTGACAGGAAGTTCTCGCCCGGTGGGAGAACCCTGTCGGACATCAACTGCTTTTTTGTACACAAGGAAGTAATCTGCATGTCGAAAGTCAAAGAAAACGCCATTGTTTCCGCCGTTTCCGCACTGCAACCGAAGGGCCCAAGTTCGTCCTTCGGCCTGATCGACAGCTTTGCCCACCAGTACGACCGCGGCGGCGCGAACATCAATGGCAAGAAGTCCTTCACGGCCGACCAGGCCGCCGATCACATCCTGCGTGACGGCGCTGCCTGGAAAGACCTGAACAAGGACGGCACGATCAGCCTCACCTACACCTTCCTGACCAAGGCACCGTCGGACTTCTACAGCCGCGGACTGGGCTCCTTCAGCCAGTTCAGCGACCTGCAGAAGCAACAGGCCAAGCTGTCCATGCAGTCCTGGGCTGACGTGGCCAAGGTCACCTTCACCGAGGCGGCATCGGGCGGCGACGGTCACATGACCTTCGGCAACTTCAGCGCCAGCAACGGCGGCGCGGCATTCGCCTACCTGCCGTTCGACGGGCCTGGCTCGCACAAGGGGGAGTCCTGGTACCTGATCAACAGCGGCTACCAGGTCAACATCAACCCGGGCACCGGCAACTACGGTCGTCAGACCCTGACCCACGAGATCGGCCACGTACTGGGCCTGTCCCACCCCGGCGACTACAACGCCGGCGAGGGTAACCCGACCTACCGTGACGCCGACTATGCCCAGGATACCCGTGGCTACAGCGTCATGAGCTACTGGAGCGAGAGCAACAACGGGCAGAATTTCATCAAGGGCGGCGGTCAGTACTACGCCTCGGCCCCGTTGATGGACGACATCCTGGCGATCCAGAAGCTCTACGGCGCCAACTACGCCACCCGTGCCAGCGACACCACCTACGGCTTCAACTCCACCGCTGATCGCGACTTCTACTCGGCCACCTCGGCCTCGTCGAAGCTGGTGTTCTCGGTGTGGGACGGTGGCGGCAACGACACCTTCGACTTCTCCGGGTTCACCCAGAACCAGAAGATCAACCTCAACGAAGCGTCGTTCTCCGACGTCGGCGGCATGGTCGGCAACGTCTCCATCGCCAAGGGCGTGACCATCGAAAACGCCATCGGCGGCTCGGGCAACGACCTGCTGATCGGCAACGCGCTGGCCAACGTGCTCAAGGGTGGTGCCGGCAACGACATCATCTACGGCGGCGGCGGTGCCGACCAGCTGTGGGGCGGCAGCGGCTCGGACACCTTCGTGTTCGCGGCCGTCAGCGACTCCACCAAGGCGGCGCCGGATCGCATCATGGACTTCACTTCGGGCGTGGACAAGATCGACCTGTCGGCCATCTCCGCGTTCGCCGTGAACAAGCTGCCGCTGCAGTTCGTCAACGCCTTTACCGGTCATGCCGGCGAGGCGCTGCTGACCTACGACCAGGCCACCAACCTGGGCAGCCTGGCCATCGACTTCACCGGAAACAGCTCGGCTGACTTCCTGGTGACCACCGTTGGCCAGGCCGCTGTCACCGACATCGTGGTCTGATGCAACAGGGGGTGGCGCTTGCGCGTCGCCCCTTTTTGCCGGTGAGGCGAACCAATGAAAGCAAACTTGAGAACGATCGCGCTGGCCGCGATCCCCATGGTGTCGATGACCGAGGTAGTCATGGCGAGCAGCCTGTTACTCCCCAACGCCGCGCAACTGGCCGGCCGTTGGCAGCTTTACCCCGAACAGCAGCAGGCCCAGGCTTGCGACCTGCGTCTTGGCGCCACGGAAGGCGAAATCGAAGGTGATCTGGAGTGTGCCAAGGGGCTGATAGGCCTGCGCCCCGGCAGTTGGCTGGTGACCCCCGACACCCTGGCCCTGGTGGGCGGTGACGGCAGCAGCGTGGTGCACTTCAATCGCGAAGGCGCCCAGCGTTACGCCTGGACCACCCCGGACGGCAAGCAACTGGTGCTTGAGCGCCTCGACAAATAATCCCAGCCTGGAACTAAAAAGTTCCAGTTGAGCCAGGGCGAAACATGAAACTACCGAGCAAAAAGCCCGGGGCGCCTTTGTGGGCGGCACTCGGCCAACATAAGTCGACCTTGATCAGCGTGGGCTGTTTCACGGCATTGATAAACTTGCTCATGCTGGTGCCGTCGATCTATATGCTTCAAGTGTACGACCGTGTACTGAGTTCGCAGAACACCACAACTTTGTGGGTGTTGACGCTGATGGTGGTCGGTTTCTTCGTTTATATAGGCGGGCTTGAAGCAATCCGCAGTTTCATTGTCATCCGCGTGGGCAACCAGTTGGAGAAAAGTTTCAACTTGAAGGTCTACCGCGCGGCCTTCGAGCGCAATTTGCGCCAGCGTGACGGCGCCGCCGGGCAGGCCCTGGGCGATCTGACCCAGCTGCGCCAGTTCATTACCGGCCCCGCGCTGTTCGCCTTCTTCGATGCCCCCTGGTTCCCCATCTACCTGGCAGTGATCTTCGCCTTCAACGTCTGGCTGGGGGTGATGGCCACGGTCGGCGCGCTGTTGCTGATCGCCCTGGCGATCCTCAACGAACGCCTCACCCACGCCACCCTGGCCGAAGCCAGTGGCTTCCAGCAGCAGTCGACGCAACTGGCCGGCAGCCAGCTGCAAAGCGCCGAGAGCATCCAGGCCATGGGCATGCTCGGCGCCCTGCGCCAGCGCTGGTACACCTTGCACGGGCGCTTCCTCGACCTGCAGAACAAGGCCAGCGACACTTCGGCGGTGATCACCGCCACCAGCAAGGGCCTGCGCCTGTGCCTGCAATCGCTGGTGCTGGGGCTGGGCGCACTGCTGGTGATCGAGGGGCAGATGACCCCGGGCATGATGATCGCAGGTTCCATCCTGATGGGCCGTGTGCTCGCCCCGATCGACCAGCTGATCGCGGTATGGAAGCAGTGGAGTGGCGCGCAGCTGGCCTACCAGCGCCTGGACGTCCTGCTGCGCGAGCACCCCGAGCCGCCGACGCCGATGCCGCTGCCGGTGCCCACCGGGCAACTGGCGGTGGAGCAGGTCAGCGCCGGCCCGCCCGGGCGCAACCTGGCCACCCTGCAGCAGGTGAACTTCGCCCTGGCGCCGGGTGAATTGCTCGGCGTGCTGGGCGCTTCGGGCTCGGGCAAGTCGACCCTGGCCAAGGTGCTGGTCGGTGTGTGGCCGACCATCAGCGGCCATGTGCGCCTCGACGGCGCCGAGCTCAGTCAGTGGGACCGCGATGCCCTGGGCCCGCATATCGGCTACCTGCCGCAGAACATCGAGCTGTTGCGCGGCAGCATCGCCGAGAACATCGCCCGCTTCGGCGAGCTGGACGGCGTCAAGGTGGTCGAGGCGGCCCGCCTGGCGGGCGTGCATGATCTGATCCTGCGCTTGCCCCAGGGCTACGACACACGCCTGGGCGAAGAGGGGGTCGACCTTTCCGGTGGTCAGAAGCAGCGTATCGCCCTGGCCCGCGCCCTGTACGGCGATGCTCGGTTGATCGTGCTCGATGAACCCAACTCCAACCTGGACAGCCACGGCGAGGCCGCGCTCGCCAGTGCCATTGTCCAGCTCAAGGCCCAGGGCCGCACCGTGGTGCTGGTGACCCACCGCAGCGCGGCGCTGGCACAAGCCGACAAGCTGCTGGTAATGAACGAAGGGCGCATGCAAGGCTTCGGCCCGGCCCGCGACATCCTCCACGCCATGGGCCAGGCCCCGGCGCAACGCCCGCTGCAAGCCGGAGGTGGCGCATGAGCCAGCACACCCGTGATGCACGTTTCCATGTTCGCCTGGGGTGGCTGCTGACCCTGGTCGGTTTCGGCGGTTTCATGGCCTGGGCCAGTCTCGCCCCGCTCGACCAGGGCGTGCCGGTGCAGGGCACCGTGGTGGTGTCGGGCAAGCGCAAGGCGGTGCAGTCGATGGCCGCCGGCGTGGTCAGCCGCATTCTGGTCAGCGAAGGCCAGCTGGTGCGCCAGGGCGAGCCGCTGTTCCGCCTCGACCGCACCCAGGTGCAGGCCGATGTCGATGCGCTGCAGGCCCAGTACCGCATGACCCGCGCCGCCCTGGCGCGCTGGCAGAGCGAGCGCGACAACCTGGGGCAGGTGCAGTTTCCCGCTGAGTTGCTGGAAGATTCCGACGCCCGCCTGGCGTTGATTGTCGAAGGCCAGCGCCAGTTGTTCGACAGCCGCCGCCAGGCCCAGGCCCGCGAGCAGGGCGCCTTGGCCGCCAGCATTGACGGCTCCCAGGCCCAGCTGACCGGCATGCGCCGCGCGCGCAGCGACCTGCAGGCCCAGGCCGATTCGTTGCGCGAGCAGCTCGACAGCCTGCGCCCGTTGGCCGGCGACGGCTATATCCCGCGCAACCGTGTGCTCGAGTACCAGCGCCAGCTGTCGCAGGTGCAGCGCGACCTGGCGCAGAACGCCGGCGAGAGCGCGCGCCTGGAGCAGGTGATAGTCGAGGCCCGGCTCAATCTGCAGCAGCGCCGTGAGGAGTATCAGAAAGAAGTGCGCACCCAGCTGGCCGAAGCCCAGGTCAAGGCCGCGACCCTGGAGCAGCAGCTCAATTCCGCGCACTTCGAATTGCAGCACAGCGAGATCCTGGCGCCGGCGGACGGCGTGGCGGTCAACCTCGGCGTGCATACCGAGGGCGCCGTGGTGCGGGCTGGCGACACCCTGTTGGAAATCGTGCCCCAGGGCACCGCGCTGGAAGTGGAAGGGCGCCTGCCGGTGAACCTGGTGGACAAGGTAGCGCCGCAGCTGCCGGTGGACATCCTGTTCACTGCCTTCAACCAGAACCGCACGCCACGGGTGACCGGGGAGGTGGCGCTGGTGTCGGCCGACCAACTGATCGACGAGCGCAGCGGCCAGCCGTACTACGTGCTGCGCAGCACCGTCAGCGAAGAAGCGCTTGCGCGTCTGCAGGGACTGGCGATCCGCCCGGGCATGCCCGCCGAGCTGTTCGTGCGCACCGGCGAGCGCTCGCTGCTCAACTACCTGTTCAAACCCCTGCTCGACCGTGCAGGCACCGCCTTGACCGAACAATAAGGACCGCCCAGTGAAGAAGTTCCCACTGATCGGGCTGCTGCTGGCCTGTGTCTGGCTGCCGACCGCCGTCCAGGCGGCCATGGGGCCGTTCCAGGTGTACGAGCAGGCCCTGCGCCGCGACCCGACCTACCTCGCGGCGTTCAAGGCCCGCGAGGCCGGCCAGGAATACCGCGCCATCGGTCGCGCCGGCCTGCTGCCCAGCCTGTCGTACAGCTACAACAAGGGGCGCAACGACTCCGAGGTGCGTTATCTCGGCGATTCGCGTCGGCAGAAGGAGGACCGTACTTACAACAGCATGGGCTCGACCTTCATCCTTCAGCAGCCGCTGTTCGACTACGAAGCCTATTCGAGCTACCGCAAGGGCGTGGCCCAGGCGCTGTTCGCCGATGAGAGCTTCCGCGACCAGAGCCAGCAGTTGCTGGTGCGGGTGATGACCAGCTACACCCAGGCCCTGTTCGCCCAGGACCAGATCGCCATCAGCGTGGCCAGCAAGCAGGCCTACCGCCAGCAGTTCCAGCAGAACCAGCGCCTGTTTGACGCCGGCGAAGGCACCCGCACCGACATTCTCGAGGCCCAGGCCCGCTATGAGCTGGCCGATGCCGAGGAGATCAAGGCGCGCAACGAGCAGGATGCCGCGCTGCGCGAGCTGGGGGCGCTGATCGGCGAGCCGGCGGTGCGGGTAGAAGACCTGGCGCCGCTGCGCCTGGGCTTCGCCCTGCCGGTGGTCGACCCCAGCGGCTACGAGGCGTGGCAGGAGCGGGCCCTGGCCAACAACCCGCAACTGGCCTCGTCGCGCCAGGCGCTGGAAGTGGCGCGGTACGAAGTCGAACGCAACCGTGCCGGGCACCTGCCCAAGGTGACTGCCTTCGCCACCTCGCGGCGCCAGGAGTCGGACAGCGGTAACACCTACAACCAGCGCTACGACACCAACACCGTGGGCATCGAAGTCAGCGTGCCGATCTTCGCCGGGGGCGGGGTGCTGGCCTCGACCCGCCAGGCCAGCCGGCACCTGGAGCAGGCCGAGTATGAGCTCGACGGCAACACCCGCAGCGCGTTGATCGAGCTGCGCAAGCAGTACAACGCCTGCGAGTCCGGCGCCAGCCGCCTGCGCGCCTACGAGCGGGCGCTGGTGGCGGCCGAGGCGCTGGTGGTGTCCACCCGCAAGAGCGTGCAGGGCGGCGAGCGGGTCAACCTGGATGTGCTCAACGCCGAGCAGCAACTGGCCACCACCCGCCGCGACCTGGCCCAGGCGCGTTACGACTACCTGCTGGCGTGGATCAAGCTGCACTACCAGGCCGGGGTGCTGAGCGAGACGCAGCTGGCGCGGGTGGATGAAGCGTTCATCGAGGGCAAGTCAGGCTGAGCCCAAGGCTCCAGGTCATGCACAAATCCCTGTAGGAGTGGCCGGGCATTCAGGCGGCCACGACCAGCTTCCCGCGCTTGCGCTCAGCCAACCCCCACACCACCAGCGCCAGCGCCCCGATCACCAGCCCCGCCACCACGATCCCATCCCAGCCATGCACCTCGAACAGCTGCGTCCCCAGCAACGCCCCCAGCGCCCCGCCAATGAAGTAGCAGGTGATGTACCCGGCATTGAGCCGTGTACGCGCCTCCGGCCGCAGCACGATCACCGCGTTCTGGTTGCTCACGTGCACCAGCTGCACCGCCAGGTCGAGCAGCAGCACCCCCACCAGCAACGCCACCAGCGACTGCTGCGCAAAGCCCAGCGGCACCCACGACAGCAGCAGTGCCACCAGCCCCACGGTAGTGCCCAGCGGGCCCTTGCCGCGATCGGCCAGGCGCCCGGCCCAGTTGGCTGCCAGCGCGCCGATCGCGCCGGCCAGGCCGAACAGGCCGATCACTGCGTCGGAATAGTGGTAGGGCGCATTGCTCAGCAGGAACGCCAGTGGCGTCCAGAAGAGCGCGAACAGGCTGAAGGCCAGCAACCCCAGCAGCGAACGCAGGCGCAGCACCGGCTCCTCGACGAACAGGCGGAACACCGAGCCGATCAGCGCCGGGTACTTGAGCCCCGCGTGGCTGTGGTGTTGCGGCAGGCTGCGGTACAGGGCGAGGGCGCTGATCGCCATCAGCACCGCCGCCAGCACGTAGATGCTGCGCCAGCCGCCCAGTTCGGCCATGAAGCCGGCGGCGGTGCGCGCCAGCAGGATGCCCAGCAACAGCCCGCTCATCAGCGTGCCCACGGCGCGCCCACGCTGCTCCGGGGCACTGAGGGCGGCGGCCATGGGCACCAGCACCTGGGCCACCACCGAGAACAGCCCGGTCAGCGCGGTGCCCAACAGCAGCCAAGGCAGGCTCGGCGCGCAGGCGCTGATCACCAGCCCGGCGGTAGCGATCAGCACCATGGTGACGATCAACCGGCGCTGCTCGAACAGGTCGCCCAGCGGCGCCAGCAACAGCAGCCCGGCGCCGTAGCTGAGTTGGGCGGCGATGACGATGGTGCCGGCGCTGGCGGTGCTCAGGCCGAACTGTTGGGCGATGCTGTGCAGCAGCGGTTGGGCGTAGTAGTTGCTGGCCACGGCCAGGCCGGTGGCGGTGGCCATCAGCAGGATAAGGGCGCGGCCGAGAGTCGGGGTGTTCATGGGCAGTCTCGTTGCAGGCAAGGTTGTGTGGCGACAAGTATCAGGAAGTGTCTGGCATGACGCCAATGTATAGTTATCAACTTATTCATCTTGAAAGCAGATAGTTCGATGAACCTCAAGCAGCTCGAATACGCCCTGGCCGTGGCCGACACCGGCAGCTTCACCCGTGCCGCCGAGCGCTGCCACGTGGTGCAGTCGGCCCTCAGCCACCAGGTGGCGCGGTTGGAGGCGCAGTTGGGGGTGAGCCTGTTCGAGCGCAGCTCGCGGCGCGTGCGCCTGACCCCGGCGGGCGAGGCCTTCGTGCTCAGCGCCCGGCCGGCGGTGGCAGCGGCGCGGCGGGTGGCCGAGGATGTGGCCGCCGCCTGCGGGCAGGTACGTGGGCGTCTGTCGATCGGTGAGATCAGTTCGCTCACCGCGCTGGATCTGGTCGATCTGCTGGCGGTGTTCCATGAGCGTTATCCGGATGTGGACGTGCGCTGGTTGACCGCCAAGAGCGAGTTGCTGGTGGCGGATGTCTGCGAACGGCGCCTGGACGTGGGCTTCATCGGCCTGTGGCAGGGCGAGGCGCTGCATGGCGTGCAGCATCGCCTGCTGGCGCGGGAGGAACTGGTGGCGGTGTTGCCGCCCGGCCACCGGCTGGCGGACAGGGCGCAGCTGGCCCTGGTCGATCTGGCCGATGAGGTACTGGTCGACTTTCCCGAGGGTACCGGGGCGCGTCGGCAGACCGACGAGGCGTTCCAGGCGGCGGGGTTGCGGCATCGGGTGCAGTTCGAGATCGGCCATATTCGCCTGGTGGAAAAGTTCGTCCAGCGCGGGATGGCGCTGGGGTTGGTGCCCGAGCGTATCGCCCGGGGTTTTCAGGGCGTGGCCACGGTACCGCTGGTGGATGCGCCGGTGCGGCATCTTTACGCGGTCTGGTCGCCGAGCCCCACGCCCGCGGCGCGGGCTTTTCTCGATGTCATGGAGCAGAGCCTCCCTTCGACCTGACGCTCCCCTGTAGGAGCGGTGAATCAAGCCGCAAACCCACCATCGGCCAGCAGGCTCGCCCCGGTGATGTAGCCCGCTTCAGGCCCCGCCAGGTAAGCCACGAAACTGGCGATCTCGTCCGCCTGCCCGTAGCGCCCGATGGCCATCAACGGAATCAGGCTCTCGGCGAACTCGCCGCTGGCCGGGTTCATGTCGGTGTCCACCGGCCCCGGCTGCACATTGTTGACGGTGATCCCCTGCGGCCCGAGGTCCCGGGCCAGGCCCTTGGTCAGGCCGACCAGCGCCGACTTGCTCATGGCATAGGGGGCGCCGCCGGCGAACGGCATGCGCTCGGCGTTGGTGCTGCCGATGTTGATGATCCGCCCACCCTTGCCCATGTGTTTCACCGCCGCCTGGGTGGCCACGAACACGCTGCGCACGTTGATTGCCAGCAGGCGGTCGAAGTCGGCCAGGTCGAACTCGGCCACCGGCGCCACCGCCAGCACGCCGGCGTTGTTGACCAGGATATCGAGGCCGCCGAAGGCCTTGGCGGTGTCGGCGACGGCCTGTTGCACGGCCTGGATATCGGCGCTGTCGGCGCGCAGGGCCAGGGCCTGGCCGCCGGCGTTGTTGATTTCACCGGCCAGGGCCTCGGCGCTGGCGTTGGAGCTGACGTAGGTAAAGGCGACCTTGGCGCCGTCGCGGGCCAGGCGCCGGACAATGGCCGCGCCGATACCGCGTGAACCGCCCTGGACCAGGGCCACCTTGCCGGTGAGGGGAAGTGTTTGGGACATGCTGATCTCCTGCAGTGAAGCAAGGCCGGATGCCTTGGGATGGACGCAGTATCCGCGCTCGATTACCTGTTGATAAGATGGCAATCGAGTTACTTAGAATAAACCTGGAGTTGATAATGGCCGTGGTGGAATCGTTCAGCAGCCTGGAATGCTTCATCCGCAGCGCCGAAGTCGGCAGCTTTGCCGAGGCGGCCAGGCGCCTGTCGCTCACCCCGGCGGCGGTCGGCAAGAACGTCGCCCAGCTCGAGGCGCGGCTCGGCGTGCGCCTGTTTCTGCGCAGCACGCGCAAGCTGACCCTGACCGAGGCCGGGCAGCGCTTTCTGGCCGAGGTGAGCGAGAGTTTTCGCACCATCCAATATGCCGTGGCCAACCTCGCCAACTGCGAAGGGCATCCTTCGGGCGTGCTGCGGGTCAGCATGGGCACGGTATTCGGGCGCCTGTACGTGTTGCCGCTTTTAGGTGAGTTCCTCGCCCGTTTTCCGGCGGTGACCGCGGACTGGCACTTCGACAACCGCCAGGTCGACCTGATCGGCCAGGGCTTCGATGCCGCCATCGGTGGTGGCTTCGAACTGCCGCCCGGGGTGGTGGCACGCAAGCTGACCCCGGCGCACCGGGTGCTGGTCGCTTCGCCGGGCTACCTGCAACAGCACGGACCACTGAGCCGCCCTGAGCAGTTGCAGGCGTGCGCCGGCATCCTTATCCGCTCGCCGCAGACCGGCCGGGTGCGCAGCTGGCCGCTGACCAGTCGCTGGCAGGAGCAACAGCCGCTGCAACTGCCCCAGCGCCTGACCATGAGCGATTCGGACGCCGCCTGCGCGGTGGCCGAGCAAGGCCTGGGCATCGCCCTGGTCAGCCTGCCGTTCGCCTTGCCCTACCTGACCGAAGGGCGCCTGAGCCGAGTATTGCCGGACTGGTACGTGGACGATGGACATATCAGCCTGTACTACGCCGAGCGCAAGCTGTTGCCGGGCAAGACCCGGGCCTTCATCGATTTCGTGGTGGAGCAGTTCGCCGAGCGGGGGCTGGCGGGGCGGTTCGATGCGTTGCAGGGTCATTGATGGCCCCGCGATCGCGCTGGCTCAGGTGATCTCGATGATGAACTGCACCTGCGCCACTGCGGACACCACCAGGCTCACTTCATCATCCACCCGCTTGCCGAGCAGTTGCTGCCCCAGTGGTGCGCGCGGCGTGATCACCGTTACCAGCCCATCCCCCTCGCCAATCTTCAGCCCGGCTCCTTCCGGCCCGAGGAACAGCCGGCGCCGCTGGCCCGCCTCGTCTTCCAGGGTCACCAGGCAACCGATCTGGATCCCCCGCGCCGGGTCGTAGTCGCGCAGCGCCAACTGCTGGTAGGTCAGCAACGCCTGGCGGATCTCGGCCGTGCGCCGCGCCTGCCCGGTGGCCAGGTACGACGCCTCAAGCCCCAGGGTGTCGTACTTGTTCTCGGCGATGTTCTCTTCGGCGGTGGCTGCCTCGTAGGCGGTCTGGGCGGCGCGGCGCAGCACCTCCATGTCGTGCTCGAGGGTGGCGATGATGAGTTGCAGCAGGCTGGCCTTGTCCATGGTCAGTAGCAGAACTCCAGCACGTTGGCCTGGCTCTTGTCGGTCGGCGCGGTGCGGTTCTGCTGCAGCCAGAACTGGCACTTGGGGCTGTTGAGGTTGCGCGGGTTGCCCTGGGCGGCCTCGGCGGCCTGTTGCAGTTCCTGCTTGTGCAGGATCTCCTTGTAGCGCTCGAACATCTGCGCCTGGGCGTCGGCCGGTTGTGCCGGCGCGGCGGCAGGCGCAGGCTGTACCACGGCGGGGACGGCGGCCTCGACCAGCGGCTGCACCTGTGCCGGCCACAGGCGCAAGGCCAGCCACAGGCTCAGGGCGATGGCAACGGCGCCGAGCCACAGGCCCAGGGCGACGCACAGCACCAGTTGCACGGGGCTGAGGGTGATCTTCAATTCGCGGGGGCGGGGCATGGCGGCCTCCTGGCAGGCAGGTTAGTGGGGGCCATTCTCGCATGGCGCGACAGGTTTTTTCAGCGCCGCGCTTTTGCTGGCGGGCAAATATCCGCAAAATCCGCGGTCTTTTTCGCAGGTAACGGAACGTGGCGATGAAAACCACCTGGGACATCTTCTGCACGGTCGTCGACAACTATGGCGACATTGGCGTCACCTGGCGCCTGGCGCGCCAGCTGGTGGCCGAGCACGACCTGGCGGTGCGCCTGTGGGTGGACGACCTGCAGGCTTTCGTGCGCCTGTGTCCCGAAGCCGATGGCGGCGCCGCGCAGCAATGGCAGCAGGGCGTGGAAGTGCGCCACTGGCCGGCGGACTGGCAGGCGCTGGCGCCCGCCGACGTGGTGATCGGCGCCTTCGGCTGCCGCCTGCCACCGGCCTATGTCGAGGCCCTGGCCACGCGCCAGCCGCGCGCGCTGTGGTTGAACCTCGAGTACCTCAGCGCCGAGGACTGGGTCGAAGGTTGCCATGGCCTGACCTCGCCCCAGGGCAATGGCCTGCGCACGGTGTTCTTCTTTCCAGGGTTCACCGAGGGCACCGGCGGGCTGCTGCGCGAAGGCCCGTTGCTGGCGCGGCGTGACGCGCTGCTGGGCGACTCGGCCACGCGCCAGGCTTTCCTCGCCGGGCTCGGCGTGCACGCGCAACCCGGCACGCGGCTGATTTCACTGTTCGCCTATGAAAACGGCCAGTTGGGGAGTTGGCTCGATGCCATGGTCCAGGACGACGTGCCCAGCCATCTGCTGGTGCCCGAGGGGCGCATCCTGGCCGATCTGCGCGCCTGGCTGGGCGAACCCGGCTTCGGCGTAGGCGATGTCCGCCAGCAGGGCGCGTTGACGTTGCAGGTACTGCCGTTCGTCAGCCAGGACGACTATGATCGCCTGCTCTGGTGCTGCGATTTCAACGCCGTGCGCGGCGAGGACTCGTTCGTCCGTGCGCAGTGGGCGGGCAAGCCGCTGCTCTGGCACATCTACGTACAGGATGAGAACGCCCATTGGGAAAAACTCGAGGCGTTCCTGGCGCATTATCGCCAGGGCCTGTCGGAGGCGGCGGGCGACGTACTGGTGGAATTGTGGCGGGCCTGGAACATGGACCGCGACATGGGCGCGGCCTGGCGTGGGGTGCTGCGGCACTTGCCGGAGCTGCAACGGCACGCCGACCAATGGTGCGCGGTTCAGGCCGCTCGGCCGGACCTTGCCACGACGCTGGTACAGTTTTACCGAAATTCGCTATGATACGCGGCCTCGATTTTTATAAATCCATCCAGATTCGGATATTGCGTAATGAAAACTGGTAAAGAGCTGAAACCCGGTACCGTACTGCGGATCGACAACGACCCGTGGCTGGTCCAGAAAGCCGAGTTCACCAAGTCCGGTCGCAACAGCGCGATCATGAAGACCAAGCTGAAGAACCTGTTGACCGGCTACAAGACCGAAACCGTCTACTTCGCCGACGACAAACTGGACGACGTGATCCTCGACCGCAAGGAAGTGACCCTGTCCTTCATCAGTGGTGACGCGTACACCTTCATGGACACCACCGACTACACCATGTACGAACTGAACGCCGAGGACATCGACGCCGTTCTGCCGTACATCGAAGAAGGCATGCAGGACGTCTGCGCCCTGACCATGTACGAAGAGAAAGTGGTTTCGGTAGAACTGCCGACCACCATCAGCCGTCAGGTCGTCTACACCGAGAACGCTGCTCGCGGCGACACCTCGGGCAAGGTCATGAAGCCTGCCAAGCTGGCCAACGGTACCGAAGTACAAGTTGCCGACTTCATCGAAATCGACGAGATGATCGACATCGACACTCGCGATGGCTCCTTCAAGGGCCGTTCCAAGAAGTAATCCTTCTTGCGATGAGCACGAAAAACCCGGCCTCGGCCGGGTTTTTTTGTGTCTGTGGAACCGTGCCGCCTTCATCGCGGGGCAAGTCGCAGCGGCGTCCTCAGACAGTCACATGCAACCGCACATCCACATTGCCGCGGGTGGCATTGGAGTAAGGGCAGACCTTATGCGCCTTTTCCACCAGCCCTTCGGCGTCGGCCTGGGCCAGGCCCGGCAGGTTGATGTGCAGGTCGATGTCCAGGCCGAATCCGCCCGGGATCTGGCCGATGCCGACCTTGGCGGTGATCGACGCATCCGCCGGCAGGGCCTTTTTCTCCTGGCCGGCGACGAACTTCAGCGCGCCGATGAAGCAGGCCGAGTAGCCGGCGGCGAACATCTGCTCGGGGTTGGTGCCGTCACCGCCTGCGCCACCCAGTTCCTTGGGGGTGCTCAGCTTGACTTCCAGCTTGCCGTCGCTGGAGCGGGATTTGCCATCACGACCACCGGTGGAAGTGGCTTCTGCGATGTACAGCGGAGTGACCTTTTGCATCTTGAGCCTCGCTTGGGTGCTGTGCGCCGTCGGCGCTGAGTGGGTATGGGATTAACTTAGCGCGCAATTATTTAGTGCGCAAGTTAAATATTTGACCATTCATCCGAACAGCCATCTCACAGCTTAGACGTCAGAGGTTTTCTTGCAGCTGCGCACGCAGGGCGAGCAGGTCGGCCTGCAGCTTGCGCAGTTGCTCGGCACTGTGGCCGCTGGCCTGCAGGATGCACTGCGGCACGCGCTGGGCCTCGGCCTGCAGGGCGCGGCCCTGGTCGGTCAGTTGCACCAGCACCACCCGTTCATCCTCACGGCTGCGGCTGCGCTTGAGCAGGCCCTCGCTTTCCAGGCGCTTGAGCAGCGGTGTCAGCGAACCGGGGTCGGTGAGCAGGCGCTGGCTGATCTCGCCCACGGTCAGGCCGTCCTGTTCCCACAAGACCAGCATGGCCAGGTACTGCGGGTAGGTCAGGCCCAGTGCTTGCAGCAGGGGCTTGTAGACCTTGGTCATCAGCAACGAGGTCGAGTGCAGGGCGAAGCAGACCTGGTTGTCCAGCAGCAGCGCGTCGCAGGGGGCTTGGGTGTCGGCGTTCATGCAGGTCCTTGGAATCGGTAAGGGTTGAAATCTAGCACGCCAAAGCTTTGTGCGCTCATTGCCAGCGCAGCTCGCTTCTCAGCGCCAGGTCCCAGGGTGGCACCGGGCTGAAACGGCTCTTGAGGAATTCGAGCAGCAAGCGGCTGCGAGAGTTCGTTTCATGTTCCAGACGCAGGGCGTAAATGCCGCTGGTCTCGGGCTCCGGCAGGCCGTTGTCGCAGAACAGCGGGAGCAGTTCGCCACGCAGCAGGTAGTCGCTGATCAGCCAGGTCGGCAGGTGGGCGACGCCCAAGCCGGCCAGGGCGCCAAACAGCAGGGTCTCGGCGTTGTTGGCGGCCATGCGCATGCGTGCCGGGCGGTACAGGCGGGTCTGGCCGGCGACCGCGAAGCGCCAGGCGAACGGCGGGGCCAGTCCGTCCCAGTCGAGGCCGTCGTGCCCGGGCAGCTCGCTGGGGCAGGCCGGCACCCCGCGGCTGGCCAGGTACGCGGGGCTGGCACAGGCGATGCGCACCATGTAGGCCAGGGGCGTGGCCACCAGGCGGGTGTCGGCCAGGGGGCCGGCGCGTAGCACCAGGTCCACCTCGCCCAGGTGGCTGCCGTGCAGGTCGACGAAGCTGTCGATCAGGCGCAGCTGCACGTCGAGCCCGGGATAGGCCACCAGGAAATCGGCGATGGCCGGGGCCAGGTGGCGACGGCCGAAGGCGGCTGGTGCGTCGATGCGGATCAAGCCTTCCGGGGCATTGCTCAACGACACCGCCTCGGCGCGTGCCAGGCGCAGCTCCTCGATGATGCGCCGGGCCCGCTCGGCGAAGGCATTGCCAGCCGGCGTCGGGCGCACGGCGTGGGTGCTGCGCGAGAACAGGCGGCTGCCCACCGCGCTTTCCAGGTTGTCGATGCGCCGCGCCACCGCGGAGGGCGTCAACGGATGGCGCCGGGCGGCGGCGGAGAAACTGCCGGTTTCCAGTACGTCGAGGAACAGGCTGAGTTGTTCGGTGAGGATGTCGGGGCTCATGGCGGTTCGATGCTTGTGCGAAATGCGCAAAGCCATTGTGCGCTGCTGTGCGTTTCCCCGCCAGCCGTGACTGGCTAGCATGCCCTCATTCTCTGAAAGCAGGCGGATGAGGCGCTGATGATCGAGTGGGTGATGTATATCGTGCTGGGGGCCGCGCTCGGCACCTTGGGTGGGCTGTTCGGCATCGGCGGCGGGTTGATCGCCATTCCGGCGCTGGGCGTGCTGTTCGGCCTTGACCAGCAGTTGGCCCAGGGCACCGCCCTGGTGATGGTGGTGCCCAACGTGCTGCTGGCGCTGTGGCGCTATCACCAGCGCAACCGCATCGAACTGCGCCATGCCGTGCCGTTGTCGCTGTGCAGCTTCGTGTTCGCCTGGCTGGGGTCGATCTGGGCGGTGGGCATCGATGCCCAGTCGATGCGCCTGTACTTCGTCGGTTTCCTGGTGGCGCTGGCGGTTTGGAATGTGGCGCGGATGTTCCTGCCGGTGCGGCCGCCGAGCAACCAGCTGCGTTATCCGTGGCCCTGGCTGGGCGTGCTGGGCAGCTTCGCCGGGACCATGGGTGGGCTGTTTGGCGTGGGCGGGGCGGTGGTGGCCACGCCGATCCTGACCTCGGTATTCGGCACTACCCAGGTGGTGGCCCAGGGGCTGTCGCTGGCATTGGCGGCGCCGAGCACCATGGTGACGCTGTTGACCTACGGGGTGCACCAGAGTGTCGACTGGGGCATCGGGATTCCACTGGCCGTGGGTGGGTTGCTGAGCATCAGCTGGGGGGTGAAGCTGGCCCATGCGTTGCCGGAGAAGGTGTTGCGCACGCTGTTCTGCGGGTTTTTGGTGGTGTGTGCGGTGATGCTTGGGTTCGAGCTTTAGGCGCAGTCTGCCTGATCGCGGGGCAAGTCGCATCGGCGCACCGCCGCTCCCATGCTTGATCACTGGTGGGAGCGGGCTTGCCCCGCGATAGTTTTGACGTGTTACTTGAACCCTTCGACGATGTACTCGGCCATGCAGTCGGTGATCGGCGAATGCTGCTGGTCGTTGCGCAGCAGCATCACATTGGCCATGTGCAACTGCGGCAGGCCGTCGTCCGCACCGAGGATGCGCAGGTCGCCGCCGATCAGGCTCTGCAACTGTGCGGTCACCGCCAGCCCGGCATGCACGATGGCGAAGATCGCCGCCAGGCTCGGGCTGGTGTAGGCGATGCGGTACTCGATGCCCTGGCGCTCCAGGGCGTTGCAGGTCCAGGCGCGGCAGAAGCAGTCGGTGTTGAACAGCGCCAGCGGCATCGGCCGCTGCTCGTGGGGGCAGAAACCCTTCGCCGCGGCCCACACCAGGCGCTCCTGGCGCAGCAGTTGGCCGACCTCGTTGCCCGGCTCGCGGGTGACGATGGTCAGGTCCAGGTCCTGGCGCAGCATCAGCTGCTTGGACGAGTCGCAGTGCACCTCGACATGGATCAGCGGGTACGCCTGGGCGAAACGGGTGAGGATGCCCGGCAGGTAGCGCATGGCGTAGTCGTCCGGAGTGCCGATGCGCACCACGCCGACCATGTGCGGCATGCGCAGCGTGTTGAACACTTCGCCGTGCAGCTTGAGGATGCGCCGGGCATAGCCCAGCAGGACCTGGCCCTCGGCGGTGAGGCGCACCTGGCGGCCGTCACGCTCGAACAGCTGGCGCTGCAGGATGTCCTCCTCCAGGCGCTTCATCTGCATGCTCACCGCTGACTGGGTGCGGTTGACCACCTCGCCGGCGCGGGTGAAGCCGCCTTGCTCGGCGATGGCGACGAAGGTGCGCAGCACGTCCGCGTCGAGACTCTGATACTGGGACATGGCATCAATCTCCGAGATGCATGGCATCAGAAACATTCGTTGGATTGATCTTAGGCCTGGGCAGAGACTGGAGCCATCCACAAGGAGGGCGTCAAGATGAAAGGTCATTTCAACGTTGCTCACCAGCCTGGGTCTACCCTCGGCCACCTGTTGCACGATGCCGGCGGGCGGCTGCTGCGCTGGTACGAACTGCACCGCCAGCGCGACGAACTGGCGCGCCTGAGCGATGCCACGCTGCACGACCTGGGGTTGTCGCGGGCCGATATCCAGCAGGAGGCCGACCGGCATTTCTGGGAAGACCCGCTGCGTAAATGAAGAGGGCTGCAATCGCCGGACAAACCTGTCCGGCGATTGCGTCTTTACTGTCTGAACATCAGACGGAGCCCACTGCATGTCCCTCAGCCTGTCCCTCGCCCAGGCCCGCCGCCTGGCCTTGTTCGCCCAGGGCTTCGGCAAGTCGCCCGGCGGCCCGCCGACCCCTGCCAGCCTCACGCGCATGTTCCAGCGCCTGGGCGTGGTACAGATCGACTCGGTCAATGCCCTGGTGCGCTCCCACTACCTGCCGCTGTTCTCGCGCCTGGGCGACTATCCGCACGACCTGCTCGACCAGCTCGCCTGGGGGCCGCGCCGCCAGCGCCGGTTGTTCGAATACTGGGGCCATGAAGCGTCGCTGCTGCCGCTGGCGCTTTACCCAATGATGCGTTGGCGCATGGCCCACGCCGCCGACGGCAAGGGCATCTACCGGCAACTGGCTGTGTTCGGCCGCGAGCGGCGCGAGGTGATCGAGCGAGTGCTGGCGGCGGTTCGCGACCAGGGCGCGCTGGGCGCGGGCAGCCTGTCCACCCGCGAGGAACGCGCCGGCCCCTGGTGGGACTGGAGCGAAGAAAAGCATGCGCTGGAATGGCTGTTCGCCGCCGGCGAGGTCACCGTGGCCGGGCGTCGCGGGTTCGAGCGCCTGTACGACCTGCCCGAGCGGGTCCTGCCGGTGGCCATCCTCGAGCAGGCCCAGCCCAGCGAGATCGAAGCGCACCAGGGCTTGCTGCTGCATGCCGCCGGCGCCCTGGGCGTGGCCACCGAACAGGACCTGCGTGATTACTTTCGCCTCTCGCCGCAGCAGAGCAAGGCCGCCCTGGCCGTATTGGTCGAGGACGGGCGCCTGCAGGCCTGTACCGTGCAGGGCTGGAAACAACCAGCCTATGTCGCGGGCGTGCCACGGGTTCCCCGGCGCATCGAAGCCAGCGCCTTGCTCTCGCCGTTTGATTCACTGGTCTGGGCGCGTGAGCGTACCGAGCGCCTGTTCGACTTCCGCTACCGCCTGGAGATCTACACCCCGGCGCACAAGCGGGTGTACGGCTACTACGTGCTGCCGTTTCTTTATCGGGAGCGCATTGCCGCGCGGGTGGATCTGCGCGCCGAGCGCGCCCACGGGCGGTTGGCGGTGCATGCAGTGCACGAGGAACCGGCAGGGCTGGACGGGGAAGGGTATCTGGCGCTGGCGGCCAACTTGCAGCGGCTAGCCGCCTGGCTGGGGCTGGAGAGGGTGCAGCTCAACTGCCCCCGCGCCGAGGGCAGCCGGCTGCGTCAGGCGTTGCTCAGCGGCGCACCTGCTTGAGGGTTTCGGCGATCAGGAACGCCAGTTCCAGCGACTGGTCGGCGTTCATCCGCGGGTCGCAGTGGGTGTGGTAGCGGTCGGACAGGGCGTCCTCGGTGATCGGTCGGGCGCCGCCGATGCACTCGGTGACGTTCTGCCCGGTCATCTCGATGTGGATACCGCCGGCGTGGCTGCCCTCGGCCTGGTGCACCTGGAAGAACTGCTTGACCTCGTCGAGGATCTGCGCGAAATCGCGGGTCTTGTAGCCGCTGCTGGCCTTGATGGTGTTGCCGTGCATCGGGTCGGAGCTCCACAGAACCTGACGGCCTTCGCGCTGCACGGTGCGGATCAGCCCCGGTAGGTGGTCGCCGACCTTGCCGGCGCCCATGCGCACGATCAGGTTCAGGCGGCCCGGGTCGTTGTCCGGGTTGAGCACGTCGATCAGGCGGATCAGCTCCTCGGGGTTCATGCTCGGGCCGACCTTGACCCCGATCGGGTTGTGCACGCCGCGCAGGAACTCGACATGGGCGCCGTCGAGCTGGCGCGTGCGGTCGCCGATCCACAGCATGTGCGCCGAGCAGTCGTAGTAGTCGCCGGTCAGGCTGTCGCTGCGCACGAAGGCTTCCTCGTAGTTGAGCAGCAGCGCTTCGTGGGCGGTGAAGAAGCTGGTTTCACGCAGTTGCGGCGCGGTGTCCAGGCCGCAGGCGCGCATGAAGGCCAGGGTCTCGTCGATGCGGTTGGCCAACTGGTGGTACTTGTCGGCCAGCGCCGAGTTGGCGATGAAGTCCAGGTTCCACTTGTGCACCTGGTGCAGGTCGGCGAAGCCGCCCTGGGCGAAGGCGCGCAGCAGGTTGAGGCTGGCGGTGGCCTGGTGGTAGGCCTGCAGCAGGCGCTCCGGGTCGGGGACGCGGCTCTTTTCGTCGAAGCCGATGCCGTTGACGATGTCGCCACGGTAGGCCGGCAGGGTGATGTCGCCGATGGTCTCGTCATTGGCCGAGCGCGGCTTGGCGAACTGGCCGGCCATGCGCCCGACCTTGACCACCGGGCAGCCGGCGGCGAAGGTCATGACAATGGCCATCTGCAGCAGCACCTTGAAGGTGTCGCGGATCTTCGCCGCGGAGAACTCGGCGAAGCTTTCGGCGCAGTCGCCGCCCTGCAGCAGGAACGCCCGGCCCTGGGTCACCTCGGCGAACTGCCGGCGCAGCTCGCGGGCTTCGCCGGCGAACACCAGCGGCGGGTAGCTGGCCAAAGTCTGCTCCACCTTCAGCAGGTGCGCGGCGTCGGGGTAGATCGGTTGCTGCTGGATCGGCAGGGCGCGCCAGCTGTCAGGGGTCCATTGTCGGGTCATTGCAAGCTCTATCCATAAGTGTCGTTAAGGCCTGCCGGTCATGGTACGCCCGGGTGTGCTTGTTGCACCACCGGCATTGGCGGACAATGGGCGTTTTGCGCGGGCGGGTGGTAAGGATGGCGACGGAGCGGGAAGAGCGGCTGCTGGCACGGGTCGAGGACGCCTTTGGCGTCATCAGCGTCTACGAGGTGGATGACTATCGCTTCCTCGAGTTCGGCGACGCCATCGAGCAAAGCTGCACCTTCACCGCCGACCCCAGCTGGCTGGAGTACGACTACACCCGCGCCATGCTGGTCGGTGCGCTGTGCCACGGGCAGCCGGAGAGCGCGCTGTTCCTCGGCCTTGGCGCCGGCACCCTGACCCAGGCGTGCCTGAAGTTCCTGCCGCTGGAGGATGTCGAGGCCATCGAGCTGCGCCCCGACGTGCCGCGCCTGGCCATGGAGTACATGGGCCTTGACGACGACCCGCGGCTGTATGTGCGGGTGGGCGACGCCCTCGAACTGCTGCCCAGCGCCGAGAAGGCCGACCTGCTGTTCGTCGACCTGTATACCGACTATGGCCCCGGCGTCGGCCACCTGGCCTGGGGGTTCCTTGAGAACTGCCAGAAGCAGCTCAACCCCGATGGCTGGCTGGTGATCAACCAGTGGGCCGGGGATGACGGCAAGCCGTTGGGCGCGGCCTTGTTGCGTGGGTTGTATCACCGGCATTACTGGGAGCTGCCGGTGAAGGAGGGCAACGTGATCCTGCTGGTGCCGGCGGACCTGGAGCAGACGCTGGACATCGATGCCGTGCGGGCGCGGGCGCAGGCGTTGGCGCCGCGTTTGGGCTATTCGCTGGAGTACCTGATCAAGGCCATCCGTCCGGCGACCTGATCCGGATGTACGCGTCTACAGGGAAACGATTCAGCCTGGATCCAATGTGAGTCTGGATCTTCGAAATATTTCTCACAACTCCCGGCTATTTCAGGTATAGTACGCGCCGGTCTTTTAGCGGACCTCAAAATCAGGTGGTGCAAATCCTCCGAATCCAGCTTCGGCTGCGCGTCCGCTAGGCGGACCTCCCCAAGACGTTCCTATTTCAATCGTTTTCGCAAATCCCCGCCGCCAAAGCTGCCTGGGTGACCGTTTGGTCTTTCAAGGCATGTGCAGCTTTGGAGCATGGGTCTTTGCGGATGCACCTAGAGGCAGACCCATGACCCAGGAAACCGGCGGATTCGCCGCTCTCGAACTCAATCCGAACATCGTTGCTGCCGTCCTGGCCACCGGCTATGAAGAGCCGTCGGCCATCCAGCAACAGTCGATCCCGATCATCCTCGCCGGTCACGACATGATCGGCCAGGCGCAGACTGGCACCGGCAAGACCGCTGCCTTCGCCCTGCCGATCCTCAACAAGATCGACGTGAGCAAGCGCGAACCGCAAGCCCTGATCCTGGCGCCAACCCGTGAGTTGGCGCTGCAAGTAGCCACCGCTTTCGAAACCTACGCCAAGCAGATGCCGGGCGTTAACGTGGTGGCCGTGTACGGTGGTGCCCCGATGGGCCCACAGCTGCGTGCCATTCGCAATGGCGCACAGATCGTCGTCGCCACCCCGGGCCGCCTGTGCGACCACCTGCGCCGCGACGAGAAAGTCCTGTCCACCGTCCAGTACCTGGTACTCGACGAAGCCGACGAGATGCTCAAGCTGGGCTTCATGGATGACCTCGAAGTGATCTTCGATGCCATCCCTGCCACCCGCCAGACCGTGCTGTTCTCCGCCACCCTGCCGGCCTCGATCCGTGCCATCGCCGAGCGCCACCTGCGCGAGCCGAAGCACGTCAAGATCCAGAGCAAGACCCAGACCGTGACCGCGATCGAGCAGGCCCACCTGATGGTCCACGCCGACCAGAAGATCCCGGCCGTGCTGCGCCTGCTGGAAGTGGAAGAGTTCGACGCGCTGATCGCCTTCGTGCGCACCAAGCAGGCCACCCTGGACCTGGCCGCCGCCCTGGAAGCCAAAGGCTACAAGGCTGCAGCGCTGAACGGCGACATCGCCCAGAACCAGCGTGAGCGCGTGATCGACTCGCTCAAGGACGGCCGCCTGGACATCGTCGTCGCCACCGACGTCGCTGCCCGTGGCCTGGACGTGCCGCGTATCACCCACGTGTTCAACGTCGACATGCCGTACGACCCGGAGTCCTACGTGCACCGTATCGGCCGTACCGGCCGTGCCGGTCGCGATGGCCGTGCGCTGCTGCTGGTCACCCCGCGCGAGCGTCGCATGCTGCAGGTGATCGAGCGTGTCACCGGCCAGAAAGTCGCCGAAGCCCGCCTGCCTAACCCGCAAGCCGTGCTGGATGCGCGCATCAAGAAGCTGACCAAGAGCCTGGCGCCGCTGGTGGCCGAGTCCGAAGCCAGCCACGGCGAACTGTTCGACCGCCTGACCGCCGACCTGGGCTGCACCCCGCGTGCCCTGGCTGCGGCCCTGCTGCGCAAGGCCACCAACGGCCAGGCGCTGGACCTGGCTTCGGTGGAGCGCGAGCAGCCGCTGGTGCCGACCTACACCCCGCGTGAGCGTGGTGAGCGCACCGAGCGCGGCGAGCGTCCGGACCGTGGTGACCGCGAGCGCCGCGCGCCGATGCCGCTGGCCGAAGGCCGCGTGCGTTGCCGTACCGCCCTGGGTGCCCGTGACGGCATCGCCGCCAAGAACCTGCTGGGCGCGATCCTCAACGAGGGTGGCCTGGCGCGTGACGCCATCGGTCGCATCCAGGTGCGTGACAGCTTCAGTCTGATCGAGCTGCCGGAAGACGGCCTCGAGCGCCTGCTGACCAAGCTCAAGGACACCCGCGTTGCCGGCAAGCAACTGAAGCTGCGCCGCTACCGCGAAGATTGATCCTGGCGCTGCAATAAAAAAATCCCCGGCTGCTTGGCCGGGGATTTTTTTTGCAGGTCTAACATAGGCGGGAGGTGCGTGGGAGCGGGCTTGCCCCGCGAGAGGCCCTTCAATCGAACCGATAGATATCCATCCCCAGCGCCCCCAGCGTAAACCCCTGGTGCACGATGCCAAATCGCCCGCCAGCCCCCATGGCAAAGAACAACGGCAAAAGGTGTTCATCACTGGGATGGTTGCGCACCGCAAACGGCGCCTGCCGCCGATAATCCACAAGTCCCGTCTCATCCCCGGCACTCAACCGATCCACCACCCAGTCACGAAACGCCAGCGCCCAGGGCTCGACCGCATCCGGCCCGGCGTGCCAGTCAAGCTCGCCCAGGTTATGGGTGATACTGCCCGAGCCGATCAGCAGGATGCCTTCCTCGCGCAGTGCCGACAGCGCCCGGCCAACCTTCAGTTGCAGATCAGGACCGGCCTGGCTGGGTAGCGACACCTGGACCACTGGAATATCCGCCTCGGGATACATCAGTGAAAGCGGCACCCAGGCACCATGGTCGAAGGGCCGCTGCTCATCCAGTCGGGCCCCGAGAAGTTCGGACAACCGCCTGGCCAGAGCCGGTGCGCCGGGGGCCGGGTACTGCACCGCATACAGCGCCGGCGGAAAACCATGGAAGTCATGCCAGGTCTGCGGCTGCGGGTTGCCCATCACCAGCAGTTCGCGGCTCTCCCAGTGCGCCGACACCACCACGATCGCTTTCGGGCGGGGCAAGGTGCGGGCCAGCGTGGCCAGGGCCGGGCCGCTGGCGCCGGGTTGCAGGGCGAGCATGGGCGATCCGTGGGAGATGAACAGGCTGGGCAGCATGGCGGGGTCCTGGCAGGTAAGATGCAGCCATCTTCGATCAGCCTTCGATCGAGATCCAATATAAGTTTTCATAGTCTTTTATCGAAAAACCGGGAGGGATCATGGAGCCGGCGTTCTGGCACAAGCGGTGGGCGGACAACCAGATTGGCTTTCACCAACCGCAGGTGAATCCCTATCTGCAGGCACACTGGCCGACCTTGGGGCTGGCCCCGGGGGAGCGGGTGCTGGTGCCGCTGTGCGGCAAGAGCCTGGACCTGCTCTGGCTGGCCGCCCAGGGTTATCGGGTGCTGGGGGTGGAGCTGTCGCGCAGGGCGGTGGCGGACTTCTTCACCGAGCATGGCTTGGTGGCGCAAATTTCCCGGCACGGTGCCTTCGAGGTGTGGCGCAGCGACGAGGTGGAGCTGTGGTGCGGGGATGTGTTCGCCCTGCGCGCCGAGGATCTGGCGGATTGCGCGGGGGTGTATGACCGGGCGGCGCTGATCGCCTTGCCGGTGGCGATGCGCGAGCGGTACATGGCGTTGCTGGGGGAGCGGTTGCCGGCGGCCTGTCGGGGGCTGCTGGTGACCCTGGAGTACGACCAGGGATTGATCGACGGACCGCCGTTCTCGGTGCCGGACGCCGAAGTGCGGGCAGGGTTTGCCGGGTGGCGGGTCGATGAGGTCGAGGCGCGGGAGATTCTGGGCGAGAGTCCGAAGTTTCTCAAAGCTGGTGTCGCAAGTTTGGTTGAGCGAGTCTACAGCGTTCGGGGTTGAAGCCATCGCGGGGCCGGTACTGGCAATGAAAAAGGGCGACCGAAGTCGCCCTTTCTTGTTGCTGCCTGGATCAGCCGCGACGACGCAGGGCGTCGATACGGTCTTCCAGCGGCGGGTGGCTCATCAGCAGGCCGGCCAGGCCATGCTTGAGGCCGCCATTGATGCCGAAGGCCTTCAGGGTGTCGGGCATGTGCACCGGCAGGCCCTGTTCCGAGCGCAGGCGCTGCAGCGCGCCGATCATTGCACCGGTGCCGGCCAGGTGGGCGCCGGCTTCGTCGGCGCGGAACTCGCGGCGACGCGAGTACCACATGACGATGATGCTGGCGAGGATGCCCAGTACCAGCTCGGCGACGATGGTCGCGATGAAGTAGGCGATGCCGTGGCCTTCTTCGTTCTTGAAGATCACCCGGTCGACGAAGTTGCCGATGATGCGGGCGAAGAACATCACGAAGGTGTTCACCACGCCCTGCACCAGCGCCATGGTGACCATGTCGCCGTTGGCCACGTGGCCGATCTCGTGGGCCAGCACCGCGCGCACCTCATCGGGCGAGAAGCGCTCCAGCAGGCCCTGGGAAACGGCGACCAGCGCGTCGTTGCGGTTCCAGCCGGTGGCGAAGGCGTTGGCCTCGTAGGCCGGGAAGATACCCACCTCGGGCATCTTGATGCCGGCCTCGCGGGACAGCTCCTCGACGGTCTGCAGCAGCCATTGTTCGTGGCGGGTGCGGGGCTGGGTGATGATCTGGGTGCCGGTGGTCATCTTTGCCATCCACTTGGAGATGAACAGCGAGACGAGCGAGCCAGCGAAACCGAACACGGCGCAGAAGACCAGCAGCTGGCCGAGGTTGAGGTCAACCCCGTTGGCCGCCATGAACCCGTTGAAGCCGAACAGGCTCAGGGTAATGCTTGCAACCAGCACCACCGCGAGGTTGGTGGCTACAAACAACAGAATGCGCATCATGGTTGTTACGTTCTCCTGACGGATAAGTTCGTTGCGTACTGCGGGGTATATAAGGGGGAGGGCGCGGCTATTCAACCGGGCGACTATTTCAAACTGTGTACGCGAGGAGTATGGCAGAGGATGCCGAGAGGGCTGTGGGATAGAGCGTTGCAGGATGTAAGGGGGTAGGAGCGGCCGGTCCGACGCCTCGGCAAGGCTCGCTCCTACCTCGGGGCCGTGTTACTGCGAATAGGTCCGCAGGAAGTTACCAATCCGGCCAATGGCCTGTTCCAGGTCATCCACCCGTGGCAGCGTCACCACGCGGAAGTGGTCCGGCCACGGCCAGTTGAACGCCGTGCCCTGGACGATCAGCAGCTTTTCCGACAGCAGCAGGTCAAGCACGAACTTCTCGTCGTTGAAGATCGGGCAGACCTTCGGGTCGATCTTCGGGAACGCGTACAGCGCGCCCATCGGCTTGACGCAGCTTACCCCGGGGATGGCATTGAGCAGCTCGTAGGTGCGGTTGCGCTGCTCGAGCAAGCGGCCCGGTGGCAGCACCAGGTCGTTGATGCTCTGGTAGCCGCCCAGGGCGGTCTGGATCGCGTGCTGGGCCGGCACGTTGGCGCACAGGCGCATGTTGGCCAGCATGTCGATGCCTTCGATGTAGCTCTGGGCGTGGTGCTTGGGCCCGGAGATGATCAGCCAGCCGGAGCGGAAGCCCGCCACCCGGTACGACTTGGACAGGCCGTTGAAGGTCAGGCACAGCAGGTCCGGGGCCAGCGACGCGGTGCTGATGTGCACGGCCTCGTCATAGAGGATCTTGTCGTAGATCTCGTCGGAGAACACCACCAGGTTGTGCTGGCGCGCCAGCTCCAGCATGCCCAGCAGCAGCTCCCTGGAGTACACCGCGCCCGTCGGGTTGTTCGGGTTGATGATCACCAGGGCCTTGGTGTTCGGGGTGATCTTGGCCTTGATGTCGTCCAGGTCCGGGAACCAGTCGGCCTGCTCGTCGCACAGGTAGTGCACCGGCTTGCCGCCGGCCAGGCTCACCGCGGCGGTCCACAGCGGGTAGTCAGGCGCCGGGATCAGCACCTCGTCGCCGTTGTTGAGCAGCGCCTGCATCGACATCACGATCAGCTCGGAGACGCCGTTGCCCAGGTAGATGTCCTCGATGGTGACGCCTTCGATTTCCTTCTGCTGGCAGTACTGCATCACCGCCTTGCGCGCGCTGAACAGGCCCTTGGAGTCGCTGTAGCCCTGGGCGGTGGGCAGGTTGCGGATCACGTCCTGGAGGATCTCGTCCGGCGCCTCGAAACCAAACGGCGCCGGGTTGCCGATGTTCAGCTTGAGGATGCGGTGGCCTTCCTCTTCCAGGCGTTTGGCGTGCTTGAGCACTGGGCCGCGAATGTCGTAGCAGACATTGGCGAGCTTGTTCGATTTGCTGAACTGCATGATGAGATCCCGAGTGAGAATACGCGCCGCCCTTGCTCGAAAGGTTTGAAAGGGCGGGAAGCGGGTGCCAGACTGGCTGCCTTGCACACGAAGCCAACTAATATACGTGCCACCCGCGCCAGGGAAAAGCCGGTGCGAGGTGAAAATCAGCCTGCCGAGGTTCAATCATGCAAAAGATCGACAAAACCCTGGACGAATGGCGCGCCATGCTCGATCCGGACCAGTACCAGGTGTGCCGGCTCAAGGGCACCGAGCGGCCGTTCAGCGGCAAGTACAACAGCGAGCGCGGCGACGGCATCTACCACTGCGTCTGCTGTGACCTGCCGCTGTTCGACGCCAAGACCAAGTTCGATTCCGGCTGCGGCTGGCCGAGCTTCTACGCGCCGATCGACGAGGCCGCGATGATCGAGATCCGCGACACCTCCCACGGCATGATCCGCACCGAAGTCACCTGCGCCCGGTGCGACGCCCACCTGGGCCATGTATTTCCCGACGGCCCGCCGCCGACCGGGCTACGCTACTGCATCAACTCGGTGTGCCTGGACCTCAAGCCACGCGATTGACGGAGAGCGAACATGGCCGATGCGCTGCTGGACATCCCCTGCGTCACCCTCGGTGGCGAACAGAAAGTGCTGGGCGACTTCACCGGCAAGGCGCTGCTGGTGGTCAACACCGCCAGCCAGTGCGGTTTCACCCCGCAGTACAAGGGCCTCGAACGCCTGTGGCAGGCCTACCGTGACCAGGGCCTGGTGGTGCTGGGCTTCCCCTGCAACCAGTTCGGCAAGCAGGAGCCGGGCGACGCCCGCGAGATCGCGCAGTTCTGCGAGCTCAACTTCGGCGTGAGTTTCCCGCTGTTTCGCAAGGTCGAGGTCAACGGCCCCGGTGCCCACCCGCTGTTCGCCGAGCTCAAGCGCCGCGCGCCGGGCGTGCTGGGCACGCAGAAGATCAAGTGGAACTTCACCAAGTTCCTGGTCGACCCGCGCACCGGCAAGGTCAGCCGCTTCGCCCCGACCACCAAGCCCGAGGCGCTGAAATCGGCGATCGAGCCGCTGCTCAACCGCTGACCGGCACCCAGTGCTCGATCAGCGCCAGCAGTTCCTCGCGGCGGAACGGCTTGGCCAGGTAGTCGTTCATGCCCGCGGCGCGGCAGCGCTCGCGCTCCTCAGGCATGGCGTTGGCGGTCAGCGCGACAATCGGCAGCTCCGGCCAGCGGCTGCTCTGGCGGATGCGCCGGCTGGCCTCGTAGCCATCCATCACCGGCATGTTGCAGTCCATCAGCACCAGGTCGAAGCTGCCTTGCTCCAGACAGTCCAGGGCCTCCTGGCCGTGGGCGGCCACCTGTACCTGGCAGCCGAGCTTGCCCAGCATGCCCTTGGCCACCAGCTGGTTCACCGGGTTGTCCTCCACCAGCAGGATGCGCGCCCGTAGCTCGCGCGAGGCCGGCACCTCGTGGGGCAGGGGCGCGTTGGGCTCGCCCTGCAAGGTGCGGCGCAGGGTCTGGTACAGAGCGTTGCGCGCCAGGGGGCGGGCCAGTTGTTGCAGGGGCGCCAGCTGCTCGGCCTGCTCGGCGGGCAGGAAATTGCCGTAGGCGGTCACCAGCAGGATTGGCGCCTCGATGGCCGGGCGCAGGTCGAGCACGTGGTCCAGATCGTCGGTGATCAGCAGGTCGACGGCCGTGCCTGTCAGTTCGCTGGCGTTCTCGTGGCGCGCGTATTCCAGCCCCCAGCGTGGCAGCAGCCCCTGCAGCAGCTCGGCCAGGCCGCTGCCGGGGTTGCCCAGGGCCACCACCCGCCCGCTCAGCGGCGCCGGCGGGATCGCCGCGGTGTGTGCCGGTAGCGGCAGGTCGGCGCTGAACCGGCTGCCGAAGCCGGTTTCGGAATGGATATGCAGATGCCCCTGCATGGCCTGGCACAGGTTGCGGGTCAGGGCCAGGCCCAGGCCGGTGCCGCCATACTGGCGGGTGATGCCGGCGCCGGCCTGGGTGAACGGCTGGAAGATCCGCGCCTGGGCCTCCTCGGGGATGCCGATACCGGTGTCGCTCACCTCCAGGCGGACGCCGCCGACGATGCTGCTCAGGCGCACATCGACGCGGCCGAAACGGGTGAACTTGAGGGCGTTGGACAACAGGTTGCTGACGATCTGCCGCACCCGGGTGGGGTCACCCAGCACCGTGCTGGGAAAGTCCGGGGCGACCAGGCAGGTCAGCTCGACACTGGGCGCGGCATTTTGCGACAGCAGGTTGGCGGTGTCTTCGACCATCGCGCCAAGGTCGAACGGAATGCGCTCGAGCTCCAGCTGGCCGGCATCGAACTTGGACAGGTCAAGAATATCGTTGAGCAACTCCACCAGCACCTTGCCCGAGTCATGGGCGATCGACAGCTGCTGGCGCTGCTCGGGCGCCAGGCCGCTGTCCAGGGCCAGGGCGATCATGCCCAGCATGCCGTTGAGCGGCGTGCGGATCTCGTGGCTCATGTTGGCCAGGAAGGCGGCGCGCGCCTGGGCCATGTCCAGGGCGCGCTGGCGCGCCTCGTCCAGCTCCTGGTTGGACAGGCTCAGGCGGCTGTTGCTGGCCTTGAGCTCGTTGGTGCGTGCCGAGACGATGTCTTCCAGCTCGTTGAGGTACTGGGTCAGGCGGTTCTCGGCGGTGCGCCGCTGCTGGATCTCGGTGGCCATGCTGACGAACTGCTGGTTGGCGACCCGCACCAGCACGCCGATCTCGTCGTTCTCGTGGCCCTTGGGGCAGTCCACCCGGTTCTGCCTGGGCGTGCGCGCATCGTTGCCGCTGAGTGCGCCGATCACCGTCACCAGTGGCTTGGTCAGCATCAGGTAGAACAGCCCCAGGAGGATGCCGGTAAGCACCAGGCTGCGGGCGAAACCGTTGACCAGGGTGACCCCGGCGCGGTCGAGGAAGCGTGCGCCGAAGGTGTAGGTGTCGACATCCAGGTAAAGGGTGCCAAGGTATTCATCGGGCATATGGGCGAGGAACAGCCGGTCCTGGAACTGGCGCTGCTCGCCGAACAGGAAGTCCGACAGCGCCCGGTAGCGGCTTTCCATGCTCGGGCGCTGTACATCGGCCAGCACCGTGTCGTTGTTGTCGATCAGCCGCGCGCGGATCAGCGCCGGCGATTTCAGCAGGCCGCCGGTCAGCTCCTGGGCCAGCTCCGTGTCGATGTTGTAGGCGATGCGCGAGGCCGTGTCGTGGCTGATCTTCAGCAGTGCCTGAATTTCACGGTTGATGGACGCGTCTTCGCTGGCATAATCGATGCCGATCTGGATGAGACTGAGCAATGTTCCCAGGATGAAGCCGACCAGGACTGTCAACCGGGCTTGCTTGTATGACAGGCGATTGGTGAACTTGATATCCATGGGTCCCAAGCCGGTTACTTGCTCCGTGCGCTGCGCAAGCATAGCCGATCAGCCCTGGCTGCTGGCGGGTCTGTCTGTTCATTTCAGTTGATCGTCGATTAAGGGCCGCTGCGGCCCCAAAAAACTGAAATCAATAGGAGTCGTCATGGACGCCCGTCTCAATGCTTTTCTCGACCGTGCCGAATCGGTCCTCGCCCGCCTCGAACCCCTGCTGCCTGCCCCACGCCCGGACATCGACTGGACCCGTACCCTGGCCGCCCGCTGGCAACGCGACGGCCGCAGCGGCTACCTGATGCCGCTGGAGGTCAGCCTCGACATCCGCCTGTCCGACCTGATCGGTGTCGACCAGCAGCGCGAACAGCTGGGCCGCAATACCCACCAGTTCATCAACGGCATGCCGGCCAACCACGCCCTGCTGTGGGGCTCGCGCGGCACCGGCAAGTCGTCGCTGGTGCGGGCGCTGTTGGCCGAGCATGCGGGCCAGGGCCTGCGCCTGATTGAAATCGAGCGCGACCACCTGGCCGACCTGCCACGGGTGGTCGAGCAACTGCAAAAACTTGAACAACGCTTCATCCTGTTCTGCGACGACCTGTCGTTCGAAGCCGGGGAGGGCGATTACCGGGTGCTCAAGAGCGTGCTCGACGGCTCGCTGGAACAGGCCCCGGACAACGTGCTGCTATACGCCACCTCCAACCGCCGCCACCTGGTGCCGGAGAAGCAGAGCGACAACGAGAACTGGAAGATGGTCGACGGCGAGCTGCACCCCAACGAAGCGGTGGAGGACAAGATCGCCCTGTCCGACCGCTTCGGCCTGTGGCTGTCGTTCTACCCGTTCAGCCAGGAGCACTTCCTCAACGTGGTCGAGCACTGGATCGGCCAGCTGGCGCGCCCGGCCGGGCTGCAGTGGCAGCGCAGCGAAGCGCTCGACATCCTCGCCGTGCGCTGGGCCACCGGCCGCGGTAACCGTAATGGCCGTTGTGCCTATCAGTTCGCCCGCTACTGGGTCGGGCTGCAATTGCTGGAGCAGAAATAAATGATCGACCTCAACGCCAGTGGCCAAGGCCTCGACGGCTACGACCTGCTGGCCGCGCAAGTGCAGGCGCTGTTCGCCGACGAGCGCGACTTCATCGCCAACGCCGCGCAGTTCTCGGCGTTTCTCTACAACCAGGTAGAGGACCTGAACTGGGCGGGCTTCTATATCAACCGCAACGAAGCGCTGGTGCTCGGCCCGTTCCAGGGCCAGGTGGCGTGCGTGCGCATCCCGTTCGGTCGGGGTGTATGCGGCGCCGCGGCGGCCACCCGCACGACCCAGCGGGTCGAGGACGTGCACGCGTTTCCCGGGCATATCGCCTGTGACAGCGCGTCCAACAGCGAACTGGTGATTCCGTTGGTCAAGGCCGGAAGGCTGATCGGCGTGCTCGACCTGGACAGCCCGAAGCTGGCGCGCTTCAGCGAGGCCGACCAGGCAGGGCTGGAGCGGTTGGTCGAGGTGTTCCTCGCGTTGACCGATTGCTGAAATGAAGAAGGGGCCTGCGAAGGCCCCTTTCTTTTGGGTCGTGGGAGCGGGCTTGCCCCGCGATAGAGCCAGCGCTGTCAGTCGTAGATGACCTTCTTCTTCCAGGTCTCATCCTCGTCGGTCTTGAGCCCCTGGGTCAGCGCGTTCTGTTCATTCTCCGCCGGTTCCATCTGGTCCAGCACCTGGGCATTGGCCCGGTTCAGCAGTTTCTCAAGGTAAGTCAGCTGCTCTTCATACTGCTTGGGCTCAGGTTGCTTGCGCAGGTACTGCACGCCACGCTCGAAGGCCAGGCGCGCCTGGCCTGGCTGGTTCTGCTGCAGGGCCTGCTGGCCGAGGTTGTTGAAGAACTCGATATGCAGCAGCACGAGGATATGACGGATTTCCTTGACCCAATACTTGCCTTCGTTGGTCGCCAGGAAGCCTTCCTGGGTGGCACGCACGATCTGGTTGTGCAGCAGTTCCAGCAAAAAGCGCACGTCCTTGGCCTTTACCTCGGTCTGGATGGGCGAGGGCGGGTTACTGACCGGTATCCTCTCGCCTTGGGCGATCAGCCCTTCCAGCTCGGCGATGCGCGCCTTGAGGTCGCCACTGTGCTTGTCCAGGGCCAGCTGGCGCTGATTGAGGTTCAGTTCCAGGCGGGTCAGCAGCAGCTTGAGCGCGGGCGTCATGAACTGCCCGGGGAAGGTCTCGGTGATTTCGCCGCAGCGGCGCAGGCGGTCGGCCAGCTCGACCTTGAGCCGTGCACGCTCGAGCTTGCCGTTCTCGACCACATTGTTGAGGTAGCCGATCACGATCAGCAGCGCGATACCCGCAACGATAAGCAGGGTGATCAGAAGTGGTGTCACCGTTAACGCCTCATGAAGAAGTTTTGCATCTATCGAGAGTGTAGTGAGTCCGCCCGAAAGCGAACAGTGCAGCCTGGCGGAACAGCCTGCGCTCCCTCATATCTGTAGATATGCGTGGGAGCGGCGGTGCGCCGATGCGACTTGCCTCGCGATGGGCCAAGCCTTGTCTATATGTATCGGCGCGTAATCCAAAACCTACAGATAGTGGCATATCGCTACGAGCTTGCCGAGCCAACGTCAGAAAAGCAACGCCAATCCCCGGACGCATCCTGCACCACCGCCATGACGACGGGAAGTCATTGATTTAAATAAATTTCTACAAAGGGGTTGACGACCTTCCAAGGCATCCATAGAATGCGCGCCACTTGCAGCGTAAAGCACACAGCGAAACGCGGCAGGGAGTGAAAGCATGCAGTACTTTAAAAGGTAATGCGAGCAGCGTGTCCCCTTCGTCTAGTGGCCTAGGACACCGCCCTTTCACGGCGGTAACAGGGGTTCGAGTCCCCTAGGGGACGCCACATTGCGGGAATAGCTCAGTTGGTAGAGCACGACCTTGCCAAGGTCGGGGTCGCGAGTTCGAGTCTCGTTTCCCGCTCCAGTTTCTCCGGCACTGCTTCGGCAGGGCAGGAAAAGAAAATCCAGGCTGAATCGTGAGGTTCATGTTCTGGTGCGCTGAAAAGCGTCGGCTTAGTCCCCTTCGTCTAGTGGCCTAGGACACCGCCCTTTCACGGCGGTAACAGGGGTTCGAGTCCCCTAGGGGACGCCATGTTTGCGGGAATAGCTCAGTTGGTAGAGCACGACCTTGCCAAGGTCGGGGTCGCGAGTTCGAGTCTCGTTTCCCGCTCCAGTTTCAACGCATCGTTCTCAGCGGTGCAGGTGGTGAAGGTCGTCAAGGCGCTTCACGCCACATGCGGTAAAGCTTCACCCTGCGGGAATAGCTCAGTTGGTAGAGCACGACCTTGCCAAGGTCGGGGTCGCGAGTTCGAGTCTCGTTTCCCGCTCCACATTGAAAACGCCACTTCGTTTGAAGTGGCGTTTTTTTTTGCTCGCGTGGTTGGTTTTTGGGGCGAGCTGGCTCAGCACACCTATCAATTTTGCTAGTTGGATAATGTCGTCTGAGGGCGTACAACGACATGGCGCTACTCGTTACGTGCCCGATGTTCGTACTTATACCATCAGTTATTACTCTGTCGGGGGAGAATGTTGGGCGCGCCTGATCCCACTCCATTCTGCCTTGAACAAGGAAGGAGCAATGACCGTGACGATCGAAAAGACGGATTTGGAAGTCCAGCTGGAGATATGTAAACGGGCGGTCGATGCGTGGAGGCGTTATGAAGAAAGTAAAGGGCAACAGCCCCCTTCGCAGGTAGAACGACTTCGACTGGAAGCAGAGTTCTTATGTTCTTCGGCGCATCATTTTTTCGGGGGTAAGGCTAGGATTCCCCCTGATTTGCTAGATCGTGATCTGGCGGAGTGAATTCACTTGTCCCGCTCAGGTGATTAGGGTTCCCGGCCCAAATGGGGCCGGGATGCATCTACATCAGTGAATATCACCCTGAGCAGGCTTGGCTAGTAGTTGCTTTTCTTGGTGCCAATCAAACGCTTCGCCGTTCTGCTCTGCCTCGTAGCGTCGCTCTTCCAGCGTCTGGTAAAGCTCCAGCTCGTCATCCGGCATGAAATGCAAGCAATCCCCGCCAAAGAACCACAGCAGGTCACGCGGCACCAGATGGGCGATCTGCGGATAACGCTGGATCACCTGGCAGATCAGGTCCTGGCCCAGGTACTGGCTTTCCAGTGGGTCCTGGGGCAGCAGTGTGAGCAGTTCGTCGAAGCGCTCGAGGAACAGGGCGTGGCTTTCCTCCGGGACCTGTTCGGCTTCACCCAGCGCGGCCAGGATGGTGCGCAGATGGTGGAGCAGTTGCAGGTGGTATTCCAGGTGGGGGTTGGCCATGGCGGCGGTCCTCGGGGTGGTTGAAACGGGGGGCGGAGTATACGCCGGTTTTGCATAGGCTGGCAGCGTAGCTGCCTGTGCTGGCCTCATCGCGGGGCAAGCCCGCTCCCACGCCATTCGCATATTTGGCGTGGGAGCGGGTTTGCCCCGCGATGCGGTCGACCAATGCTCAGCGCACTTTGCCTGCCTCGGGCAGCAGCACATCCTTGTCGAACGCATCCACGTCGATCACCACCCGCCGCGCTTGCTCGGCCTGATGCAGGCGCTGGCCTTCCTCGGCCTGCAAGACGCCGGCTTCGACGGCAGCGTCGATTACCGACTGCCCCGGTGCCACCTGCACCTTGCCTTCCTTGACCGCCTGATGCAGTGCCTTGTGCAGCGGGGCGGCATCGTCCAGCAGATCGCAGGCCGTCTGCAGCGCGGCCACCGGGTCGCCGTCGGCCTGAGGCCTGAAGCAGCCCGCCAGCAGCTCTTCCAGCGCCGGGTCGCCTTTGCGTCGGCCGATCAGCGCCGCTACCTCGGCATCCAGCTCATCGCTGGGCCCGGTATGCCGGCGGCCGAACGGGAACACCAGCACCCGCAGGGCGCAGCCCAGGAAGCGGTTGGGGAAGTTGTCGAGCAACGCGTCCAGCGCTTTCTCGGCCTGCCCCAGGCTTTCCTCCAGCGCCCAGCGCAGTAGCGGGCGCAGGTGCTCGGGCGAGCCGAGGTCGTGATAGCGCTTGAGCGCGGCACTGGACAGGTACAGGTAGCTGAGCACATCGCCCAGCCGGGCGCTCAGGCGTTCGCGGCGCTTGAGCGCGCCGCCCAGCAGCATCATCGACAGGTCGGCCAACAGGGCGAACGCCGCCGCCTGGCGGTTGAGGGCGCGGAAGTAGCCCTGGCTCAGGGCATCGCCCGGGACCTTCTCGAAATGCCCCAGGCCCAAACCCAGCACCAGCGTGCTGGCGGCGTTGCCGGCGGCGAACAGGATGTGCTGCAGCAACAGGTCGTCGAACTCGTTCAGCGCCTGGTCGTGGTCCTCGCGCCCGGCCAGGGCCATTTCCCTGAGCACGAACGGGTGGCAGCGGATCGCGCCCTGGCCGAAGATCATCAGGTTGCGCGACAGGATGTTCGCCCCCTCGACGGTGATGAAGATCGGCGCGCCTTGCCAGTTGCGGCCCAGGTAGTTGTTCGGGCCCATGATGATGCCCTTGCCGCCGTGCACGTCCATGGCGTGCTGGATGCATTCGCGGCCGCGCTCGGTGAGGTGGTACTTGAGGATCGCCGACAGCACCGAGGGCTTTTCGCCGAGGTCCACGGCCTTGGCGGTGAGCAGGCGGGCGCTGTCCATCAGCCAGGCGTTGCCGCCGATGCGCGCCAGGGATTCCTGGATGCCTTCGAAGGCGGCCAGCGGCACGTTGAACTGTTCGCGCACCCGGGCGTACTGGCCGGTGACGAGGCTTGTGTACTTGGCCGCGCCCGTGCCGACCGCCGGCAGGGAGATCGAGCGGCCCACCGACAGGCAGTTCATCAGCATCATCCAGCCCTTGCCGAGCATGGCCTGGCCGCCTATCAGGCAATCGAGCGGCACGAATACGTCCTTGCCGCTGTTGGGGCCGTTCATGAACGCGGCCCCCAGTGGCAGGTGGCGTCGGCCGATCTCCACGCCGGGGAGGTCGGTGGGGATCAGCGCCAGGCTGATGCCCAGCTCGGTCTGCTCGCCCAGCAGGTGGTCGGGGTCGTAGGCCTTGAAGGCCAGGCCCAGCAGGGTGGCGACCGGGCCGAGGGTGATGTAGCGCTTCTCCCAGTTCAGGCGCAGGCCGATGACGTCTTCACCCTGCCACTGGCCTTTGCAGATGACGCCGGTGTCGGGCATGGCCCCGGCGTCGGAGCCGGCCAGGGGGCCGGTGAGGGCGAAGCAGGGGATGTCGTCGCCACGGGCCAGGCGCGGCAGGTAGTGGCTGCGTTGCTCGTCAGTGCCGTAGTGCAGCAGCAGTTCGGCCGGGCCCAGCGAGTTGGGCACCATCACCGTGGAGGCCAGGTCGCCGCTGCGGGTGGCCAGTTTCATCGCCACCTGGGAGTGGGCGTAGGCCGAGAAGCCCTTGCCGCCATATTCCTTGGGGATGATCAGGGCGAAGAAGCCGTGCTGCTTGATGAAGTCCCAGGCTTGCGGCGGCAGGTCGAGGTCCTGGCCGATCTGCCAGTCGCTGACCATGGCGCACAGCTGCTCGGTGGGGCCGTCGATGAAGGCCTGTTCCTCCTCGGTGAGCCTGGGCGCGTCGTAGTCGAGCAGGGTGTTCCAGTCGGGGCGGCCGCTGAACAGGTGGCCGTCCCACCACACGGTGCCGGCGTCGATGGCTTCGCGCTCGGTCTGCGACATTGGCGGCAGGGTACGCTGGAACCAGTTGAACATTGGCGCGGTGAATAGTTTACGGCGCAGCTCCGGCAGGGCGAAGAAGGCCGCCTTGGCGGCGATCACTACCCAGATCAGCGCCAGCAGCCAGCCTGGCGCGGTGCTGAAGATGCCCATCAGCAGGGTGTACGCGGCGATGGCCGCGAGGATCTGCAGGGGCGCCAGGCGCCGGTGCAGCAGATACGCGGCGCCTAGCACCAGGACCAGCAACCACAACAGCAGCATGATTCTTCCTCCTTGGAAGCGGGGGCGGGGGGCCGATCCACAGAGCTTAGACGTGTTGGGGTGGATGGCCTGCCTAGGAGATGACAGGGTGGGGCGCTGGGAGTTCGGTAGGGAATGTCATGCAGTCATCGCGGGGCAAGCCCGCTTCCACGCCAGATATGCAATGTGGGCGTGGGAGCGGGCTTGCCCCGCGATGCGGTCATCAGATCATCTGGAGCGGTTCAACCCCACCTCCATGTCATCGATCAGCGCCTTGGCCATGGCGCTGAGGATCCGCGCCGAGCTGCCGGCCAGCAGGTCGCCTTCCATCTCCGCCTCGCAGGTCAGGTGGCGGATGCAGCCGAGCAGCACCGACAACTCGCTGAAGGCGTCTTCGAAGGTAACACCCGGCTCGACCTTGAACAGGTCCAGGCAGGTGGTGCGGCCCGCGGTATGCCCGCGGCTCATGGCTGCACCTGCGGTTTGTGCTCGAGCAGGGCGCAGGCGAGCTGGCCGAGGTAGTCGCTGGCGATGAACAGGCGGTCCTGGACTTCGCCGGGCTCGGTCTTGAAGTAGATGTCGAGGACGTCGGAGATGGCGGTGGCCACTTCGACGGCGGCGGCCATGGCGTCGTCGCGGGGGAGGGTGGGGCGGATGGTGATGAAGTGGCAGAGACGGGGTGGGTCTGGGACGATTTTTTTCATGGTCGAGCTTCCTTGTGGTTACGAGTAACCACCACCCGCATCCTTTCTCACGAGATCAAGGTGGCAGCCATGTACGGGGTGAGAAATCCGGGCCACAAGGTAAACCCGGCCAGACCGAAGTCTGCCCGTACACGGCCACCATGACGGAGGCGCGTTACCGTTGTGGAAATCGGGTTTCTCACACCCGGTCACCCAATTGGGCGACCCGATGAAGTTATCCCCGGGGTATTTCCCCGACAACGCGGCGGCTTCCGGCAAGTGCGTAGGATAGTTCCCAAGCTTTGCTGGCTGAAGCATTTGGTTTCAGGTTCGGAAATGTCTGACAGTCTTTGAGATCGCCGGGGCTGCTGCGCAGCCCTTTCGCGACACAAGGCCGCTCCCACAGGATATGTACTGGTTCTGCCATGGCACGTCCCTGTGGGAGCGGCCTTGTGTCGCGAAAGGGCCGCAAAGCAGCCCCCCGGTTTCACTGGCACCGCCCACCGCTTGGAGTAGACTGACCCCCCTCCCGCATTCATTAAGGACGTTGCCATGCTGAAGATCTGGGGCCGCAAGAATTCGAGCAATGTGCGCAAGGCGTTGTGGATCGCCCACGAGCTGGGCCTGGACTTCGAGTCCATCGATGCCGGCGGCGCCTTCGGCGTGGTCAACGAGCCGCACTACCGTGCCCTGAACCCCAACGGCCTGGTGCCCATGCTCGAAGACGGCGACCTGGTGCTGTGGGAGTCCAACACCATCGTGCGCTACCTGTGCGCCGAGTACGGCGAAGAACAAGGCTGGTACCTCGACGACCCGCGCCGGCGCGCCCTGGCCGACAAGTGGATGGACTGGACCACCTCGTCCTTCGCCGGCCCGTTCCGCCCGCTGTTCTGGGGCCTGCTGCGCACCCCCGAGGACCAGCGCGACTGGGTGGCGATCAACGCCGCGCACAAGCAATGCGCCCAGTTGCTGGCCATCGCCGACGAGACCCTGGCCAGGCAGCCGTACCTCTCCGGCGAGCAGATCGGCATGGGCGACATTCCCCTGGGCAGCTTCATCTACGCCTGGTTCGAAATGCCGATTGAACGCCCGGCCATGCACCACCTCCAAGCCTGGTACGAGCGCCTCAAGCAACGCCCGGCCTACCAGGCGGGGGTGATGAGCGCCCTGACGTGACGCCACTTCGATAGTCACTATCGATACATGTGACTGTACTTGTGCGGCCAGCCCTTGCACCATGGCCGCACTCACTGCGCCAGTGACTTCACCTGGCGTGTCCCGCACCCTTTTCTCGGTACCCGACCCGCTATGAGTTCCGCCCTGTCCATCCGACAGCTGACCAAGACCTACGGCAACGGTTTCCAGGCCCTCAAGGGCATCGACCTGGACGTTTCCGAAGGCGACTTCTTCGCCTTGCTCGGCCCCAACGGCGCCGGCAAGTCCACCACCATCGGCATTCTCTCGACCCTGGTGAACAAGACCAGCGGCACGGTCAACGTGTTCGGCCACGACCTGGACCGCGAGCCTGCGGCGCTCAAGCGCTGCCTGGGCGTGGTGCCCCAGGAGTTCAACTTCAACCAGTTCGAGAAGACCTTCGACATCGTCGTCACCCAGGCCGGCTACTACGGCATCCCGCCCAAGGTGGCCAAGGAGCGCGCCGAGCAGTACCTGACGCAGCTCGGGCTGTGGGACAAGCGCGACGTGCCGTCGCGTTCGCTGTCCGGCGGCATGAAGCGCCGGCTGATGATCGCCCGGGCGCTGATCCACGAGCCGCGCCTGTTGATCCTCGACGAGCCGACCGCCGGGGTGGACATCGAACTGCGCCGTTCGATGTGGAGCTTCCTCACCGAGCTCAACCAGAAGGGCATCACCATCATCCTCACCACCCACTACCTCGAGGAGGCCGAGCAGCTGTGCCGCAACATCGGCATCATCGACCACGGCACCATCGTCGAGAACACCAGCATGCGCCAGTTGCTGGGCAAGCTGCACGTCGAGACCTTCGTCCTCGACCTCAAGCACGACCTGCCCGCCGCGCCTGAGCTGCAGGGTTACCCGTGCCGCCTGATCACCCCGCACACCCTGGAGGTGCAGGTGGACAAGGACATCGGCATCACCGCGCTGTTCGGCCAGCTGGCGCTGAAGCACATCGAGGTGCAGAGCCTGCGCAACAAGACCAACCGACTCGAGGAGCTGTTCGTGTCCCTGGTGGAAAAGAACCTGTCGAAGGTGGCCGTATGAGTGTGGAACTGCGCACCAACTGGGTCGCCCTGAACACCATCGTCTACCGCGAAGTGCGGCGCTTCCTGCGTATCTGGCCGCAGACCCTGCTGCCGCCGGCGATCACCATGGTGTTGTACTTCGTGATCTTCGGTAACCTGATCGGCCGGCAGATCGGCGACATGGGCGGCTTCACCTACATGGAGTACATCGTGCCGGGGCTGATCATGATGTCGGTGATCACCAACTCCTACGGCAACGTGGTGTCGAGCTTCTTCGGCAGCAAGTTCCAGCGCTCCATCGAGGAACTGATGGTATCGCCGGTGTCGCCGCACACCATCCTCGTCGGCTATGTGCTGGGCGGCGTGCTGCGCGGGCTGGCGGTGGGGGTGATCGTGACCATCCTGTCGCTGTTCTTCACCCACCTGCAGGTGCATCACCTGGGCGTGACCCTCGTCGTGGTGCTGCTGACCGCGACCATCTTCTCGCTGCTGGGCTTCGTCAACGCGGTGTTCGCGCGCAACTTCGACGACATCTCGATCATCCCGACCTTCGTGCTGACGCCGCTGACCTACCTGGGCGGGGTGTTCTACTCGATCAACCTGCTGCCGCCGTTCTGGCAGACCGTGTCGCTGGCCAACCCCGTGCTGCACATGGTCAACTCGTTCCGCTACGGCATCCTAGGGGTGTCGGACATCAGCATCGGCACGGCGATCAGCTTCATGCTGGTGGCCACCGCGCTGCTCTACCTGCTGTGCGTGCGCCTGCTGGTCAGCGGCCGCGGCATGCGTGCCTGAGCTGCGGGTGAGGGCACAACGGCACTGGCGCCGGCGCCACTGCCGGCCCACCCACCAGCGCCAGTAGCCCATGGTGGTGAAGTAGGCGAGCACGCCGAGCACCACCCCGCATACCACCGAGCCCAGCAGGAACGGTTGCCAGATTGTCGCCAGCTGGTCGGTGACCCAGTCGACGGTGATCTCGTCGGGCAGCGTGCGCGGCGGCACCTGCAGCAGCCAGGCGCCGGTCATGTAGGTGACGAAGAACACCGGCGGCATGGTCAGCGGGTTGGTCAGCCACACCAGGCTCACCGCGATCGGCAGGTTGCCGCGCACCGGGATCGCCAGCGCGGCGGCCAGCAGCATCTGCATGGGGATCGGGATCAGCGCCGCGAACAGGCCGACGCCCATGGCCCGCGCCACCGAATGGCGATTCAGGTGCCACAGGTTGGGGTCGTGCAGCAGCTTGCCGAAAAAGCGTAAGGACTTGTGTTCGCGGATGCTGGTCGGGTCCGGCATGTAGCGTTTGAACAGACGGCGCGGCATGTGGGCTCCCGGCAGGGTTGAAGGGCGTCAGTATGCCTTGATTGAAGCGCAGCCTCGTTCAGAGTTTGTGACAATTGTTTAGCAGGTTTCTCCCGCCAATCGGCTAAGCCTCAGGGGCCGTTTTCGCTTCTGGAGCTCTATCTCATGCGCACAGGGATGCTGGCGCTGGTGCTCGGGCTGCTGAGCCTGCGTTTTCTACCTACCCTGCCACCGGTCGGATGGCTGATTCCATTGCTCTTGCTGGCCGTTGCCAGCCTGCGTACCCGGGCCTGGCCGTTGGGTTGGTTGGCGCTGGGTGTGTGCTGGGCCTGCTGGTCGGCGCAGCAGGCCCTGGACGACCGCCTGCCTGCCACGCTGGATGGCCGCACGCTGTGGCTGGAGGGACGGGTGGTCGGCCTGCCGACCCGTACCGAGCGCGGCGTGCGTTTCGAGCTGGAGCAGCCGCAGTCACGCCGGGCGCGGTTGCCGCAGCGGGTGCAATTGAGCTGGTTCGAGGGGCCGCCGCTGCGAGCGGGGGAGCACTGGCGGCTGGCGGTCAACCTGCGTTGGCCGCAGGGCCTGCTCAACCCCCATGGCCCGGATCAGGAGGCCACGCTGTTGGCGCGGCGGGTCGGTGCCACCGGCACGGTCAAGGCCGGTACGCGCCAGGGCGAGGAGGCCAGCAGTTGGCGCGACGGCCTGCGCCAGCGCCTGCTGGCCACCGATGCCCATGGCCGGGAGGCGGCGTTGGCCGCCCTGGTGCTCGGGGATGGCGCAGGCCTGGCGCGGGAGGACTGGCAGGTGCTGCAGGCCACCGGCACGGTACACCTGCTGGTGATTTCCGGGCAGCACATCGGCTTGCTGGCCGGATTGGTCTACGGGCTGGTGGCGGGGCTGGCGCGCCTGGGGGCCTGGCCCCGGTGGTTGCCGTGGGTGCCCTGGGCCTGTGGCCTGGCGATGGCGGCGGCATTGGCCTACGGCTGGCTGGCGGGGTTCGGCGTGCCGGTGCAGCGGGCGTGCCTGATGCTGGCGGTGGTGCTGCTCTGGCGCTTGCGCTTTCGCCATCTGGGCGCCTGGGTGCCGTTGCTGATGGCGCTGTCGGGCGTGCTGCTGGTCGAGCCGCTGGCCAGCCTGTTGCCGGGTTTCTGGCTGTCGTTCGCTGCCGTGGCGGTGCTGGTGCTGTGTTTTGCCGCCCGGCTGGGTGCCTGGCGGCCCTGGCAGGCCTGGACCCGCGCCCAGTGGGTGATCGCCGTGGGGTTGCTGCCGGTGCTGCTGGCCTTGGGGCTGCCCGTCAGTCTCAGCGCGCCGCTGGCCAATCTGCTGGCGGTGCCGTGGCTCAGCTGGGGCGTGCTGCCGTTGGCGTTGCTGGGTACGGCCCTGCTGCCGGTGCCTGGGCTGGGGGAGGTGATGCTGTGGCTGGCGGGGCTGTCGTTGGATGGGCTGTTTGCCGTGTTGACGCGATTGGCAGGGCTGCAGCCGGCCTGGATACCTGAGTCACTGCCCTTGTGGGCCTGGCTGCTGGTGTGCCTGGGTGCCGTGCTGGTGTTGCTGCCCCGGGGCGTGCCGTTGCGGGCGCCGGGCGCGGTCATGCTGCTGGCGCTGTGGGCACCACGCGAGCAGGTGCCTGCGGGGCAAGTGGAGGTCTGGCAGCTGGATGTGGGGCAGGGCCTGGCGGTGCTGCTGCGCACCCGCAATCACGCCTTGCTGTATGACGCAGGTCCGGCCCAGGGTGGCAGGGACCTGGGCGAGACGGTAGTGCTGCCGACCTTGCGCAAGCTTGGGGTGAACGCGCTGGATGTGATGCTGATCAGCCATGGCCATGCCGACCATGCCGGTGGGGCGGCGGCGGTGCGGCGTGGGGTGCCGGTGGCGCGGGTGCTGGCCGGCGAGGTTGCCGGGCTGGAAGCGGCCTCGCTGTGCCGCAGTGGCGAGCGCTGGCAGTGGGATGGCGTCGATTTCGAGCTCTGGCACTGGCCGCAGGGGGCTTCCAGCAACGAGCGTTCCTGTGTGTTGCGGGTGCAGGCCAATGGCGAGCGCTTGCTGCTGGCCGGGGACATGGAGGCCGGCGCGGAGCGTGCGTGGCTGGCTGCGACCGACGATCCTCGGGTGGACTGGTTGCAGGCGCCGCACCATGGCAGCCGCACGTCGTCCAGCGAGCCGTTCGTCCAGGCCACGGCACCGCGCGCGGTGCTGATTTCCCGGGGGCGGCACAATGGTTTCGGGCATCCCCATGGGCAGGTGATCGAGCGCTATCGCCGGCACGGGGTGGTGGTGCATGACACGGCGGTGGAGGGGGCGTTGCGGTTGGTGCTGGGGAGTCGGGGTGGGGTGGAAGGTGTGCGCAGGGAGCGGCGGTTCTGGCGTGAGGTTGACGAGGGCTGAACCGACGCCATCGCGGGGCAAGTCGCATCGGCGCACCGCCGCTCCCACCCTAATGCGATTACGCGGACCGAACGTTTCCCTGACCTCCGGCAGATGAGCCCCAGGCGGTCCTATGGTAGAGTGGCGGCCTTTTTCCGAGGGGATGCTAACTGTGTGGGAATTGGTCAAGTCCGGTGGCTGGATGATGCTGCCGATCATCCTGAGCTCGATCGCCGCCATGGCGATCGTCATCGAGCGCCTGTGGACCCTGCGCGCCAGCCGTGTCACCCCGCCGCACCTGCTGGGCCAGGTGTGGATGTGGATCAAGGACAAGCAACTCACCAGTGACAAGCTCAAGGCCCTGCGCGCCGACTCGCCGCTGGGCGAGATCCTCGCCGCGGGCCTGGCCAACTCGCGCCACGGCCGCGAGATCATGAAGGAGTGCATCGAGGAGGCCGCCTCGCGGGTCATCCACGAGCTGGAACGCTACATCAGCACCCTCGGCACCATCGCCGCCATGGCCCCGCTGCTGGGCCTGCTGGGCACCGTGCTGGGCATGATCGACATCTTCAGCGCCTTCATGGGCTCGCAGATGACCGCCAACGCCGCCGTCCTGGCCGGGGGTATCTCCAAGGCCCTGGTCACCACCGCGGCCGGCCTGATGGTCGGTATCCCGGCGGTGTTCTTCCACCGCTTCCTGCTGCGCCGCATCGATGAGTTGGTGGTGGGCATGGAGCAGGAGGCGATCAAGCTGGTGGAAGTGCTGCAGGGCGACCGCGAAGTGGAAGTGGCCGGAGGCAAGGCGTGAAGTTCCGGCGCAATCGCCAGCGCGAGAACGTCGACATCAACCTGGCGTCGTTGATCGACGTGGTGTTCGTGCTGCTGCTGTTCTTCGTGGTCACCACCACCTTCACCCGCGAGACCCAGCTGCGTGTCGAGTTGCCCGAGGCCAGCAGCGCCGAGCAGCCGCCGGCCGACCAGGGCAAGCTGGTGGAGATCACCATCAGCGCCGACGGCGTGTACTCGGTGAACAACCACCTGCTGCCCAAGAGCGACCTGGACACCCTGACCGAGGCGATCGAGAAGGAATCCGGCGGTGACATCACCCTGCCGCTGGCCATCAGCGCCGACGGCAAGACCCCGCACCAGGCTGTGATCACCGCAATGGACGCGGCCGGCAAGCTCGGCTTCAGCAAGTTGCGCATGACCACCGTCGAGGCCGCGCAGGGCAAGCCCTGATGGCCTTCGCCGACCGTCTGCTCGCCGCCTGGTACGCCGGGCACCCGGCGCTGGCCCTGCTGCGGCCGCTGGAGGCCCTGTACCGGCGCGTGGTGATGCGCAAGCGCGCGCGCTTCCTCAGTGGCGAAAGCCCCAGCTACCGTGCCCCGGTACCGGTGATCGTGGTGGGCAATATCACCGTGGGCGGTACCGGCAAGACACCGATGATCCTCTGGCTGATCGAGCACTGCCGCCGGCAGGGGCTCAAGGTCGGCGTGGTCAGCCGTGGCTATGGCGCCAAGCCGCCGCACTATCCCTGGCGCGTCCAGGCTGACCAGCCTGCGCAACAGGCCGGCGACGAGCCCTTGCTGATCGTCCAGCGCACCGGCGTGCCGCTGGTGATCGACCCCGACCGTTCCCGTGCCGTGCAGGCCTTGCTGGCCAGCGATGCGCCGGACCTGATCCTGTGCGACGACGGCATGCAGCATTACCGCCTTGCTCGCGACCTGGAGCTGGTGTTGATCGACGCCGCCCGGGGCCTGGGCAACCGCCGCTGCCTGCCGGCCGGCCCGTTGCGCGAGCCGGCCGAGCGCTTGGGCGAGGCCGACGCGGTGCTGTTCAACGGCGCCGAGACCGACCGCGCCGACGGCTTCGCCTTCCGCCTGCAACCCTCGGCGCTGATCAACCTGCGCAGCGGCGAGCGCCGCGAGCTCGACCTGTTCCCGCCTGGCCAGGCGCTGCACGCCGTGGCCGGCATCGGCAATCCGCAACGTTTCTTCAACACCCTGCTGGGGCTACACTGGCAGCCGGTGCCGCACCCTTTCGCCGACCATGCGCCCTACAGCCGTGAAGTGCTGTCGTTCAGCCCGCCGCTGCCGCTGGTGATGACCGAGAAGGATGCGGTGAAATGCCGGCCCTTCGCCGCCGACGACTGGTGGTACCTGGCGGTCGACGCCGTGCCGACGCCCGCCTTCAGCGCCTGGTTCGACGCCCAGCTCGACCGCCTGCTGCCCGGCCGCCCCTGAGCCTTTTTTCATTTTCCGTCGCAAGGACACCTCCATGGACACCAAACTGCTCGATATCCTGGCCTGCCCGATCACCAAGGGCCCGCTCAAGCTCAGCGCCGACAAGACCGAGCTGATCAGCAAGGGCGCGGGCCTGGCCTATCCGATCCGCGACGGCATCCCGGTGATGCTGGAAAGCGAGGCGCGCACCCTGACCGACGAAGAGCGCCTGGACAAATGAGCCTGGACTTCACCGTGGTGATTCCCGCCCGGCTGCGTTCCACGCGCCTGCCGGGCAAGCCATTGCTGCCGATCGCCGGCAAGCCGATGGTCCAGCATGTGTGGGAGCAGGCGCGCAAGAGCGGCGCCAGCCGCGTGGTCATCGCCACCGACGATGCCAGCATCGTCGAGGCCTGCCAGGCGTTCGGCGCCGAGGTGCTGCTGACCCGTGCCGACCATGAGTCGGGCACCGATCGCCTGGCCGAGGTGGCCGCCCAGCTGGGCCTGGCCGCCGATGCCATCGTGGTCAACGTGCAGGGCGACGAGCCGCTGATTCCGCCGGTGATCATCGACCAGGTGGCGGCCAACCTCGCCGCGCACCCGGAGGCTGGCATCGCCACCCTGGCCGAGCCGATCCACGCCCCGGAAACCATCTTCAACCCCAATGCGGTCAAGGTGGTCAGCGACAAGCACGGCCTGGCCCTGACCTTTAGCCGCGCGCCGCTGCCCTGGGCCCGCGATGCCTTCGCCCACAACCGCGACCAGTTGCCGGAAGGCGTGCCTTATCGCCGTCATATCGGCATGTACGCCTACCGGGTGGGCTTCCTCCAGGACTTCGTCGCCTGGGGCCCGTGCTGGCTGGAGCAGGCCGAATCGCTGGAGCAGCTGCGCGCCCTGTGGCACGGCGTGCGCATCCATGTCGCCGACGCCATCGAGGCGCCGGCCGTGGGCGTGGACACCCCTGAAGACCTGGAGCGCGTACGGCGCTTGCTGGAGGCCTGATGCGCGTTTTGTTCGTCTGCCTCGGCAATATCTGCCGCTCGCCGACTGCCGAAGGCGTGCTGCGCCACCAGCTCGAGGCCGCAGGCCTGGGTGATCTGGTGCAGGTGGCCTCCGCCGGCACCGGCGACTGGCATGTCGGCAAGGCGCCCGACAGTCGCACCTGCAAGGCCGCCCTGGCCCGTGGCTACGACCTGTCGCGCCAGCGCGCCCAGCAGGTCAAGGCGGCGCATTTTGCCGAGTACGACCTGGTCCTGGCCATGGACAAGAGCAACCTGGGTAACCTGCAGGCCCTGCGCCCGCACAACGCCAAGGGCGAGCTCGACCTGTTCCTGCGCCGCTATGGCGCGGCCCTGGATGAAGTGCCGGACCCTTACTACGGCGGTGCCGAAGGCTTCGAGCAGGTCCTGGACCTGATCGAGGCGGCCTGCCGCGAGCTGGTCGTGGAAATCAAGGGGCGGTTATGACGGCGCACTGGCAGGAGCGCGTGTCGCTCAAGCCCTACAACACCTTCGGCATCGATGTCAGTGCCCGCTACTTCACCCAGGCCCATGATGACGACGAGGCCCGCCAGGCCCTGGCCCAGGCCGCCGAGCGGCAGGTACCGGTGCTGGTGATCGGCGGCGGCAGCAACCTGCTGCTGTCCCGCGATGTCGAGGCCCTGGTGCTGCACATGGCCAGCCGTGGCCGACGCCTGCTCAGCGATGATGGTGAGCGGGTGGTGGTGGAGGCCGAGGCCGGCGAGCCCTGGCACCCGTTCGTGCAGTGGAGCCTTGGGCAGGGCTTGTGCGGGCTGGAAAACCTCAGCTTGATCCCCGGCACCGTGGGCGCCGCGCCGATGCAGAACGTCGGTGCCTATGGCGTGGAGATCAAGGATGTGTTCGCCGGCTTGACCGCGCTGGACCGCGAGACCGGCGAGCTGCGGGATTTCTCGCTGGAAGAATGCGCGTTCGGTTATCGCGACAGTCTGTTCAAGCGCAACCCCGGGCGCTGGCTGATTGTGCGCGTGCGCTTTGCCTTGAATCGCACGTTGCAGGCACACCTGGACTACGGCCCGGTGCGTCAGCGCCTGGCGGAGCAGGGCGTCGAGCAGCCGACCGCGCAGGCGATCAGCGACGCGATCTGCAGTATCCGTCGGGAGAAGCTGCCGGATCCGGCTGAGCTGGGCAACGCCGGGAGCTTTTTCAAGAACCCGGTGGTGTCCGCTGAGTTGGCCGAGCGTATCCGTGCTGGGCACCCTGGCGTGGTGGCCTATCCCCAGGCCGATGGCCAGGTGAAGCTGGCGGCCGGCTGGCTGATCGAGCAGGCGGGGTGGAAAGGCTATCGCGATGGCGATGCCGGGGTGCACCGCTTGCAGTCGCTGGTGCTGGTGAACTACGGCCAGGCGAGCGGGGCGCAGTTGCATGCGCTGGCGCGGCGGATCCAGGCGGATATCCTCGAGCGCTTCGGGGTGGAGCTGGAGATGGAGCCGAACCTGTACTGATGGGGTGGGCTGGGCTTGCCCCGCGATCACCGGCAGAGCCGGTGCCATCCACACCGGCAAAGAAAAAGCCCCGCCAGTTCGCACTGGCGGGGCTTTTTCATTCAGCCGAGGCTATCAACCGTGATGAGGCTTGTGCTCGTCAGCGGTTTCCAGGGCTTCGGCCGGGGTAGCCTGGGCGGCGGCCAGAGCAGCGGCGGCGGCTTCGGCTTCACGCTTGCGGCGACGCACTTCACGCGGGTCGTTCGGCGCACGGCCGTTCGGCAGCATGATGGTGGACGGCTCGACCGGCGCTTCTTCGGCAACCACGGCTGGCGCAGGCTCGGCCACCGGGGCTTCGACCGCTTCAGGCTGGGCTTCGACGGCTTCGACCACCGGAGCAGGCTGCTCGGCGACTGGCGCCTGCGCTTCGACCGCTTCGGCAACCGGTGCCTTCTCGATCTCGCCCGCTTCCACTACAGGGGCTTGCGCGACCGCGGCAGGTTCGACAGCTGCCTCGACAACGGCGGCCGGCTGCTCGGCGGCGGCTTCTTCGGCCACAGGCTGTGGCGCCACTTCGACGACAGGCTCGATGCTCGGCTCGGCAGCGACCACAGGCTCGCTGACAGGCTGCTCGACCACCGGGGCGATGGCGACCTGCTCGGCCACGACTTCGGTGATTTGCACCTGGGTCTCGGCGACAGCGGCGCTGGCGCGTTCGGCCTGCTGGTTGGCTTGGGCCTCGGCGTCGGCGCTGATGTTGCTGGTGGCAACGGCAGCGATCACGGCAGTGCCGGCGGCCAGTTCGGCACCCAGCTCGGTGGCCTGGTGCTGTTGTGGCCGCTCTTCGCCGGCGTCTTCGTCGCCGCCGTCGATCAGCTCGCCATTGGCGTTGCGCTGGCGCTCACGACGGTTGCTGCGACGACGCTGGCCACGGGAGCGGCGGCGTGGGCGCTCGCCATCGGCGCCTTCCTGCTCGTCCTGCAGCAGCTCTTCGTTCGGCAGTTGCTCCTCGGCGAGCTCCACGGCCTGTTCGGCGGCCTGCACCTCAGGGCGCAGCTGGCGCTCGTCGCGTGGGGCGCGTTCCTCACGCGGTGCACGCTCTTCGCGAGGGGCGCGTTCTTCACGCGGTGCACGCTCTTCACGAGGGGCGCGTTCTTCACGCGGTGCGCGCTCTTCACGAGCGGCGCGTTCTTCACGTGGTGCGCGCTCTTCGCGAGGGGCGCGTTCTTCACGTGGTGCGCGCTCTTCGCGTGGAGCACGTTCTTCGCGCGGTGCGCGCTCTTCACGGGCTACGCGTTCTTCGCGTGGCGCACGCTCTTCACGCGGGGCGCGTTCTTCGCGGGCAGTCGTTGCGGCGTCCAGCGGCTCGCGCAGTTCGCGCACGCGCTCTTCGCGGTTGCCGCGGCGGTCTTCACGCGGCTGGCGCGGTTGACGCTCTTCACGTGGCGCACGTTCTTCACGCGGGGCACGCTCCTCGCGAGGCTGACGCTCTTCACGCGGGGCGCGCTCTTCGCGTGGCTTGCGGTCTTCTTCGCGACGGCCGTTGCGGTTGCGGCTCTGCTGGCGACCGTTGCGACGCTCTTCATTGCGTGGCGAGCGCTCGGTGGCTGGCTTCTCGGTGGCGGCGGCCGGTGCGGCGGCGGGTTCTTCCTTGCCGGCAAACAGGCTGACCAGCGACTTGACCAGGCCCTTGAACAGGCTCGGCTCGGCGGCAGGGGCGGCGACCGGCGCGGCAGGGGCAGGCTGCTCTTCAGCGGTGGCCGGTACCGGGGCGTTGGCGCGGGCCGGCGCGGTCTTGACCGCGGCTTCCTGGCGCACCAGGGTGCGGGTGGCGGTCGGCTGCGGCGCTTCTTCGGTCTCGGCCGAGGCGATCTCGTAGCTGGACTGGTTGTTCAGCACGTCCGGGTTGTCATCGCGCAGGCGCTGGACTTCGAAGTGCGGGGTTTCCAGGTGATCGTTCGGCAGGATGATGATGCGCGCTCGAGTGCGCAGTTCGATCTTGGTGATCGAGTTGCGTTTCTCGTTGAGCAGGAAGGCGGCCACCGGGATCGGTACCTGGGCGCGCACTTCGGCGGTGCGGTCCTTCAGTGCTTCTTCCTCGATCAGGCGCAGGATCGCCAGCGACAGCGACTCGACGTCACGGATGATGCCGGTGCCGGAGCAGCGCGGGCAGACGATGCCGCTGCTTTCGCCCAGTGATGGACGCAGGCGCTGGCGGGACATTTCCAGCAGGCCGAAGCGCGAGATGCGGCCTACCTGCACGCGGGCACGGTCGGCCTCGAGGCACTCACGCACGCGCTCTTCGACAGCGCGCTGGTTCTTGGCCGGGGTCATGTCGATGAAATCGATGACGATCAGGCCGCCGATGTCGCGCAGGCGCAGCTGGCGAGCGATCTCTTCGGCCGCTTCCAGGTTGGTCTGCAGGGCGGTTTCTTCGATGTCGCTGCCTTTGGTGGCGCGCGCCGAGTTGATGTCGATGGACACCAGGGCCTCGGTCGGGTCGATGACGATCGAGCCGCCGGACGGCAGGTCGACCACGCGCTGGAAGGCGGTTTCGATCTGGCTTTCGATCTGGAAGCGGTTGAACAGCGGCACGCTGTCTTCGTACAGCTTGACCTTGCTGGCGTACTGCGGCATTACCTGGCGAATGAAGGTCAGGGCTTCTTCCTGGGCGTCGATGCTGTCGATCAGCACTTCGCCGATGTCCTGGCGCAGGTAGTCGCGGATGGCGCGGATGATGACGTTGCTTTCCTGGTAGATCAGGAACGGCGCGGCGCGGTCTTGCGAGGCTTCCTTGATGGCGGTCCACAGCTGCAGCAGGTAGTCGAGGTCCCACTGCATTTCTTCGCTGCTGCGGCCCAGGCCCGCGGTGCGCACGATCAGGCCCATGTCGCCCGGAACAGTCAGGCCGTTCAGCGCTTCGCGCAGTTCGTTGCGCTCTTCGCCTTCGATGCGGCGGGAGATGCCACCGGCGCGCGGGTTGTTGGGCATCAGCACCAGGTAGCGGCCGGCCAGGCTGATGAAGGTGGTCAGGGCGGCGCCTTTGTTGCCGCGCTCTTCCTTCTCGACCTGGACGATGACTTCCTGGCCTTCGCTCAGGACTTCCTTGATGTTGACCCGGCCTTCAGGGGCTTTCTTGAAGTATTCGCGGGAGATTTCCTTCAGCGGCAGGAAGCCGTGACGTTCGGAGCCGAAGTCGACGAAGGCCGCTTCGAGGCTGGGCTCGATCCGGGTGATCTTGCCTTTGTAGATGTTGGCCTTTTTCTGCTCGCGGGCGCCGGACTCGATGTCCAGGTCGTAGAGACGTTGGCCGTCCACCAGGGCTACACGCAACTCTTCGGGCTGAGTTGCGTTAATCAGCATTCTTTTCATGTTGTACCGTCGGTTTCCGGGCTGCCGGAAACGGCGTGCGGCACACACGACTTGTCAGGGTCGGTGCCAAGGTGCGCAAAGGGTGGCGGGCCACCCCCGTGTCTGGCGACGTTCGGCACCAGCCGGTTGCCCAGCCTGCCGTTGTCGCGACGACGCGTCCTGTTTTGCGGTGCCAAAAGACCTGTCGAGCTTTTCGAAGGTTATCCGAATCAATCGAGCGGGCCTGGTGCACTCAGTCAGGAGGAGGAATCAACCGGTCGTCCGTGGACGCCACCAGGGCGTCTGTTCAGGACCTTGTCCGCTCATCGCCCGTTGAGTGGGGCGCTGGGGCGGGTTCGGTGCCACACGGTCCGAGGGCTGTACATCTCCACCCTGCACGTATCCCTGAAAATTCGGTGCTGCCGCGCGCTGAATCCGCAACGGGTTGCATTTTTCGCCAGCCCGGTTCCGGGCTGGCGCCATAACATATCCAAGGCAGGTATTTCCGAAGCATTCGCCCGAATGCGCGGAAACGACGGTGGCGGGCAGAGGTACGGCGAAAAGAATCGGGATAAGCAGGTGAAACACCGCACTTGTCGTTTTTTTTCGGTCTTCTCTACACAGCGCTGGTGGCGATTCCAGGCATTTAGTTAAACTGGCGAACGCTCCGTAGGACGGCCTCGCGTCCTCGGGAATTGCGATGGTCAGGGCCGGCGTAGAGCCTGGTGCCGCTGGCCTGCCGCTTTTGGCGGCGTTCGCGACTATAGCAGCAATGATTAAGTGCTTCAATTCCATAAAAAATTGTTATGATCCCGCCATGACGACCAATACCCCCCCGACTTCCGGCGTTCAGCTGATCGAAGTCCCGCCGGAGCTTGCCGGCCAGCGCATCGACAATTTCCTCATCACGGCCCTCAAGGGCGTGCCCAAGACCTTGGTCTACCGCATCCTGCGCAAGGGTGAGGTGCGGGTCAACAAGGGCCGGATCAAGCCCGAGTACAAGCTGCAGGCCGGCGATGTGGTGCGCGTGCCGCCGGTGCGCCTGCCCGAGCGCGACGAGCCGGCGCCGGTGGCCCTGGGGCTGCTGCAGCGCCTCGAGGCGGCCATTGTCTATGAGGACAAGGCGCTGATCGTGATGAACAAGCCGGCCGGCATCGCCGTGCACGGCGGCAGCGGCCTGAGCTTTGGCGTGATCGAGGCGCTGCGCCAACTGCGCCCGGACGCCAAGGAGCTGGAGCTGGTGCATCGCCTGGACCGCGACACCTCGGGCCTGCTGATGATCGCCAAGAAGCGCAGCATGCTGCGCCACCTGCATGCCGCCCTGCGCGGCGATGGCGTCGACAAACGCTACATGGCGCTGGTGCGCGGCCATTGGCCGACCTCGAAGAAGCAGGTCAATGCGCCGCTGCAGAAGAGCAACCTGCGTTCCGGCGAGCGCATGGTCGAGGTCAGCGACGAGGGCAAGGACGCGCTGACGATGTTCCGCGTGCTGCGCCGCTTCGGCGAGTTCGCCACCATTGTCGAGGCGCGGCCGATTACTGGGCGTACCCACCAGATCCGCGTGCATACCCTGCATGCCGGGCACATGATCGCCGGCGACAGCAAGTACGGCGATGAAGACTTCACCCGCGAGATCCGCGAGCTGGGCGGCAAGCGTCTGTTCCTGCATGCCTACCAGCTGACCGTGCCGCTGCCCGATGGTGGCGAGCTCAAGCTCGAGGCGCCGGTGGATGAGATGTGGGCCAAGACCATCGAGCGACTGGCGTCCTGAGCCATGAATAAAAGTTATGACCTGCTGATCTTCGACTGGGACGGCACCCTGGCCGACTCCATCGGGCGCATCGTCGAGGCCATGAACGTGGCCGCCGGGCGTGCCGGCGAGGCCCCCAGCAGCGACGAGGCGGTCAAGGGCATCATCGGCCTGGCGCTGGGGGAGGCGATCGCCACCCTGTACCCGCACCTCGATGCGCCGCAGGTCGAGGCGTTCCGTCAGCACTACGCCGACGTGTACATGGCGCTGGACCAGCAGCCGTCGCCGTTGTTCGACGGCGTGGTCGAGTCGCTGGAGGCGTTCCGTGCCGAGGGGTACCGTCTGGCAGTGGCCACCGGCAAGGCGCGGCGCGGCCTGGACCGGGTGCTCAAGGCCAATGGCTGGGAAGGCTATTTCGACATCACCCGGGCTGCCGACGAAACCCGTGGCAAGCCGCATCCGCTGATGCTCGAAGAGATTCTCGCCCATTGCCGGGTCGAACCCGGGCGGGCGCTGATGGTCGGAGATTCGGCGTTCGACCTGCAGATGGCCAGCAACGCCGGCATGCATTCGGTGGCGGTGGGCTACGGCGCCATGTCGCTGCAGGCCTTGGCCGAATTCGGCCCGCAAGTGTGCATCGAGCATTTTTCCCAGTTGCGCGAATGGCTGGCCGAGCCTGCGCAGATCAATTTCCAAGGTAGGTGAGCATGACTGACGAATGGAAGGCGCCCGAGCCGGACGAAGCCGGCGAGGAGCGCAAGAGCTGGAAGCTGCTGGAGAAGACCTTGCTGGCCGGCGTCCAGGAGCAGCGCCGGGCGCGGCGCTGGGGGATCTTCTTCAAGCTGCTGACCTTCGTGTACCTGTTCGGCATCCTGTTCCTGTTCACGCCGTTGATGGATGTGGACAAGGCGGCCTCGCGCAGTGCCAGCCATACCGCGCTGGTCGAGGTGCGTGGCGTGATTGCCGACCAGGAGCCGGCCAGCGCCGACAATATCGTCAAGAGCCTGCGCGAGGCGTTCAAGGATCCGAAGACCAAGGCCGTGGTCATGCGTATCAACAGCCCGGGCGGCAGTCCGGTGCAGTCGGGCTATGTGTACGACGAGATCCGTCGCCTGCGCGCCGAGTACCCTGGCATCAAGTTGTACGCGGTGATTGCTGACCTGGGCGCCTCCGGCGCCTACTACATCGCCAGCGCCGCCGACGAGATCTATGCCGACAAGGCCAGCCTGGTCGGTTCCATCGGTGTCACCGCGGCCGGCTACGGCTTCGTCGGGGCCATGGACAAGCTGGGGGTGGAGCGTCGTACCTATACGGCTGGCGAGCACAAGGCGTTCCTTGATCCGTTCTCGCCACAGAAGCCCGAAGAAACCGCGTTCTGGCAGGGTGTGCTGGACACCACGCACCGCCAGTTCATCGCCATGGTCAAGCAGGGGCGTGGCGAGCGCCTGAAAGACAAGGATCACCCTGAGTTGTTCAGCGGGCTGATCTGGTCGGGCGAGCAGGCCAAGGAGTTGGGTCTGGTGGATGGGCTGGGCAGTGCCAGCTATGTCGCCCGCGACATCGTGGGCGAGAAGGAGTTGGTGGACTTCACTGTGCAGGAGTCGCCGTTTGATCGCTTCTCCAAGCGCATCGGTGCCAGTGTGGCCGAGCGTCTGGCGCTGTACATGGGCTTGCAGGGGCCTTCGCTGCGTTGAGCTGAATCGGCGTGGCATTCATCGCGGGGCAAGCCCGCTCCCACGGGGCGCTCATCGGTCTCGTGGGGGGCGGGCTTGCCCCGCGATTGCATTTTCAAGGAACCTGCACGCCTTCCTTGTGCAGCATGTCCACCAGCCGAATCAGTGGCAGTCCGATCAGGCTCGTGGCATCGCAGCCGTGGGTGCTCTGGAACAGGCTGACCCCCAATCCCTCCGCCTTGAAGCTGCCGGCGCAGTCCAGCGGCTGCTCGGCCGTCACGTAGCGCTCCACGCGCCCTCGATCCAGCTCGCGCATCGTCACGGTAAACGGCACGCAATCGACCTGGCAGTGGCCGGTGGCGCTGTTCAGCAGTGCCAGCCCGGTGAGGAAGGTGACCTGCTGTCCGCTGGCCTCCAGCAATTGCTCGCAGGCGCGTTCAAAGGTGTGGGGTTTGCCGAGGATCTGCTCGCCCAGTACCGCCACCTGGTCGGAGCCGATGATCAGGTGGGCGGGGTGGCTGGCGGCGAGGGTTTCGGCCTTCTGTCGGGCCAGGCGGCGGACCAGCTCGACGGCGGGCTCGCCATCGAGGCGCCGTTCGTCGAGGTCGGGGCTCGCCCAGGTGAAGGGCAGGCGCAGGCGGGTGAGCAGTTCGCGGCGGTACGCAGAGCTGGAAGCCAGTAACAAGGGAAGCATGGTAGACTCCTGGGCAATTGCCCCGAATTCTAACATGCGAGATGACACCTAAATTCCTTTGACAGGGAGGGGGTGCATCCCTAGAATGCTGCGCCTATGTTGAATGACCCGATTCCACCTCACGTTGACCCGCGCAAATTGGCTGATCGTGGCGTAACCCTCGAAGGTTCGCTGCAACTCGCTGATTTGGAAAGACTCTGCGACCCGCTTTCCGACAATGTCGGTACGGTGCAGGCGAAGTTCGATTTTGAACGAGATGAACAGCACGTGGTGGTTATCCACAGCGCGCTGGACGTCGAAGTCAAGATGGTTTGCCAGCGTTGTCTTGAGCTGGTCACCCTGCCGATCCACAGCGAATGCACATACGCCGTGGTGAAGGAGGGTGCGAACACCCAGTCGTTGCCGAAAGGCTATGACGTGCTGGAACTGGGCGAAGATCCTTTGGATCTGCAGGCGTTGGTCGAGGAAGAGCTGTTGCTCGCCCTGCCGATCGTGCCTGCTCATCATCCGGAAGAATGCCAGCAGCCGGCGGGACTCGATGAGCCCGAGCCGAGCAAGGACGAGGTATCGCGGTCCAACCCGTTCAGTGTATTGGCGCAGTTAAAGCGTGACCCAAACGTTTAGGAGTTAATCAATTATGGCTGTTCAGCAGAACAAAAAATCCCGCTCTGCCCGTGACATGCGCCGTTCGCACGACGCCCTGTCGGCAGAAGCTCTGTCGGTAGAGAAGAGCACCGGTGAAGTACACCTGCGTCACCACGTATCGCCAGAAGGCGTATACCGTGGTCGCAAAGTGATCGACAAGGGCGCCGACGAGTAATCCTTGTCCGCTCAGATCATCGCGATCGACGCAATGGGCGGGGACTTCGGTCCCCGCAACATTGTCCAGGCTAGCATTGCCTGCCTTTCGGCTACCCCCTCGCTGCACCTGACCCTCGTCGGTCAACCCTCCCTCCTTGAAGATCTCGTCAGCGGCCTTGCGGCTGCGGATCGCGCGCGCCTGCAGATTGTCGCGGCCAGCGAAGTGATCGGCATGGACGAGCGGCCATCGCAAGCGTTGCGGGGCAAGCCGAACTCGTCGATGCGCGTCGCCCTCGAACTGGTGCGTGATGGCAAGGCCCAGGCCTGCGTGAGCGCCGGCAATACCGGTGCGCTCATGGCCCTGTCGCGCCTGGTGCTCAAGACCCTGCCCGGCATCGATCGCCCGGCGATGGTGGCGGCGATTCCGACCCAGGCCGGCTATTGCCAGTTGCTCGACCTCGGCGCCAATGTCGATTGCAGCGCGGAAAACCTCTACCAGTTCGCCGTGATGGGCTCGGTGGCCGCCCAGGCCCTGGGCGTGCATCGGCCGCGGGTGGCGCTGCTCAATATCGGCACCGAGGACATCAAGGGCAACCAGCAGGTCAAGCTGGCCGCCAGCCTGTTGCAGAACGCCCGGGGCCTGAACTACATCGGCTTCGTCGAGGGCGACGGGCTGTACCGCGGCGAGGCGGACGTGGTGGTGTGCGACGGATTCGTCGGCAATATCCTGCTCAAGTCCAGCGAAGGCCTGGCGACCATGATCGGCGCGCGCATCGAGGCGTTGTTCCGTGGCGGGCTGCTGGCCCGGGCGGCGGGCGCCGTGGCCATGCCATTGCTCAAGCGCCTGCAGGCCGACCTGGCGCCGGCGCGACACAATGGCGCAAGCTTCCTGGGGTTGCAGGGCATCGTCATCAAGAGTCATGGTTCGGCGGGCGTGCAGGGTTTGCAGAGCGCGATCCAGCGGGCGTTGATCGAGATCCAGGAGAACCTGCCGCAGCGCTTGCATGGGCGCCTCGAAGACCTGTTGCCGTGATGAGGCTAAAACAGGTCTTAGGCATATCCGCAATGAAGTGCTTAAATGTGACCGCTTGGTCTGCCGCTCCATCCAAGCTTTCAGATTGCGCGCCCGGCCCAAGGCCCGGCGCACCCCATCCGACGACAAGATCATAAGGGCTTGTTCAATGTCTGCATCCCTCGCATTCGTCTTTCCTGGTCAAGGTTCCCAGTCGCTGGGCATGCTCAAGGAGCTGGGCGCCGAAAAACCGGTAATCGTCGAGACCTTCAAGGAAGCGTCCGAGGCCCTGGGCTACGACCTGTGGAAGCTGGTCCAGGAAGGTCCGGAAGAACAACTCAACCAGACCGACAAGACCCAGCCGGCCATCCTGACCGCCTCGATCGCCCTGTGGCGTCTTTGGCTGGAAGAGGGTGGCGCGCAGCCTGCGTATGTCTCCGGTCACAGCCTGGGTGAATACAGCGCCCTGGTCGCCGCTGGCAGCCTGTCGCTGAAGGACGCCGTGCGCCTGGTCGAACGCCGCGGTCAGCTGATGCAGGAAGCCGTGCCGGCCGGTCATGGCGCCATGGCCGCGATCCTCGGCCTGGACGACGCGGTCGTGGTCGAGATCTGCGCCAAGGCCGCCGAAGACGAAGTGGTCAGCGCGGTAAACTTCAACTCCCCTGGCCAAGTGGTCATCGCCGGCAACAAGGCAGCGGTGGATCGCGCCATGGAGCTGTGCAAAGAGGCCGGTGCCAAGCGCGCCCTGCCGCTGGCGGTCAGCGTGCCGTCGCACTGCGCGCTGATGAAGCCGGCCGCCGAGCGTTTCGCCGAGTCGGTCAACGCCATCGAGTGGAAGGCCCCGCAGATCCCGGTGGTGCAGAACGTCACCGCCGCCATCGCCGCCGACCTCGACGCCCTCAAGCAGGACCTGCTGGCGCAGCTGTACCAGCCGGTACGCTGGGTCGAGTGCGTGCAGGCCCTGGCCGAGCGCGGCGCGGTGAACCTGGTCGAATGCGGTCCGGGCAAGGTCCTGGCCGGCCTGAACAAGCGTTGCGCCGACGGCGTGACCACCTACAACCTCAACACCCCAGACGCTGTCGCCGCCACCCGTGCGGCGCTGGCCTGAATTCGGAGAAGCTTGCATGAGCCTGCAAGGTAAAGTTGCACTGGTCACCGGCGCCAGCCGTGGTATCGGCCAGGCCATCGCCCTCGAGCTGGGCCGCCAGGGCGCGACCGTGATCGGTACCGCCACCACCGCCTCTGGCGCCGAGCGCATTGCCGCCACCCTGAAGGAGCATGGCATCAACGGTACCGGTCTTGAGCTGAACGTCACCAGCGCCGAGTCCGTGGACGCGGTGTTGGGCGCCATCGGCGAGCAGTTCGGCGCGCCTGCCATCCTGGTCAACAATGCCGGCATCACCCGCGACAACCTGATGCTGCGGATGAAGGACGACGAGTGGTTCGACGTGATCGACACCAACCTCAACAGCCTCTACCGTTTGTCCAAGGGCGTGCTGCGCGGCATGACCAAGGCCCGCTGGGGTCGTATCATCAGCATCGGTTCGGTGGTGGGTGCCATGGGCAACTCCGGCCAGGCCAACTACGCCGCCGCCAAGGCCGGCCTGGAAGGCTTCAGCCGTGCCCTGGCCCGTGAAGTGGGTTCGCGTGGCATCACCGTCAACTCGGTGACCCCTGGCTTCATCGACACCGACATGACCCGCGAGCTGCCAGAAGCGCAGCGCGAGGCCCTGCAAAAAGAGATTCCGCTGGGCCGCCTGGGCCAGGCCGAGGAGATCGCGAAAGTGGTTTCCTTCCTGGCTTCCGACGGCGCAGCCTATGTCACCGGCGCCACCGTGCCGGTGAACGGCGGGATGTACATGTAAAAACCGCAACTCAATGTGACGGATTGCTTCAAAAAAGAGTCATACTGCGAGCCTAAAATCCGTTATAAAGCTGCAACCAGATTCCGGGCAGGGGGCCCGGTGGCCTGGTGGAAGGCGCGTTACGCTTGAAAAGCAGGCGTCTTCCTATAAACTTGGTCACCGGCCAGCTGCCTGACATATGTCCATTAGGAGTGAAAACTAGGTATGAGCACCATCGAAGAACGCGTCAAGAAAATCGTCGCCGAGCAACTGGGCGTCAAGGAAGATGAAGTGAAGAACAACTCTTCCTTCGTTGAAGACCTGGGTGCCGATTCGCTTGACACCGTTGAGCTGGTGATGGCTCTGGAAGAGGAATTCGAGACCGAAATCCCTGACGAAGAAGCCGAGAAGATCACTACCGTTCAAGCTGCCATCGACTACGTCAACGCCCACCAGGCCTAAGACGTTTCAGTCGACGCTACTTGTCGGGAAAAACCGCACTGCCGTCGCCGGCGTGCGGTTTTTTCTTTGCAAGCCCTGCAATCAGCGGAGTCTGTTGCCAGGCCATTGGCCGCGCCAGTGCACTGGCAAGAGACTCTGTAATTTGAAAATGAGGAGAGTACTGTGTCGCGTAGACGCGTCGTGGTCACTGGTATGGGTATGCTGTCGCCACTGGGTACCGATGTACCGAGCACCTGGCAGGGCATTCTGGCTGGCCGCAGTGGCATTGGTCCGATCGAGCATACGGATCTGTCTGCCTACTCCACCCGTTTTGGCGGCTCGGTAAAGGGCTTCGAAGTCGAGCAGTACCTGTCGGCCAAGGAGGCCCGCAAGCTCGACCTGTTCATCCAGTACGGCCTGGCGGCCGGCTTCCAGGCGGTGCGCAACGCCGGCCTGGAAATCACCGACGCCAACCGCGAGCGCATTGGCGTGGCCATGGGCTCGGGGATCGGTGGCCTGACCAACATCGAAGAGACCAGCAAGACCCTGCACGAGCAGGGGCCGCGCCGGATCTCGCCGTTCTTCGTGCCGGGCTCGATCATCAACATGATCTCCGGCTTCCTGTCGATCCACCTGGGTCTGCAAGGGCCGAACTACGCGATCGCCACCGCCTGCACCACCGGCACCCACTGCATCGGCATGGCCGCACGTAACATCGCCTACGGCGAAGCCGACGTGATGATCGCCGGTGGCGCCGAAATGGCCGCCTGCGGCCTGGGCATGGGCGGCTTCGGTGCGTCCCGCGCGCTGTCGACCCGCAACGACGAGCCGGCCCGTGCCAGCCGTCCGTGGGACAAGGGCCGTGACGGCTTCGTGCTGTCCGACGGTGCCGGCGCCCTGGTGCTCGAAGAACTGGAGCACGCCAAGGCCCGTGGCGCCACCATCTACGCCGAGCTGGTCGGTTTCGGCATGAGCGGCGACGCCTATCACATGACCTCGCCGCCCGACTCCGGCGAAGGTGCTGCCCGCTGCATGGCCAACGCCCTGCGTGATGCCGGCATCCAGCCTGAGGAGGTCAGCTACATCAACGCCCACGGTACCTCGACGCCGGCCGGCGACGTGGCCGAAGTGGCCGCGATCAAGCGCGTGTTCGGTGAGCATGCCTACAAGCTGGCGGTCAGCTCGACCAAGTCGATGACCGGCCACCTGCTCGGCGCCGCCGGCGCGGTGGAGGCGATCTTCAGTGTCCTGGCGATCAACAGCCAGATGGCGCCGCCGACCATCAACCTGGACGAGCCCGACGAAGGCTGCGACCTGGACTTCGTGCCTCACCAGGCGCGCAGCATGCCGATCGACGTGGTGCTGTCCAACTCGTTCGGCTTCGGTGGCACCAACGGTTCGCTGGTATTCCGTCGGTTCGCCGACTGATGCACAGCTGGATCGATGGCCAGGACGCGGCTGCGGTCAATCTGCAGAACCGCGGCCTGGCCTACGGCGATGGCCTGTTCGAGACCATTGCCGTGCGCGGCGGCAGGCCCAGCCTGCTGGCCCTGCACCTCGACCGCCTGGCGCTGGGTTGCCAGCGGCTGGCGATCGAGGTCGACCTGGCGCTGGTTCGCAATGAACTGTTGCAATTCGCCCAGCTGCTGGGCGAGGGCGTCGCCAAGCTGATCCTGACCCGCGGCGACAGCCAGCGTGGCTATGCCCCGGCGGCTGGCGCCCAGGCGCGGCGCATCCTGCAGGGCAGCCCCTTGCCGGCCTATCCTGGCGAACATGCCGAACAGGGCGTGCGCCTGTACGCCTGTCAGACGCGGCTGGCGGAACAACCGCTGCTGGCCGGGCTCAAACACCTCAACCGCCTCGAGCAGGTGCTGGCCCGCGCCGAATGGCAGGATCCGGCGTTTGCCGAGGGCTTGATGCGTGACGGCCAAGGGCGGGTGATCGAAGGGGTGTACAGCAACCTGTTCCTGGTGCGTGATGGCGTGCTGCTGACTGCCGAGCTGAGCCGTTGCGGCGTGGCCGGGGTGATGCGCGCGGCATTGCTGGAGCAGGCGCGGTTGCTGGGTATTCCCACCCAGGTACGGGACTTGCCGCTGGAGGCGTTGGAGCAGGCCGACGAAGTGTTCGTCTGCAACAGTGTCTACGGCATCTGGCCTGTGCGTGAATTCGCCGCGCTGAACTGGCCGGCCGGGCCGCTCACCCGTAAACTGCAGGCCGTTGCCCGTACGTTACTGGATACCTGATTCGTGAGACGCAAATTCCTGCTGCTGCTGGAAATGAGCTTGATCCTCGCCGGCCTGGCACTGGGCTGGGCCGCCTGGAAGGTCAACTCGGTCCTGGAGCAGCCCCTGCAAGTGGCGCAGGAGCGACTGCTCGACGTGCCCAGCGGCACGACGCCCAACCGTATGTTCTATCGCATGCAAAGCGAAGGCCTGCTCGACGATCCGCTGTGGCTGCGTCTTTACTGGCGCTTCAACATGGCAGGCACGGCGCTGCATACCGGCGAGTACCGGGTGACCCCGGGCATGACCGTGGGGCAGTTGTTCGACGCTTGGAAGCGCGGTGACGTGGTGCAGTACAACCTCACCCTGGTCGAGGGCTGGACCTTCCGCCAGGTGCGTGCTGCGGTGGCCAAGCATGAAAAGCTCAAGCACACCCTCGAAGGCTTGTCCGATTCCGAAGTGATGGACAAGCTCGGCCACACCGGTGTGTTCCCTGAGGGCCGCTTCTTCCCCGACACCTATCGCTTCGTGCGAGGCATGAGCGACGTCGAGCTGCTGCAGCAGGCCTACATGCGCCTGGACGAAGTGCTGGCCAAGGAGTGGGCCGAACGCAGCACCGACCTGCCGTATCGCGATCCGTACCAGGCGCTGATCATGGCCTCGCTGGTGGAAAAGGAAACCGGCATTCCCCAGGAGCGTGGGCAGATCGCCGGCGTGTTCGTGCGGCGCATGCGCCTGGGCATGATGCTGCAGACCGACCCGACCGTGATCTACGGCATGGGCGAGCGCTACAACGGCAAGATCACCCGCGCCGACCTGCGCGAGCCGACTCCCTACAACACCTACACCATGACCGGCTTGCCGCCGACGCCGATCGCCATGGTCGGGCGTGAGGCGATCCATGCCGCGCTCAACCCCAGCGACGGCTCGAGCCTGTACTTCGTCGCCCGCGGCGACGGCAGTCATGTGTTCTCCGACGACCTGGATGATCACAACAGCGCGGTGCGCGAGTTCCAGCTCAAGCGTCGGGCGGATTACCGTTCCAGCCCCGCGCCGCAGGCCGAGCCGGCGACGCCCGAGCCGCAGGCGGCACCGGACGCGGCCCCTGCGCCCGCGCCGCAAGGCGATGCGCCGGCCCCCACCGATGAATCCGCGCCGGCCGACACGTCGGTGCCAGAAGATACTAAGGAACACTCGTGAGCGGTTTGTTTATCACCCTGGAAGGCCCTGAAGGCGCCGGCAAGAGCACCAATCGCGATTACCTCGCGGCACGTTTGCGCGAGCAGGGCGTCGATGTGGTCATGACCCGCGAGCCCGGTGGCACGCCTTTGGCCGAGCGCATCCGCGAACTGCTGCTGGCGCCGAGCGAGGAGCGCATGGCGGTCGACACCGAGCTGCTGCTGATGTTCGCCGCCCGAGCCCAGCACCTGGCCGAAGTCATCCGCCCGGCGCTGGCCCGTGGCGCTGTGGTGCTGTGCGATCGCTTTACCGACGCCACCTACGCCTATCAGGGCGGCGGCCGCGGCCTGCCGGTGGAGCGCATCGCCATCCTCGAGGCCTTCGTCCAGGGTGAACTGCGTCCTGACCTGACCCTGGTTTTCGACCTGCCCGTGGAGGTCGGCCTGGCCCGCGCCGCGGCCCGTGGCCGGCTGGACCGCTTCGAGCAGGAAGGCCAGGCCTTCTTCGAGGCGGTGCGCCAGGCCTACCTGCAGCGTGCCGGCCAGCAGCCGCAGCGTTACCGGCTGCTGGACGCCGCACAGCCGTTGAGCGCGGTGCAGCAGGCCATCGACGCCCTGGTGCCGGGCATCCTGGAGCGTTGCCGTGGCTGATGCCTACCCCTGGCAGCAGGCGCTCTGGCAACAACTGGCCGGGCGCGCCCAGCATGCCCATGCCTACTTGCTGCATGGCCCCCAGGGCATCGGCAAGCGCGCCCTGGCCGAGCGCCTGATGGCACGGCTGCTGTGCCAGCAGCCGCAGGGGTTGGATGCCTGCGGCCAGTGCAAGTCGTGCCTGTTGCTCAAGGCAGGCAGCCACCCGGACAACTTCGTGCTGGAGCCGGAGGAGGCCGACAAGCCGATCAAGATCGACCAGGTGCGTGATCTGGTGTCGTTCGTGGTGCAAACCGCCCAGCAGGGCGGGCGCAAGGTGGTGCTGATCGAGCCGGTGGAGGCGATGAACATCAATGCCTCCAACGCCCTGCTCAAGAGCCTGGAGGAGCCCTCGGGCGATACCGTGCTGCTGCTGGTCAGCCACCAGCCCAGCCGCCTGCTGCCGACCATCAAGAGCCGCTGCCAGCAGGTCGCCTGTCCGCAGCCTAGCCAGGCGCAGAGCCGCGCCTGGCTGGCCGACGCCCTTGCCGGCAGCGCCGAGGAAGAGCGCGAGGAGCTGCTGACCCTGGCCGCCGGTTCGCCGCTGATGGCCGTGAGCCTGCAGGCCCAGGGCGTGCGCGAGCAGCGGGCGCTGGTGACCGAGGGGGTGAAGAAGTTGCTCAAGCAGCAGCAGTCGCCCAGCCAGCTGGCCGAGGCCTGGAGCAACGTGCCGTTGCTGCTGCTGTTCGACTGGTTCTGCGACTGGTCGCACCTGATCCTGCGCTACCAGTTGACCCAGGATGAGGAAGGACTAGGCTTGGCCGACATGCGCAAGGTGCTGCAGTACCTTGCGCAGAAGAGTCGCCAGGGCAAGGTGCTGGAGGTCCAGGCGTGGATCCTCGAGCAGCGCCAGAAGGTGCTGGGCAAGGCCAACCTCAACCGTGTACTGCTGCTCGAAGCCTTGCTCGCCCACTGGGTGCAGCTGCCGGGCATGCGCTGATTTCCACCGTTCATTCATGTGTGTCGTGTTCCCATGCTCGTAGATTCCCATTGCCACCTCGACCGCCTTGACCTGAGCGCCCACCAGGGCTCTCTCGACGCCGCCCTGCAGGCGGCCCGTGAGCGCGGGGTAGGGCACTTCCTGTGCATCGGCGTGAGCGCCGAGAACGCCGGCGCGGTCAAGGCGCTGAGCGAGCGTTACGCCGACGTGGACTGCTCGGTGGGTGTGCACCCGCTCGACCTGGCGCCCGGCGAGACGCCGGCGCTGGAGTGGCTGTTGCGTGAATTGGCCCACCCGCATGTGGTGGCCATCGGCGAGACCGGGCTGGACTACCACTACGAGCCGGAGGCCGCCGAGTTGCAGCAGGCCTCGTTCCGCCTGCACCTGGAGGCCTCGCGGCAGACCGGCAAGCCGGTCATCGTGCACACCCGGGCGGCCCGCGAGGACACCCTGGCGCTGCTGCGCGAGGCCAGCCTGCCCCAGGCCGGCGTGCTGCACTGCTTCACCGAGGACTGGCCGATGGCCAGGGCCGCGCTGGACCTGGGCTACTACATCTCGCTGTCCGGCATCGTCACCTTCCGCAATGCCGACGCCCTGCGCGAGGTGGCCCGGCAGGTGCCGGTGGATCGCCTGCTGGTGGAGACCGACTCGCCGTACCTGGCGCCGATCCCGCATCGCGGCAAGCCGAACCTGCCGCAGTATGTGCGGGAAGTGGCCGAGTATGTGGCGTCGCTGCGCGGGGTGAGCTACGAGCAGTTGGCCGAGCAGACGACCAGCAACTTCAAGCGACTGTTCCCGCTGGCAAGAGTGGCCTGAGGTCGCTGCGCCGAACCTTCCGAACCGGGCAAAAAAAACCCGGGTTCTGGGGGGGGAATCCGGGTTAAGACCATTAGGAGTAAAACAAAGGCACACGGTCCCTGGGCACCTTTATCGACGCGCCACTTGGGGGGGGATGCGCCGCGCCAACACTTCAAGTATTGGTCAGGATTGGCGCCCCGCCAGCGGCGATTGATCGTTTTTTAAACAGATTTGGAATACGTTCGCAGCCCCTTGCGCGTTCAATGCATGGCAATCTGTCCTACCTGCCGCAGTGCTTCGTCGATCAGGCGGTGGTCGGTATAGAAATGTGGGGAAAACCGTACCCCGGGGCCGCGTACGGCGCAAATGACCCCGTGTCCGCTCAGGGCCCGATAAATGTCAGCGTTGGCATGGCCGTCCAGGCTGAAACTGACGATGCCGGCCCGCCGTGACGGATCGCCTGGGCTGTGCAACTGGGCTCCGGGAATGGCCGTCAGCCCTTGATGCAGCTGCTCGACCCGCTGCCCCAGCTGTTCGGCGACCACCGTCATGCCGACTTCCTCCAGCAGTGACAGGCTGGCCTCCAGCGCGCAGGCGCCGAGCATGTTCGGGCTGCCGCACTCGAAGCGTCGCGCACTGCGCGCCGGTTGCCACTGGCGGCGCTCGAAATCGCCAAGGTGTTCCAGCATGTGCCAGCCATAGGCATGCAGCTTCAACTGCCGGCGCAACTCGCTGCGGCAATAGAACACCCCCAGACCCTCGGGGCCGAGCATCCACTTGTGGCCGTCGGCCATGGCGAAGTCGCATTGGCAGTGCTGCACATCGAAGGGCAGGGCGCCGACCTGCTGGATCGCATCGACGCAGAACAACACGCCGCGCTGGCGGCAGGCGGCGCCCAGGCGTGCCAGGTCCAGGCGCAGGCCGCTGGCGAACTGCACGGCGCTGACCGACAGCAAGCGCGTTCGCGGGCCGCAGGCGGCGATCAGCGCCGCTTCCGGGTCGGCGCCGGCCAGGCTTGCCTCGACCACTTCGACCCCGCGATCAGCCAAGGCCTGCCAGACCACGCGGTTGGAGGGGAACTCCTCGTCGCTGATGACGACCTGGTCGCCGGGCCGCCAGTCGAGACCGAAGGCCACCAGCGACAGCGCCTGGGAGGTGTTGCCCACCAGGGCGATGTCGCCGGTGGTGGGTGCGTTCAGCAAGCGTGCCAGGCGTTCGCGCAGGCGGCGCTCAATGGCCAGCCAGGCGGGATACTCGCGGGCGCCCAGGCGGACATTATCCTGGGCGAAGCGTGCCACGGCCTCGGCGGTGCGGCGCGGCCAGGGGGCGATCGCCGCGTGATTCAGGTAGCACAGGCCCGGCGCCTGCTCGAACTCATCAAGAAACACAGACATGGTTGGAAGATCCGTGCAATTTGCCGCCAGTTAGGCATAATAATCCGCTTCGATTGTCATCCCAGTCCTTCTTTATGCAGAAAGAACCTCGCAAGGTCCGTGAGTTTCGCCGTCGCGAACAAGAGATCCTCGACACGGCGCTCAAGCTGTTTCTCGAACAGGGTGAAGACAGCGTCACCGTCGAGATGATCGCCGACGCCGTCGGTATCGGCAAAGGCACGATCTACAAGCACTTCAAGTCCAAGGCGGAAATCTACCTGCGCCTGATGCTCGACTACGAGCGCGACCTGAATGAGCTGTTGCATTCGGCTGACGTCGACCGCGACAAGGAAGCCCTGTCGCGTGCCTACTTCGAGTTCCGCATGCGCGACCCGCAGCGCTACCGGTTGTTCGACCGCCTGGAAGAGAAGGTGGTCAAGGGCAATCAGGTGCCGGAAATGGTCGAGCAGCTACACAGCATCCGCGCCTCCAACTTCGATCGCCTCACCCAACTGATCAAGGGGCGCATCAGCGAGGGCAAGCTCGAGGACGTGCCGCCGTACTTCCACTACTGCGCGGCCTGGGCCCTGGTCCATGGCGCGGTGGCGCTGTACCACTCGCCGTTCTGGAGCAATGTGCTCGAAGATCAGGAAGGTTTCTTCCAGTTCCTCATGGACATCGGCGTGCGCATGGGCAACAAGCGCAAGCGCGACCCGGAAGCCTCGAACTAAAGCCGTCCAAGGCGCGCCCGTCGAGTCTTCGTCGGGCGCGTTGCATCCAGGCTTCGACGGGAAGGCTTGCAAAAACCTGATTTTTGAGTCAGGTTTTGCCCGCCAGAATCTTCCACGCCGGAGTCATCCATGATCGTCGATCGTCAAGGCAGGCGCTTTCGCAACCTGCGCGTCAGCCTGACTGCTGCCTGCAACTATGCCTGCACCTACTGCGTGCCCGATGGCAAGCGCCTGGTGGCGGCGCAGGACGAGCTCACGGCGGATGCCCTGGCCCGGGGCGTGGCCTACCTGGTGGAGGCGGCCGGGGTCGAACGGCTGCGCATCACTGGCGGCGAGCCGCTGCTCAGCCCGCGACTGGAAGCCTTTCTCGGCGCGGTGGCGGGCCTGGGGCTGGACGACATCAGCCTGACCACTAACGGTCAGTTGCTCGCCCGCAAGCTGCCGCTGCTGCGTGATGCCGGTATCCGTCGGCTCAACGTTTCCCTCGACACCCTCGACGCCAGTGCCTTTCGCCGGATCGCCCGGGGCGGCGACCTGGCCAGCGTCCTGGCGGGCATGGCGCAGGCCAGTGCTGCGGGCATGGCGATCAAGGTCAACATGGTGCCCATGCGCGGACAGAACCTCGATCAGGTGCTGCCGCTGCTCGACTACTGCCTAGAACGAGGCTACGAGCTGCGCTTCATCGAGCTGATGCGCATGGGCCACCTGGCGCGCGACGCAAATGCCTTCCTGCAGCAGTTCGTTGGCCTGGAGCAATTGCTGGCGCTGATCGGCCAGTCGTACAGCTATGAGCAGGCGCCGCGCCCGCTGGATGCCACGGCCCTGCGCTACCGCATTCCCGGCAGGGGTCATTTCGGCGTGATCGCCAACGAGAGCGTGCCGTTCTGCCGCAGCTGTTCGCGCCTGCGCTTGTCGTCCACCGGCTGGCTGCATGGCTGCCTGTCGTCGAGCAATCGTCACTTTGTCGGCGACCTGCTCGACAAGCCCCGGCATCAGGCGCTCCCGGCATTGCAGAGGCTGCTGGTGAGGGCCCTGGCGGACAAGCAGGACGTGGCGTTCTCTGGTGATGTGATGGTGATGAAGGTAATCGGCGGCTGACTCTGGCGCAAAAGCTGCATCCTGCGGCTATTCGCCGGTTTTTCGTCACCGGTTTCTGGAGGAAAGATGCGTAGCCTGGTCTTGCTGCTGGCGCTGATGGCGTTGGGCGGCTGCATGAATGTCAGCGATATGGGGGAGGGCGTCCGTTACCACATGAGTGATGCGGGCTTGCTGGACCACAGCGACACCACCCGTACCCTGTCGATCCGCCTGCAGCCGGACTCGTTCATCTTCATCGGCCAGGGCGCATTCGTGCCGCCGGGCAAGGGGCCGGTGCCACGGCAGAACGCAGTGGCCGAGGAGGCCTTCAAAAGCTTCGTCGAGTACTTCCCGCTGGTGCGTCGCGCCCAGGGGCCGCTGGGTCTGGAAGACGCGATCGCCGAGGCCCGCGCGGTGGGTGCCGACTATGTGCTCTACACCCGTTTCGCCCGCACCGACGATCGCATCGGCAACGGTGACGAGTGGTATGACGAGCAGGCTGTCGATCGCCTGGGCTGGGACCGTGGCGTGGTGCAGATGATGCTGATCGAGACCAGCACGCGCTACCTGATCGACACCGCGCGTATCAAGAGTCGCGGCGGTTTGTTGACGTTCCACGACAACACGCCACAGGATTTGCTTGCCGCGCCGATGCGCGAGTACGCTCGTAGCCTTCTGGGCATGAGCAACTGAGCGAGCGTGTCATGAGCGATTCCGGCAAGGCCAACGATCTGCTGGCGCAGATCCCCGCGCACAAGGGGCTGCCCCCGGTGCACCTGTGGAACCCGGACTTCTGCGGTGACATCGACATGCGGATCGCCCGGGACGGGACCTGGTACTACCTGGGGACGCCGATCGGTCGCAAGCCGATGGTGCGGCTGTTCTCTACCATCATTCGGCGTGACGGGGACGACTACTTCCTGGTTACGCCGGTGGAGAAGGTCGGGATCCGGGTCGATGACGCACCATTTGTCGCCGTGCTACTGGATGTCGAGGGCAGCGGGGAGCAGCAGGTGCTGCGGTTTACCAGCAATGTCGACGACCAGGTCGAGGCTGGGCCTGGCCATCCGCTGCGGGTTGAGCTCGATCCGGTTACCGATGAACCTTCTCCTTACCTGTTGATGCGCGAAAACCTTGAAGCGCTGGTGCATCGCAATGTGTTCTATCAGTTGGTGGAACTGGCGGTTTCCCGGGAGATCGACGGGGAGGAGTGGCTTGGGGTTTGGAGTCGGGGAGAGTTTTATCTTATTGGGCGCAATGGGTAGTGGTTTTTCTGGGCTTCCATAGCCTCTTTCAAAGGCAGCTTAATGGGTTGGCCGATTACCGATTGCGCGGTGGTTTTGTAAGTTGCATGCGCATTCATTGGCAATGTCGACGCTTGTTCGACCTTGCAGAAGGGTGAGTGAGCGGCGACAGCACTAATAAGTGCATATGCAGAAATCAAAGCCCACACTCCTGCCCGAGCCCGAGCCCGAGCCCGAGCCCGAGCCCGAGCCCGAGCCCGAGCCCGCCCCCCTCGAAAAACCCACCCCCAGAAAAGTTGGAAAGCTTCTTGCAAAGGCAGCGCCAGCCGCCACACAGGCGTCAAAGTTTTGCTTGAAGAGGAATCGCGGTGGATCGCACTCAGTTAATCAGCAGCGCCCGTAACAACCTGGCCGGTCTCGGCCGGGGCAACCTCGGCGTGCCGCTGCTCCTGCTGGTGATGCTGGCAATGATGATGTTGCCGATCCCGCCGTTCCTGCTCGACGTGTTCTTCACCTTCAACATCGCCCTGTCGATCGTGGTCTTGCTGGTCTGCGTCTACGCCCTGCGTCCTCTGGATTTCGCCGCGTTCCCCACCATCCTGCTGGTGGCCACGTTGCTGCGCCTGGCGCTGAACGTCGCTTCCACCCGGGTGGTCATGCTCCACGGCCAGGAAGGCCACGGCGCCGCGGGCAAGGTGATCCAGGCCTTCGGTGAAGTGGTGATCGGCGGCAATTACGTCGTCGGTGCGGTGGTGTTCGCCATCCTCATGATCATCAACTTCGTCGTGGTCACCAAGGGCGCCGGGCGCATCTCCGAGGTGAGCGCGCGCTTCACCCTCGATGCCATGCCCGGCAAGCAGATGGCCATCGACGCCGACCTCAACGCTGGCCTGATCGACCAGGCCCAGGCCAAGTCCCGTCGCGCCGAGGTCGCCCAGGAGGCCGAGTTCTACGGCTCCATGGACGGTGCCAGCAAGTTTGTCCGCGGTGACGCCATCGCCGGCCTGCTGATCCTTTTCATCAACCTCATCGGCGGCATGCTCATCGGCATGCTGCAGCACAACATGACCTTTGCCGATGCTGGCAAGGTCTATGCCCTGCTGACCATCGGTGACGGTTTGGTGGCGCAATTGCCATCGCTGCTGCTGTCCACCGCGGCCGCGATCATGGTCACCCGCGCCTCGGGCTCCGAGGACATGGGCAAGCTGATCAACCGGCAGATGTTCGACTCGCCGAAGGCCCTGGGCGTGTCGGCAGCGCTGATGATCATCATGGGCCTGGTCCCAGGCATGCCGCATGTCGCCTTCCTCAGCCTCGGCGCACTGGCCGGTGGCGGCGCTTACCTGGTATGGAAGAAACAACAGAAGGCCAAAGTCGTCGCCCAACAGGAGGCCCAGCGCCAGCAGGACCTGCTGCCATCGCCCCAGCGCGCCATGGAAACCAAGGAGCTGGGCTGGGACGACGTCACCCCCATCGACATGATCGGCCTGGAAGTCGGCTATCGCCTGATCCCGCTGGTGGACCGCAACCAGGGCGGCCAGCTGCTGGCGCGGATCAAGGGTGTGCGCAAGAAGCTGTCCCAGGACCTGGGCTTTCTCATGCCCACCGTGCACATACGCGACAACCTCGACCTGCAACCCAGCGCCTATCGTCTGACCCTGATGGGCGTGATCCTGGCCGAAGCCGAGATCTACCCGGACCGGGAGCTGGCGATCAACCCCGGTCAGGTGTTCGGTACCCTCAACGGCATCGCCTCGCGCGATCCGGCGTTCGGCCTGGAGGCGGTGTGGATCGATGTCGGCCAGCGCGCCCAGGCGCAGTCGCTGGGCTATACGGTGGTCGACGCCAGCACCGTGGTCGCCACCCACCTCAACCAGATCCTGCAGAAGCACTGCCACGAGCTGATCGGGCACGAGGAGGTGGTGCAGCTGCTGCAGGTGCTGGCCAAGGTCTCGCCGAAACTGGCCGAGGAGGTGGTGCCGGGTGTCATTTCCTTGTCGGGCCTGCTCAAGGTCTTGCAGGCGTTGCTCGCCGAACAGGTGCCGGTGCGTGACATCCGCAGCATTGCCGAAGCCATCGCCAACAACCCGACAAAGAGTCAAGATACCGCCGCGCTGGTGGCGTTGGTGCGGGTCGGATTGTCTCGCGCCATCGTGCAAAGCATTGTCGGCGTTGAGTCCGAGCTGCCTGTGATCACTCTGGAGCCAAGGTTGGAACAGATCTTGCTCAATAGTCTGCAAAGGGCCGGGCAGGGTCAGGAAGATGGTGTTCTTCTTGAGCCGAGCATGGCCGAAAAGCTTCAGCGCTCGTTGATCGAGGCGGCCCAGCGTCAGGAAATGCAGGGTCAGCCGGCTATCCTCCTGGTTGCCGGCCCGATCCGCGCCATGCTGTCGCGCTTCGGTCGCCTGGCAGTACCGAATTTGCATGTTTTGGCGTATCAGGAAATACCTGACAACAAGCAAGTCACCATCGTTGCCACCGTGGGCCCGAACGGCTGAGGTAGTGGGTTATGCAAGTTAAGCGTTTTTTCGCCGCCGATATGCGTCAGGCCATGAAGCTGGTCCGGGATGAGCTCGGCTCCGACGCCGCCATCATCGGCAACCGGCGCATCGCTGGCGGTGTCGAACTGACGGCTGCGCTGGACTACAAACTGTCCGCCCTGGCCCCACGCGTGCCCAATGCGGAGCTCGAGGACGAGCTGCGCAAGACCCAGTCGCGCATCGTCACCGCCCAGGCCGAACTGACCGGGCGCGGCGATGCCGTCGAGGGCGGCAACCGTCAGTTGTTCGCCGGTCAGTCGCTGACTGCGTCCGAACCGTTGATCGAGCCGCATGTCGACGAGCCCGCGCCGGTTGTCGCCGCGGCGCCGGCTCCGGTCGATCCGCGCCTGTTCGACGCCATGCGCTTCGAACTGACCGGTCTGCGCGAGCTGCTGGAAGTCCAGCTCGGTTCGCTCGCCTGGAGTCAGTTGCAGGGCAGCAAGCCGCAGCAGGCCAACCTCTGGCGCCGCCTGCAGCGCCTCGGTCTGTCCGGCGGCCTGGCGCGCGAACTGCTCGACCTTACTGCCGAGATCGAAGACCCGCGTCACGCCTGGCGCATGGTCCTGGCGCACCTGGCGCGGATGATCGACATACCCGAGATCGAACCGATCGAGGAGGGCGGGGTCATCGCCATGGTCGGCCCGGCCGGCATGGGCAAGACCACCACCCTGGCCAAGCTGGCCGCGCGCTATGTGCTCAAGTACGGCGCGAACAACCTGGCGCTGGTGAGCATGGACAGCTTCCGCATCGGTGCCCAGGAGCAGCTCAAGACCCTGGGGCGCATCCTCAATGTGCCGGTCACTTATGTCGATCCGGGCGAGTCGCTGGCCCAGGCGTTGGAGCCGCTGCTGCGCAAGCGCGTGGTGCTGATCGACACCGCCGGCCTGCAGGCCAGCGACCCGGCGCTGCGCATGCAGCTCGAGACCCTGGCCGGGCGTGGTATCGCCGCCAAGAATTACCTGGTGCTGGCGACCACCAGCCAGAAGCAGGTGCTCACCGCCGCCTACCACAGCTACAAGCGCTGTGGCCTGGCCGGTTGCATCCTGACCAAGCTCGATGAAACGGCATGCCTCGGCGAAGTGCTGAGCCTCGCCATCAGTCATGAACTACCGGTGGCCTATCTGACCGATGGGCCGCGCATTCCTGACGACCTGCAACTGCCGCGCAAGCACCAGCTGGTGAGTCGCGCGGTCAGTGTGCAGTTGCAGGACGAGCCCAGCGACGAGGCCATGGCCGACATGTTCGCTGATCTCTACCACAACCCTGGCAAGCGTGCGGGTTGAGGGTGAATACTGTGCAAAGTACCTACATCATGGGGTTGCCCGGCCGGACCGTGGCCTTGAACGTTCAGCCCCTCATGTGGCCTGGGTCCAAGCGAGACAAGGTAAAGAACAGACATGGGTAGCATGCATCCCGTACAGGTGATCGCCGTGACCGGTGGCAAAGGTGGCGTCGGCAAGACTAACGTTTCAGTGAACCTGTCTCTGGCGTTGGCCGAGCTCGGCCGCCGGGTCATGTTGCTGGACGCCGACCTGGGCCTGGCCAATGTCGACGTTCTGCTGGGGCTCACGCCCAAGCGTACCCTGGCCGATGTCATCGAGGGGCGTTGCGAGCTGCGCGATGTGCTGCTGCAGGGGCCCGGCGGTGTGCGCATCGTCCCGGCGGCCTCCGGCACCCAGAGCATGGTCCACCTGGCGCCAGCCCAACATGCCGGCCTGATCCAGGCCTTCAGCGAGATCGGCGACAACCTCGACGTGCTGGTGATCGACACCGCTGCGGGTATTGGTGACTCGGTAGTCAGCTTCGTCCGCGCCGCCCAGGAGGTGCTGCTGGTGGTGTGCGACGAGCCTACCTCGATCACCGATGCCTACGCCCTGATCAAGCTGCTCAACCGCGACTACGGGATGAATCGCTTCCGCGTGCTGGCCAACATGGCCCAGAGCCCGCAGGAGGGGCGCAACCTGTTCGCCAAGTTGACCAAGGTCACGGATCGTTTCCTCGACGTCGCCCTACAATACGTCGGCGCCGTGCCGTACGACGAGTGTGTGCGCAAGGCCGTGCAGAAGCAGCGGGCGGTCTACGAGGCCTTCCCGCGATCCAAGTGCGCGCTGGCCTTCAAGGCCATTGCGCAGAAGGTCGACAGCTGGCCGCTGCCTGCCAACCCGCGCGGACACCTGGAATTCTTCGTCGAGCGCCTGGTGCAGCCCACCAGTGCAGGGCCGGTGCTATGAACGCGAGCGGTTTCAAGATGTACAGCAAGGCCGCCAAGGACGCTCAGTACGAGCTGATCGAGCGCTATGCGCCGCTGGTCAAGCGCATTGCCTACCACCTGCTGGCGCGTTTGCCGGCCAACGTCCAGGTCGAGGACCTGATCCAGGCCGGGATGATCGGCCTGCTGGAAGTGGCCAACAAGTATGACGCCAGCAAGGGCGCCAGTTTCGAAACCTATGCCGGCATCCGCATCCGCGGCGCCATGCTCGACGAAGTGCGCAAGGGCGACTGGGCACCGCGCTCGGTGCACCGCAACACGCGTATGGTCAGCGACGCGATTCGCTGTGTTGAAGCAAAGACAGGGCGCGACGCTAAAGATCACGAGGTTGCTGCCGAACTCCAATTGAGTCTCGATGATTACTACGGGATTCTGAACGACACCTTGGGCAGTCGCCTGTTCAGTTTCGACGACCTGCTGCAGGACGGCGAACACGAGGGGCTGCACGAGGACGGAGCCAGCGGCCAGCTGGAGCCATCGCGGGACCTGGAAGACGAGCGCTTCCAGGCCGCCCTGGCCGATGCGATAGCCAACCTGCCGGAGCGCGAGCGCCTGGTCCTGGCGCTGTACTACGACGAAGAGCTGAACCTCAAGGAAATCGGTGAGGTCCTGGGGGTCAGCGAATCGCGTGTCAGCCAGTTGCACAGCCAGTGCGCGGCGCGTCTGCGCAGCCGCCTGGGGGAATGGCGGGCGCGTTGAACCAGGTTTGATGCAGTCGTTTTTTTGTGGTGCCGAATTGATTGAGCGCGCGCTCGGCGCCGAGCGCGTTTAAGACTGCTTGGAGGTCTAATTGAACAAAGACATGAAAATCCTCATCGTTGACGACTTTTCGACGATGCGGCGGATCATCAAGAACCTGTTGCGTGACCTGGGTTTCACCAACGTCAAGGAAGCTGATGACGGCAACACGGCACTGCCGATGCTCACCAGCGAACACTTCGACTTCCTGGTTACCGACTGGAACATGCCGGGCATGACCGGTATCGACCTGCTGCGTGCTGTTCGCGCGGACGAGCGCCTCAAGCACCTGCCGGTACTGATGGTCACCGCAGAAGCCAAGCGCGAGCAGATCATCGAAGCTGCCCAGGCCGGCGTCAACGGCTACGTGGTCAAGCCTTTCACCGCCGTGGCGCTGAAAGAAAAGATCGAAAAGATCTTCGAACGCGTCAACGGCTGAGTCACGTCTGGGGGGCGCAATGGAGTCAACCAACAACTCTTTGGGTGAGTTCGAATCAACCCTTAAGAAGCATGCCCAGGAACTGGTCGAGAGCCTCGAGCGCGGCCGGTTCGGTGATGCGGTACAGCTGATCCACCAACTGAACCAGACCCGCGATCGCGGGCTGTATCAGGAAGTCGGCAAGCTTACTCGCGAACTGCACAGTGCAATCGTCAACTTCCAGATCGACCCGTCCATGCCGCAGGCCGAGGAAGTGTCGCAGATTACCGACGCCACTGAGCGCCTCTCCTACGTGGTTCGCCTCACCGAAGGTGCGGCCAACCGCACCATGGACCTGGCAGAGGCCTGCACCCCGGTGCTCAACGATCTCGCCGCCGAGGCCCAGAGCCTGTCCGCCGATTGGCAGCGGTTCATGCGCCGTGAGGTGGCAGCGCCGGAATTCCGTGAGTTGGTCAAGCGTGTGGACAGTTTTCTGACGCACAGCGCCGAAGGTAATCAGAAGGTCGCCGGCCATCTCAACGATATCGTCCTGGCCCAGGATTATCAGGATCTCACCGGCCAGGTGATCAAACGGGTGACCGCGCTGGTCACCGAAGTCGAAAGCAATCTGCTCAAGCTCGTGCTGATGGCAAGCCAGGTCGACCGCTTTGCCGGGATCGAACATGACCACCAGCAGCTGCGCGCTGAAAAAGATCAAGAAAAACATCCGACTCGGGGTGAAGGTCCGCAGATTCATGCCGATAAGCGTGAAGACGTCGTGTCCAGCCAGGACGATGTCGACGATCTGTTGTCCAGCCTGGGTTTTTAAGGAGCACGTTTAATGAGCTTCGGCGCCGATGAAGAAATCCTCCAGGATTTCCTGGTAGAAGCCGGCGAAATCCTCGAGCAACTGTCCGAGCAATTGGTCGAGCTGGAAAGCCGGCCCGATGACGCGGACCTGCTCAATGCGATTTTCCGCGGTTTCCACACTGTAAAAGGGGGCGCCGGCTTCCTTCAGCTCAATGAGTTGGTGGAGTGCTGCCACATTGCCGAGAACGTGTTCGACATCCTGCGCAAAGGTGAGCGCCGGGTTGACGCGGAACTGATGGACGTGGTGCTGGAGGCCCTCGACACGGTCAACAGCATGTTCGGCCAGGTGCGCGAACGTACCGATGTCACGCCGGCCACGCCGGAGCTGCTGGCGGCGCTGTCGCGCCTGGCCGAGCCCGGTGGCGCCGAAGCCCCGGCCCCGGTGGTCGAGGCGGCGCCCGTGGCCGAAGCCCCGGCTGCCGAGCCCGACATCACCGATACCGAGTTCGAGCAACTGCTCGACTCGCTCGATGCGGTCAAGGCTGAAGCTCAGGTTCATGAGCAACTGCAGGGTGAAGAAATCAGCGGCGGCGGTGACGAGATCACCGATGCCGAGTTCGAGTCGCTGCTCGACCAACTGCACGGCAAGGGCCAGTTCTCGGCCGATGCCGCCGTCAGCGCGCCCGCGCCAGCCACTCCGGCCAGCGACGAGATCACCGACGACGAGTTCGAATCGCTGCTCGACCAGTTGCACGGCAAAGGTACCTTCGCCGTCGACGCATTGCCAGGTGCCGCCGCGGCAGCGGCCAGCGCGGCACCCGCCGCGGGCGACGAGAGCATCAGCGAACACGAATTCGAGGCCCTGCTCGACCAGTTGCACGGCAAGGGCAAGTTCTCCAGTGACGCGGTCACCGCCGAGGCGCCTGCCGCCGTCGCCGCGCCTGTCGCGGCCAAGGCCGAGGTCAAGCCCGTTGCCAAGCCGGCTCCTGCGCCCGCCGCGGCACCGGCTGCGGCCGCCAAGCCTGCCGCCCCGGCTCGCGCTCCTGCGCCGGCCGCCGAGAAGCATGGCGCCAGCGAAGCGGAAACCACCGTGCGGGTCGATACCGCGCGTCTGGACGAGATCATGAACATGGTCGGCGAACTGGTGCTGGTGCGTAACCGCCTGGTGCGCCTGGGGCTCAACAGCGGCGACGAGGCCATGTCCAAGGCCGTGTCCAATCTCGACGTGGTCACCGCCGACCTGCAGACCGCGGTCATGAAGACCCGGATGCAGCCGATCAAGAAAGTCTTCGGCCGCTTCCCGCGCCTGGTTCGCGACCTGGCCCGCCAGCTCAAGAAAGAGATCAACCTGGAGCTGGTCGGTGAAGAGACCGACCTCGACAAGAACCTGGTGGAAGCCCTGGCCGACCCGTTGGTGCACTTGGTGCGCAACGCCGTTGACCACGGCGTCGAGATGCCCGACGAGCGCGAGGCCTCCGGCAAGTCGCGCATGGGCCGGGTGGTGCTGTCCGCCGAGCAGGAGGGTGACCACATCCTGCTGTCTATCTCCGACGACGGCAAGGGCATGGACCCGAGCATCCTGCGCGCCAAGGCCGTGGAAAAGGGCCTGATGGACAAGGACGCGGCCGATCGCCTGAGCGAGTCGGACTGCTACAACCTGATCTTCGCCCCGGGTTTCTCGACCAAGACCGAGATCTCCGATGTGTCCGGCCGCGGCGTCGGCATGGACGTGGTGAAGACCAAGATTTCCCAGCTCAACGGTTCGATCAACATCTTCTCGGCCAAGGGCCAGGGCTCGAAGATCGTCATCAAGGTGCCGCTGACCCTGGCGATCATGCCGACCCTGATGGTGATGCTGGGCAACCAGGCGTTCGCCTTCCCGCTGGTCAACGTCAACGAGATTTTCCACCTCGACCTGTCGCGCACCAACGTGGTCGACGGCCAGGAAGTGGTAATCGTGCGCGACAAGGCGCTGCCGCTGTTCTACCTCAAGCGCTGGCTGGTCCAGGACCACGAGCATGAGGAGCAGCACGAAGGCCATGTGGTGATCCTGTCGGTCGGCACCCAGCGCATCGGCTTCGTCGTCGACCAACTGGTCGGTCAGGAAGAGGTGGTGATCAAGCCGCTGGGCAAGATGCTGCAGGGGACCCCGGGCATGTCCGGCGCGACCATCACCGGTGACGGCCGGATCGCGCTGATCCTCGACGTTCCGAGCATGCTCAAGCGTTACGCCGCCCGGCGTATTTGATTTCGGCGGCGCGCCCTGGCGGGTGCGCCGCCTAATGGAGTGTTTATGGCAGTCAAGGTCCTGGTGGTGGATGATTCCGGTTTCTTCCGCCGCCGTGTCTCGGAAATTCTCTCGGCGGACCCGACGATCCAGGTCGTGGGTACCGCGACCAACGGCAAGGAAGCGATCGACCAGGCGCTGGCGCTCAAGCCCGATGTCATCACCATGGACTACGAAATGCCCATGATGGACGGCATCACCGCGGTGCGGCACATCATGCAGCGCTGCCCGACGCCGGTGCTGATGTTCTCCTCGCTGACCCACGAAGGCGCCCGTGTCACCCTCGACGCCCTGGACGCTGGCGCGGTCGACTACCTGCCGAAGAACTTCGAGGACATCTCGCGCAACCCGGAAAAGGTCAAGCAGCTGCTGTGCGAGAAGGTCCACACCATCTCGCGCAGCAACCGTCGTTTCAGCGCCTATTCCAGCCCGGCGCCCGCCGCCGCGCCGGCCAGCAGCCATGCGCCGGCCAGCAGCTTCGCCAGCACCGCGCCGGCGCGCACGGCCGCTCCGGCCCGCGCCGCGGCACCGGCCGCCGCGCATTCGCCGGCGCCCAAGCGCAAGCCCTACAAGCTGGTCGCCATCGGCACCTCCACCGGTGGTCCGGTGGCGCTGCAGCGGGTATTGACCCAACTGCCCGCCGGATTCCCGGCGCCGATCGTGCTGATCCAGCACATGCCGGCGGCCTTCACCAAGGCCTTCGCCGAGCGCCTGGACAAGCTGTGCAAGATCAGCGTCAAGGAAGCCGAGGACGGTGACGTACTGCGTCCGGGCCTGGCGTTGCTGGCCCCGGGTGGCAAGCAGATGATGGTCGACGGCCGTGGCACGGTGAAGATCCTGCCGGGCGACGAGCGCCTGAACTACAAGCCTTGTGTCGACATCACCTTCGGCTCCGCCGCCAAGTCCTATGGCGACAAGGTGCTCTCGGTGGTGCTCACCGGCATGGGCGCCGACGGTCGTGAAGGCGCGCGCCTGCTCAAGCAGGGTGGCAGCACCGTATGGGCGCAGGATGAAGCCAGCTGCGTGATCTATGGCATGCCCATGGCCATCGTCAAGGCCAACCTGGCCGATGCCGTGTACAGCCTGGACGAGATCGGCAAGCATCTGGTCGAGGCGTGCGTCTGATGGATGTGTTGAGCCTGATTGGCCTGATCCTCGCCTTTGTCGCCATCGTTGGTGGCAACTTCATGGAGGGCGGCCATGTCGGTGCGCTGATCAACGGCCCGGCGGCGTTGATCGTGCTCGGCGGTACCCTGGCGGCGGCATTGCTGCAGTCGCCGCTGTCGTCCTTCAAGCGTGCCCTGCAGATCGTCCGGTGGATCTTCTTCCCGCCACGGGTCGACCTGGCCGGGGGCATTGACCGCGTGGTGAACTGGAGCCTGACCGCACGCAAGGAAGGCCTGCTGGGCCTGGAGGGCGTGGCCGACGCCGAGCCCGATCCCTATGCGCGCAAAGGCCTGCAGCTGCTGGTCGACGGCGCCGAGCCGGAAGCCATCCGCAGCATCCTCGAGGTTGACTTCCTGACCCAGGAAACCCGCGACATCCAGGCCGCCAAGGTGTTCGAGAGCATGGGCGGCTATGCGCCGACCATCGGCATCATCGGTGCGGTGATGGGGCTGATCCACGTGATGGGCAATCTGGCCGACCCGTCGCAGCTGGGTAACGGCATTGCCGTGGCCTTCGTCGCCACCATCTACGGCGTGGCCAGCGCCAACCTGATCCTGCTGCCGATCGCCAACAAGCTCAAGGCCATCACCCTGCGCCAGTCTCGCTATCGCGAGATGCTGCTCGAGGGCCTGCTGTCGATCGCCGAAGGCGAGAACCCGCGCTCGATCGAGCTGAAGCTGCAAGGCTTCATGGAGTAAGCCATGGCCCGTCGTCGCAAGATCGAAGAGCACGAGAACCATGAGCGCTGGCTGGTCTCGTACGCCGACTTCATCACCCTGCTGTTCGCCTTCTTCGTGGTCATGTATTCGATCTCGTCGATCAACGAGGGCAAGTACAAGCAGATTTCCCAGGCGCTGATCGGGGTGTTCAATGACCCCGAGCGCAGCATGAAGCCGATCCCCATCGGTGACGAGCGACCATTGAGCGTCAAGCCCGCAGAGCCGTTGATCAAGGACAGCGAGCAGACCGATGCGGGCCTGGCGCAGACCAACGTCGACCCGCTCAAGACCATCACCGACGATGTCCGCGACGCCTTCGGCGACCTGATCAAGTCCAACCAGATGACCGTGCGCGGCAACGAACTGTGGGTGGAGATCGAGCTCAACTCCTCGCTGCTGTTCGCCAGCGCCGACGCCATGCCCAGCGATGTCGCCTTCGAGATCGTCGAGAAGGTGGCGAAGATCCTCAGGCCGTTCGCCAACCCGGTGCACGTCGAGGGCTTCACCGACAACCTGCCGATCCGCACCGCTCAGTACCCGACCAACTGGGAGCTGTCGTCGGCGCGGGCGGCGAGCATCGTCCGCTTGCTGGCGATGGAAGGGGTCAACCCGGCGCGCATGGCCTCGGTGGGTTACGGGGAGTACCAGCCGGTGGCCAGCAACGACACTGCCGACGGGCGTGCGCGCAACCGCCGGGTGGTGTTGGTGATCTCGCGTAACCTGGAGGTACGCCGCAGCCTGACCGGCAGTGGCAGTGCCAATGCCACCCCGGATGCGGCGATGCGCCGGGCTGGCACACAAAGTGCACCAGCCTCGCCAGCACCGTCGACCGGGGGCTGATTTCGTCAAATCCCCGTCACTGAATTTCACACCGTTCCCGGCAGGGCAGGCGGCCATACCGGGAGGAAGCAACGCACGATGAGAGTCTGGGCAGTAGCCAATCAAAAAGGTGGCGTCGGCAAGACCACCACCACCATCGCCCTGGCCGGCTTGCTGGCCGAGGCGGGCAAGCGCGTGGTCGTGGTCGACCTCGACCCGCACGGCTCGATGACCAGCTACTTCGGGCACAACCCCGATGCGCTCGAGCACAGCTGCTACGACCTGTTCCTGCACAAGGGCACGGTGCCCGAAGGCTTGCCGGGCCAGTTGCTGCTGCCGACCAGCGACGAGCGTATCTCGCTGCTGCCGTCGAGCACCGCGCTGGCGGTGCTCGAGCGCCAGTCGCCGGGGCAGAGTGGCCTGGGCCTGGTGATCGCCAAGAGTCTGGCGCAGCTGTGGCAGGATTTCGACTTCGCCCTGATCGACAGCCCGCCCTTGCTGGGCGTGCTGATGGTCAACGCCCTGGCCGCCAGCCAGCAGATGGTGATCCCGGTGCAGACCGAGTTCCTCGCGGTCAAGGGCCTGGAGCGCATGGTCAGCACGCTGGGCATGATCAACCGCTCGCGCAAGCAGGCGCTGCCCTACCAGATCGTGCCGACCCTGTTCGACCGCCGCACCCAGGCATCGCTGGGCACCTTGAAGGTGCTGCGCGACACCTATGGCGACCAGGTCTGGCAGGGCTACATTCCGGTGGACACGCGCCTGCGTGACGCCAGCCGCAACGGCGTCACGCCTTCGCAGTTCGACGGCAAGAGCCGTGGCGTGGTGGCCTACCGGGCGCTGCTCAAGCATCTGCTCACCTACCGTTCCGCATTGCAGGTGGCGTGATGAACCAGGCTCGGCAGATCACCACCAAGCCACAGATGGCCTTGCAGTCCTACCTCGACGGGCTGCTGCAGGAGGCCACCGAGTCGTTCGAGCTGCCGGCGGAGCTGGAGGCGCCTGTCGAGCAGGCCCCCGGCGATGACTTCGAAGCAGCGGTTCGCGAGGAACAGGCTCAAGACGCCCAGCGCCAGGTAATCCCGAGCCCACCTGCTGCGCGGCCCTTTGCCGAGCCGCAGGCCAAGGTCCTGCCGACCGTGCTGCCGCCTGCCGCGCCGGTGGTGGAGCCGGTGGTCGCCGTGGTCGAGACCGAGGTGGTGGCCGATGCCAGCATCCCGGTCCTGAGCGAGACCCAGGCCATCGAACCCGTGGCGCCGCTGGTGGAGCTGAATGTGCCGGCGGCACCCGCCGCGCCGACGCCGCCGGCCAGTGTCGATGGTCGCCCGGATTGGGCCGCCGAGCCGTTCGAATGCCTGCTGTTCGATGTCGCCGGGTTGACCCTGGCGGTACCGTTGGTGTGCCTGGGCTCGATCTACACCCTGGCCGGCCAGGAGTTGACGCCGTTGTTCGGCCAGCCTGACTGGTTCCTCGGCATCCTCACCTGCCAGGCGGGCAACCTCAAGGTGCTCGACACGGCCCGCTGGGTGATGCCGGACCGCTACCGCGACGATTTCCGCCAGGGCCTGCAATACGTGATTTCGGTGCAGGGCTACGAGTGGGGGTTGGCCGTGCACCAGGTCAGCCGCTCGCTGCGCCTGGACCCGAACGAGATCAAGTGGCGCAGCCAGCGCGGTCAACGCCCGTGGCTGGCCGGCACGGTGATCGAACACATGTGCGCGCTGCTCGACGTCGCCGAACTGGCCGAGCTGATCGCCAGTGGCGCGGTCAAGCAGATGAACACCAAACACAACTGAATCAACGCCGCTACTGCCGCGGCAATACAGAGCACACCGCCGATGGCGGATTTTGAGGGCTAGGGGAATGAAAAAGTCGTCTGCACAAGGTTCCGAAGATCCGATCCTGCAGTGGGTAACCTTCCGTCTGGACAACGAGTCCTACGGTATCAACGTCATGCAGGTGCAGGAAGTCCTGCGCTACACCGAGATCGCCCCGGTTCCGGGCGCCCCCAGCTATGTGCTGGGCATCATCAACCTGCGCGGTAACGTGGTGACGGTGATCGACACCCGCCAGCGCTTTGGCCTGATGCCTACCGAAGTCACCGACAACACCCGCATCGTCATCATCGAGGCGGACAAGCAGGTGGTCGGGATCCTCGTCGACAGCGTCGCCGAAGTGGTCTACCTGCGTCAGTCGGAGATCGAGACCGCGCCAAACGTCGGCAACGAAGAATCGGCCAAGTTCATCCAGGGCGTCTGCAACAAGAACGGCGAGCTGCTGATCCTGGTCGAGCTGGACAAGATGATGACCGAGGAAGAGTGGTCCGAGCTGGAGAACATCTGAGTTGATCTTCGAGGTTGCTGTCATCTTCCTGGCGCTGCTCTGGGCGCTGAGCCTGTGGTTCTTCCTCAACTACAGCAAGCGCCAGCGTGAGCTGGCCGCCCAGCAGGCCCAGGGCGATGCGCTGCGTGACCAGCGCATCAAGGACCTGGCCAAGCGCCTGGACGACTACCAGAACGGCACCGTGCGCATGGGCGAGGCGATCCATGAGCTGCGCGCGGTGGTGGCGCCGTTGCCCGAGAAGTTGCAGCAACTCGAGCAACGCGACCCCAACAGCGTCACCTTCGCCCAAGCCGCCAAGCTGGTGGGCATGGGCGCGAGCGTCGAGGAGCTGACCCAGACCTGCGGATTGACCCAGGCCGAGGCGCAGTTGATGAGCAAGCTGCACCGCGGCGAGTGAAGGCGTGGCAAGGCGACCGAATGGTCGCCTTTTTCATCTGGCTGTATCGATTTTCGCGTTGGCTCAGGTGCGCGCCCACGAATGAAAACCACCCACGCGGGCAATGCGGTTGAGCGGCAGTTGATCGTAAATCGCTTGTGCCAGGGCTTCTACATCGATGAACTGTCCAGCATTGATCTGCGGCATGCTGAGCAGATTGACGGCATGGCGCAGGTTACGAAGGGCTGGCCACTGGCGGTCGATGATGTCCGTGATCAAGGCAGGGCCGGTGAGCCTGCTGAGGCGCCCGGCGTAGCGATAGAATCCCTCTGGATCGTCCGCAAGGCTTGGCTTGGCGTCATAGAAGTCTCTTCCTGCCAGAAAACGCACGCGCATCTCCTCGGAAATGGCCGCCAGCGTCGGATTACCCGCGTGGCTGCCGATCAGGCTGGTGTTGAACAGGCAGTTCATGCGCAGCTTTTCGTTGCGCATGGGCGGTGGGATCAGCAGTCCATCCTGGGTGGTGCGCAGATCCACCGTATCGATCGCCGCGCCGCTGCCATCGGCATGGGCGGCCAGCAAGGTGTCGTCCATGTCCATGTAGATGCCGCCCTCGTGGGCCAGCATCGGGTAGCGCAGCACATCCGAGGCTGAAGCGTAATTGCGGGCGACGCCGCCGTTGCCCTCCAGCGCCGCCTGGTACTGTTCGAACGACGTGCTTTGCCGAAACGCCTGGAAAAACGCCTGCTCCTCCATTGGCAGGACGCTGAGGCCGGGGGCCGCAGCCGCCAGTAACCGCACGTTCTCTTCATAGACTGCAGGCAGCGCGTTGGTGAGGTACAGGCGTATCTGGTACGCGCTACCTTGAAGGCGTTGTGCATTCAGGGAGAGGTTTTCCAGCAGGCGGGCATCGATGACTTGATCGCCTACCCACAGGCAAGTGATTTTCTTGGGTATGGGCAGCAAGCCCTCCGCGGGTACCTGCGACAGTTCGAAGGGCAGGTTCAGGTCGATGCCCATCGCCCGCAAGCTGCTTTCGCGCATGGCGTTGCTGACCTGTCGCGTACCGAGCTCCACGGGAGCGAGGTCTCGCTGGCCGGTTCGGGCAATGTAGTACGTAGGGTCGACTTCATTGAGGTCTCCGTCGAATAGAAAAGCGTCACGCTCCACGTCATACACCACATCGGCGTTGTAGCCGCCAACCGAGGCGGTGAGCATGTCGTGGGCGCCGTCGTAGCGCGGCACCCGTACGATCGCGCCGGCCACCGCAGGATCGCCGTCGGGCAGCGGAGCGATGGCGTCGGGGTCGTGGAAGAATTCCGCCACGTCGATGTCAGGCAGGTGGGGCGGAGAAACCGGGCTCAGCGGGTAGCCCAACTGGTCGTTGATGCGGCTCGGTATCACGAAGTTATCGCTTTTGATGCGAAACAGTACTTTCGCCTTGGCCGCCCCTTCCACGATCAGCGGGGCTGCGTTGAGCAGGCCGTAGGTTGCATTCGATGCGCCTTCGGCCTTCTCCTCGGCGTTCTTGCCACAGATCACCTGGTCGAGCCCGAGGCCGAATTGCGCCGCGCCTGCCAGCGCGAACAGCGGCGCGAGCTCCGGCAAGACGAACATCAACGGTGCGAGCATATTGATGGCCGAGACCAGATAGCCACGCCATCTGGCCTTGAGCACGTCGCTTTTGCTGGTGATGAGAAAGTCCGCATCGGCCAGACTGCGTTGTTGCTGACGTCGGGCCAAGGCCAGGAACAGATCGCCTCTGAGTGCGGGGTTGTACTTGGTAGGGCGGTAGTTGACATAGACCTGCGCAGGCCATGCCCCATTGGTGGTGAATCCGGGACGGTTGGGCGACAGGCGATGAATCGCCGGGTACATGCCCATGCCTTCCAGGGCGGTGTCCAGGCCGCTGAAGTCCAGCCCGTCCGGGGTGTCGGAGAGCGCAAAGTGACGGCGTAGCGCCTCACGGGTGTCGGTATTGCGACATTGCCCGCCGACCCAGGCTTTGAGCGCCTTGCGGTCGGTGAAGTCGTGCAGTGGCGATGAGTTGCCGGGAATGTACAGCAGCACAGGACCGTCGCTGGATTCGCTGATCAGTACCAGGTCGGTGGACGCATAGCCATAGATGTTCATCGCACGCGCTTGATACCCCGGCGAGCGCTTGGCGATGCCTGCTGCCTGCCATGCCAGGCGACGACCAGTGTCGCTCAGGCTTCCCTCGCTCACCTGCTTGTTGCAAGCCGCGATGAAGCTGATTTTCGCCGCCAGGCGATAGTGCTCCAGACCCTCTTTCCAATAGCGCTCCAGCGTGGCCTTGTAGTGCTTGCGAAAATCCAGGTGCCACACGAACGACTGGAAGTCCTGCGCCGAAACCGACAGGTGCGTGGTGGCGTCATAGCGTTGCGGCGTGGTGCGCATGAACAGGCCATTGAAAACGGCATCTTCGGCGCGGGGTTGCCAGGGGCTGCGGGAGTCGAGCCTGTCGACCACGCGGATACCCGAGGCTGGTAGCTGGCCGGCCCAGGGGCCGCCGAGCAGGTCGCCGATGATGTCGTTGGCCGATTCGCCTTGCCAGTCACCCAGCACTGCCTGGGCCAGGGTCAGCTCTGCGGCGACGATACCGACCCAGCCGTAGGCACCATCCGAGCGATAGTGCAAGGTGGCCGCCAGGGTGTTGTCGGGGTCGAGGTCCATGCCCCGCTCCTTGCCCCACTTGCGGATGGCTTCGGCGGCCTCCTGGTCCGGTCGTGGAAAGCTTGCCAGGTGATCACTGAGGTATCGCCTGGCTTTCGCATGGTTGGGTTGTCGGTTCATGGACATGCACTCTTGACTGAGGTGGAAAGCTCAAAAGTGTCATGCCGGTGGACGGGATCGGTGGTACATACGTCAGCCGCGGGCCAAGTGGGGCAGGGCGCGCCGCCTGGCCCACGGCCTCAGGTCTGGTACCAGCTGTGCGCCTGGCCTATGCCGGCGATCAGGTCGAGTGGCAGGTATTGTTCGTACAGTAGTTTCAACTGCCGGATGCCGAGATGGCGAGAGCTATCGATGATTGGGGAAACCATCAGGTTGCAGGCCTCACGCAGTTGCTTGAGCCAGGGCAGTGTCCGGTCGATCACGTCATTGAGCACGCCAGGACCGGTCAACTGGTTCAACTGCCGGGCATAGTCGAGGAAAGCCACGGGGTTGGACTGATAGTCGGGGCGCTGGTCGTAGAAGGTCCTGGCCCGGGTGAAGCGCTGGAAGATTTCCTCGGAGATGGTGTCCAGCGTTGGGTTGCCCGGATGGCTGCCGATCAGGCTGGTGTTGTACTGGATGTACATACCCAACTGGTCGTTGGAGACCGGCGGGCTGAGCAGCAGTCCGTCGTGCGTGGTTTCCAGCGGCAACGACAGCACGGGCGCGGGCAGCGCAGCTTCGGTTGCCGGGTGCAGCATGTCGTCGGCGTCGATGTACAGGCCGCCAAGGCGCTTGAGGGCGCGATAGCGCAAGATGTCGCTGGCTGAGCTGAAGTTCGTCGCGACGCCGCCGTTGCCCTCGATGGCGGCGTTGAACTGGCTGAAGTAGGGGCTGCCGAGAAATTCCAGATAGAAGGATTGGTCTTCCAGGGGCAGGACGCTGAGCCCAGGGGCATGTGCCGAGAGCAGCGCCGCGCTTTGCGCGAAGGCGGCGCAAGAGCGGTTCGAAAGGAATAACCGGTATTGCACGCCGCTTCCTCGCAGGACCTTGGCATTGTGTGCGATGGCGGCGAGGTAAGGTTGCCCGATCACCTGGTCGCCGACCCACAGGCTGAACAGGTGTCGCGGGATGGCGGTGCGCTTGAGCGTATCGAACGATGTGAAGTCCAGGGGGAATTGGATGCGGATGCCCAGTGCCTGGAGGGTGCGCGTGCGGTCGGCATCGGTTGCTTGCCGGGAAGACGCTTTGAGCCTGACCAGGCCTGGCCCGCCGTCGTCCGGGACGACATAGCGGCGTGGCTCGCGCAGGCGGCCTTCACCTTGCCTGATGAAACTGTCGCTGGCGAGCTCATACTCCACCTGCGACTGTATCAGCTCTCCATCTTCATGAATCAACGCGTAGAAACGATGCTGCACGTTGCTGTCCACCCGCGTCAGCAGGTATTGCAAGGCATGGCCAGGGACAGGCTTGAGTGTTTGGTCTTCCCGAAAGGCCAATTCGAACCCATCGACCTCGTTCGGCGCCACCATCGGCCTTCCTTCCCGTGCTTCGAGCAGAGTGCGGGCAGAAATGAAGCCGGGACGTCGGAAGGCGAAGACCTTCGGTACGCCGGGCAGCATCGAGTGAATGACGGGCAAGGCATTGAGCACGCCGAATACCTGGTCTTGGACACCCTGGACCTTGGCCTGCAGGGTTTTGCCGTCGATCACCTGCTCCAGCCCCATGGCGAACTCCAGCAGCCCGCCCACTGCCAGCAATGGCGCCAGCCCCGGGACGACGATGGCGATGGGGGCCAACAAGTTGAGGCTGCAGCGCACGTAATCGCGCAGACGAGCTTCCTCGACCTGAGCGTTGCAAGTGATTTGGTTGTCGGCGTCCTGATAGGAGCGGGTTCTCAGATGCTCGAGCAGGGTCGCGAACAAGTCGCCGTGAATGACAGGACTGTAGTGGTCGGCCCGGTAGTTGATCATGTCGTCCGGGTGCCAGATGCCACTGGTGGCGAAGCCACTGTGATCGACCGAGAAACGATGGGCCTTTGGGTATCGTGCCAGCCCGCTGAGAGCGGTCTCCAGTCCGCTGTAGTCCAGGCCATCTGGCCAGTCAGCCGGGTTGAAGGCGTTCTGCAGGGCCTGACGTTGGGCGGGCAGACGGCATTGGCTGGCGAACCAGCTCTTCATCGCCGAGGCACTGGCGAACTCGTGCAGCGGCGCCGAGTTGCCGGGAATGTAGAGGACGGTCAGACCGCTGCGCTTGTCGCTCAGACAGACAATGTTGCTGGAGACATAGCCATATACATTCAACATGCGCCGTTGAATGTGCTCTTTTTCGCCCGGCAGCAGTCCCGCAGCCTGCCAGATCAATCGCTGCGCGGGCTGCGACAGACTTCCAGCGATCACCTGTCGGTTGCAGGCGGTGATCATGGCGATCTTCAGGGCGCGCTGATACAGGGCCTGGTTGCTGATCCAGTAGTCATCCAGGCGATGCTGGAACTGTTCGTGGAAACGCTGGCCCCAGACGAACGCCTGGAAGTCTTCGGCCCTGACGGGCAGCAGCGTGTCGGGTGCCAGGCGTATCGGCGCGGTGCGCTTGTACAGACCGTTGAATACCAGGTAGCCGCTGCTGTTTTCGAACAGGCCGGGCGCCTGCAGCCGATCGACGAGTGTGACGGGCCCCGAGGGGGCCAACCCAGCCCAGTTGCCGACATGCAGGCTGGCGTAGCCGCTGGCTGTCTCACCCTGCCAGTTGCTCAGCATGGCTTGCACCAGCCCGAGGCGACGGGTGATCACGGCCTGTTCGTGGTAGTACTGGCGGCCTTCACCCAGTGGCTCGAACTGATAGTGCAGGGTCACGACGTCGATGTCGTCCGGGGCGAGGGCGATGGTCTGTGTTTTCAGCCAGTCGGACAGGGCCTGCCGGGCAACAGGGAGGGGATGGGGGAAGTCGTTCAATGCTTCGCGCGCGAGCGTGAGGCCTGGTGAGGGAAATTCGATCATGTGTTCGACCCTTGAGTGCGTTGAGGACACAAGGGTCAGGCACGGTGGCGAGGTCGGGGCACTAGTTATTGCTTTGGCAGGTGCAAGCGTTCAGGCGTGACATCCCGCTCCTCGGGCGGCGCATCCTGGAAGCCTGGCGGCACGCGGCCGCGCAGTTGCCAGGCGAAGGCGATGATCTCGGCGATGGTCAGGTACAGTGCCTCGGGGATCTGCTCGCCCAGCTCCAGGCGCGCCAGCAGGCGCACCAGCTCGGGATTCTCGTAGATGGGCACCTCATGCTCGCGAGCGATGGCGAGAATGGCCTCGGCCAGCTCATCGTCGCCCTTGGCACTCAGGGTCGGGGCCTGCTGGCCGTCGTAGCTCAGGGCGATCGCCTGGCGGGGTGGCTTGTGTTTCATGCGGTCTCGTCTACCCAGCGTTGTTCCAGGCGTGTGCGTGGCCCCTGCGGGGGGAGGCCGGGGTGGCATTCCAGGTCGCCGACGTCCAGGCCTCGTGCCAGCAGGCGATCGCGCAGTGTGCCCAGCTGGCTGTCGATCAGGCGCGCGGTGGCTTCCTGCTGCGCCCAGAGCTGGCCGGAAAGCTTGCCTTGCAGCAACTGCGCCTGTACCTGCAGAGGGCCAAGGGGTGAGAGATCGAAGGCCAGTTCGATGCGCCACAGCGCTTCCAGTGGATCGTGCTGCTCGCGCTCGCGGTCGGCCTGCTGGTTCGGTGTCTCCTCGCGCTGCAACTTGACCTGCAGCGGCACGAACTCCTGACCATGGCGCACGGGAATTTCTGTCTGCCAGGTGGTCTGCTGGTTGCCGTTCTCCAAGGTGCCGCTCTGTTGCAGGCTGGACAGCGAATGGCTCTGCAGACGGGAGATGGCGGCGGCGGCCAGGCGCAGCAATTGCTGGAGGTCGCCTTCACTTTCCAGCTTCTGCAGAAGACGCGAGGGGAGGGGGAAGACGCTGGACAGCGGCCGTGGGCTGACTTGGCCGAGCGTCCCGAGGGCGCTGCGGGCCAGGCCTGGCAAGGCCTGGGCGAGGGTGCTGGTGGCCAGCGCGCTGGTCAGTGGCGGATGGCCCGGCACGCTGGGCAGGGCCTGGGCCACCAGCCTGACAAGCTGTGCCTTCAGGTCGGGGGCGATGCCGCCGGCCAACCCGCCCAGCAGCTTGGCTTCGAAGAACGTGCCGCTGTTGTTCAGGGCCTGGGCCAGGCCCTTCGCATCCCCCAGTTGCCGCGCGTCCGGCAGGCTGGCGAGCAGGCGCTCGGCGCTGGCGCGAAGTTCGGGGTCCGCATCGGGGCTGCTGGCGATCCGTTGCAGGCTGTCGAGCACACCCGATAGCGAGGCCTGGAGGTTCTGCTGGGTCGACAGGTGCTGGGTGACGGCCAGCTGGTCCTGGCGGCCGCTCAGGGGCACGAAACGCAGCGCCTGTTCGCCCTGCACCAGCGCGCTGAGCAGGCTGCCCACGGGGAGCCTGCGCGGGCTGTCGATGGCCAGGGTGGCACCGGCCTGGCTGCCGTTGAGCAGGCTCACCAGCGAGCGGAAGGTGACGGGCACGCCGGGGCTCTGCGGCAGTGCCTGGCTGGTCAGGACCTTGGCCTGCAGCAGGGTGCCGACCGGCATTTCCCGGGTGTCCAGCTGGGTCAGAGTGGCGATGTTGCCGGCAGTGGCCTGTTGCACCATCACCGCCAAACGGCTGCTATCCGTCTGGCTGACCAGGACCTGGCTGCCGGGTGGCAGGGGTTGACTGGCGGTGGTCAGCACTTGCGTCTGGTTGCCATTGGCCTGGGTCAGCCGAAGCAGCATCTGGAACTCCTGGCCGATCTGGCGCAGGGTCACGACCTCGGCTTCGGCGGTTTCTCCAGGCGGCAGCAGGCCAGGCTGGGCCTGCAGCAGGCGCAACAACTCGCCGGTCATGGCCGCCCGGGTCGCCTGGGGGCTTACCGCAGTTTGTGTGCTGAGACTATTGATTTCAGTCATGATTGTATACAACCTGTCGAACCCGCCCTCTTGGCAGCGCGCTGGCGCGTGCAATAATGCTGCTCGCTCGCCATTGCCAGTATAACGGCAGGGGTTGGAGCGACTTGAGACGCAGGCTGCAATCGGTGCCGGCACCGGTGACAGACCTCATACTGCATAAGGCGATACTGTGATCCTTCACCTTCAAGCCGTGGGCCTGGCCTGCGAGCGCGACTGGCGGCTGCTGTTCGAGCACCTGCACTTCGAGCTGCACCCTGGCGACATGCTGCAGATCGCCGGCCCCAACGGCAGCGGCAAGACCAGCCTGCTGCGCCTGCTGGCCGGGCTCATGCAACCCACCGCCGGGCAGATCCTGCTTGGCGGCCAGCCATTGGCCGAACAGCGTCATGCCCTGGCCAGCATCCTGTTATGGATCGGCCACGCCGCCGGGATCAAGGACCTGCTCACTGCCGAAGAGAACCTCGCCTGGCTCTGCGCCCTGCACCGGCCAGCCGAGCGCGAGGCGATCTGGCGGGCGCTGGAGGCCGTGGGCCTGCGCGGTTTCGAGGACGTGCCCTGTCACACCCTGTCAGCCGGCCAGCAGCGTCGGGTCGCCCTGGCCCGGCTGTACCTGGACAGCCCGCCGCTGTGGATCCTCGACGAACCGTTCACCGCCCTCGACAAGCAGGGCGTGGCCCAGCTGGAGGCCCATCTCGCGGCCCACTGTGAGCAGGGCGGCACCGTGGTGCTGACCACCCACCACACGCTCGAACGCAAGCCATCCGGCTACCGCGAACTGAACCTGGGGCAATGGGCGGCATGAGCGTATTCCTTCTGTTGTTGCGCCGCGAGGCGCGCCTGTTGTTCCGCCGCCCGGCGGAGCTGGCCAATCCGCTGGTGTTCTTCGCCATCGTCGTCGCCTTGTTTCCACTGGCGGTCGGTCCGGAGACGCAATTGTTGCAAACCTTGTCGCCTGGACTGGTCTGGGTAGCGGCCCTGCTGGCGGTGCTGCTGTCGCTCGACGGGTTGTTCCGCAGCGATTTCGAGGACGGTTCGCTCGAGCAGTGGGTGCTTTCGCCGCATCCGCTGGCCCTGCTGGTGCTGGCCAAGGTGCTGGCGCACTGGATCTTTTCCGGGCTGGCGCTGGTATTGTTGGCGCCACTGCTGGCACTGATGCTGGGCCTGCCGAGTGCCTGCCTGCCGGTGCTGCTCGCCTCCCTGCTGCTGGGCACGCCGGTGCTGAGCCTGCTGGGTGCGGTGGGCGCGGCGCTGACGGTCGGTCTCAAACGCGGTGGGCTGCTGCTGGCGTTGCTGATTCTGCCGTTGTATATCCCTGTGTTGATCCTGGGCAGTGGTGCGTTGCAGGCGGCGTTGCAGAATATGCCTGCCACCGGTCACCTGCTCTGGCTCGCCAGCCTGACGGCCCTGGCGGTGACACTGGCACCCTTTGCGATCGCGGCCGGCCTGAAGATCAGCGTCGGCGAATAACGAGTCCCGGGCACCGCAGCCCGGCCAATACCCTGGATGTACCCTGATGAAAATGAGTTGGACGTGGTTCCACAAGTTGGGCTCCCCCAAATGGTTCTATGCCATCAGCGGCCGCATGCTGCCGTGGCTGAGCGTTTGCGCTGTCGTGCTGCTGCTGGTCGGCATCACCTGGGGCCTGGCCTTCGCCCCCCAGGACTACCAGCAGGGCAACAGTTTCCGCATCATCTATATCCATGTGCCGACGGCCATGCTGGCGCAGTCGTGCTACGTCATGCTTGCGGTGGCGGGCGTGGTGGGGCTGGTGTGGAAGATGAAACTGGCCGATGTCGCGCTGCAGTGCGCGGCGCCCATCGGCGCCTGGATGACCGCGGTAGCTTTGGTTACCGGGGCGATCTGGGGCAAGCCCACCTGGGGCAGTTGGTGGGTCTGGGACGCGCGCCTGACCTCCATGCTCATCCTGCTGTTCCTGTACTTCGGCATCATCGCCCTGGGCCAGGCCATCAGCAATCGCGACAGCGCGGCCAAGGCCTGCGCGGTGCTGGCCATCGTCGGCGTGGTCAATATCCCGATCATCAAGTACTCGGTGGAGTGGTGGAACACCCTGCACCAGGGCGCTACCTTCACCCTCACCGAAAAGCCGGCCATGCCGGTGGAGATGTGGCTGCCGCTGCTGCTCACCGCACTGGGCTTCTACTGCTTCTTCGGCGCCGTGCTGCTGCTGCGCATGCGCCTGGAAGTGCTCAAGCGCGAGGCCCGCGCCAGTTGGGTCAAGGATGAGGTGCTGGGGCAGCTCGGACGGGAGGCGGCACGATGAGCTTCGCGTCCTTCAGTGATTTTCTCGCCATGGGCCACCATGGCCTGTACGTCTGGTCGGCCTACGGCATCTGCCTGGCGGTGCTGGCGCTGAATGTCGCCGCGCCCCTGCTGGCCCGTCGCCGCTACCTGCAAGAAGAGGCGCGTCGTCTGCGCCGGGAGAGCAAACCGTGAATCCGCAGCGCAAGAAACGCCTGTTCATCATCCTCGGCCTGCTGGCCGGTGTCGGCGTCGCCGTGGGCTTCGCCCTGAGCGCGCTGCAGCAGAACATCAACCTGTTCTACACCCCGACGCAGATCGCCAACGGCGAGGCGCCGCTGGACACCCGCATCCGCGCCGGCGGCATGGTCGAGAAAGGCTCGGTGCAGCGCTCGGCCGATTCGCTCGATGTGCGCTTCGTGGTCACCGACTACACCAAGTCGGTGCCGATCACCTACCGCGGCATCCTCCCCGACCTGTTCCGCGAAGGGCAGGGCATCGTTGCCCTCGGCAAGCTCAACGCCGACGGCGTGGTGGTGGCTGACGAGGTGCTGGCCAAGCACGATGAAAAATACATGCCGCCGGAAGTCACCAAGGCCCTGAAGGAAAGCGGCCAGGCTGCCAGCGACGCGGGAGCCAAGCCATGAATGCAGCCCTGGTGATCCCCGAACTCGGCCAGTTGGCGATGATCCTGGCGATCTGCTTCGCCGCCGTGCAGGCCACTGTACCGCTGCTTGGCGCCTGGCGCGGCGACCGCCTGTGGATGGGCCTGGCGCGGCCTGCGGCCTGGGGACAGTTCGCCTTCCTGGCGTTTGCCTTTGCCTGCCTCACCCACGCCTTCATGACCGACAACTTCTCGGTCGCCTACGTCGCCAGCAACTCCAACAGCGCCTTGCCCTGGTACTACAAGTTCAGCGCCGTGTGGGGGGCCCATGAAGGCTCGCTGCTGCTGTGGGCGCTGATCCTCGGCGGCTGGACCTTCGCCGTGTCGATCTTCTCGCGCCAGTTGCCGCAGGTGATGCTGGCGCGGGTGCTGGCGGTGATGGGCATGATCAGCGTGGGGTTCCTGAGCTTCCTGATCATCACCTCCAACCCGTTCTCGCGCCTGCTGCCGCAGGTGCCGGGCGACGGCCGCGACCTGAACCCGCTGTTGCAGGACTTCGGCCTGATTGTCCACCCGCCGATGCTGTACATGGGCTACGTGGGCTTCTCGGTGGCCTTCGCCTTCGCCATCGCCGCTTTGTTGGGTGGTCGTCTCGATGCCGCCTGGGCGCGCTGGTCGCGGCCCTGGACCATCGTCGCCTGGGCCTTCCTCGGCGTGGGCATCACCCTCGGCTCGTGGTGGGCCTACTACGAGCTGGGCTGGGGGGGCTGGTGGTTCTGGGATCCGGTCGAGAACGCCTCGTTCATGCCCTGGCTGGTGGGCACGGCGCTGATCCACTCGTTGGCGGTCACCGAAAAGCGCGGGGTTTTCAAGAGCTGGACCGTGCTACTGGCCATCGCCGCGTTCTCCCTGAGCCTGCTGGGGACCTTCCTGGTGCGCTCCGGCGTGCTGACCTCGGTGCACGCGTTCGCCGCCGACCCGTCGCGCGGCATCTTCATCCTGATCTTCCTGCTGTTCGTGGTCGGTGGCTCGCTGACCCTGTTCGCCCTGCGTGCGCCAGTGGTCAAGAGCCAGGTGGGCTTTGCCCTGTGGTCCCGTGAAACCCTGCTGCTGGCCAACAACCTGGTGCTGGTGGTGGCGGCCTCGATGATCCTGCTGGGCACCCTGTACCCGCTGGTGCTCGACGCCCTCACCGGGGCCAAGCTGTCGGTCGGCCCGCCTTACTTCGACGCCCTGTTCCTGCCGCTGATGGCGCTGCTGATGGTGGTGCTCGGCGTGGGTGTGGTGGTGCGCTGGAAGGACACCCCGGGCAAATGGCTGGCCGGCATGCTGACCCCGGTGCTGGTCGGCAGCGCGGTGCTGGCGCCGGTCGCCGGGCTGATCGTCGACGACTTCGACTGGCCGGCCCTGAGCGTGTTCGCCCTGGCCGCCTGGGTGGTCCTGAGCGGCGCGCGCGACATCCTCGACAAGACCCGTCACAAAGGCCTGGCCAAGGGCTTGGCAGGCCTGAACCGCAGCTACTGGGGCATGCACCTGGCGCACCTGGGCCTGGTGGTGTGCGCCCTTGGCGTGGTGCTGTCGAGCAACAACAGCGCCGAACGCGACCTGCGCATGGCGCCGGGCGAGACCGTCGAGCTGGGTGGCTATCACTTCCTGTTCGAGGGCGCCAAGCACTTCGAAGGCCCGAACTTCATTTCCGACAAGGGCACCGTGCGCGTCTCGCGCGATGGCCGCGAAGTATCCGTGCTGCACCCGGAAAAACGCCTGTACACCGTGCAGCAGTCGATGATGACCGAGGCCGGCATCGACGCCGGCTTCACCCGCGACCTGTATGTCGCCCTGGGCGAGCCGTTGGAAAACGGCGCCTGGGCGGTGCGGGTGCATATCAAACCTTATGTCCGCTGGATCTGGCTGGGCGGTCTGATGACCGGCCTGGGCGGCTTGCTGGCGGCCCTCGACCGACGCTACCGCGTCAAGGTCAAGACCCGGGTGCGTGAGGCCCTGGGCGTGTCTGGAGCGACTGCATGAAGCGTTGGATCATGGTGGTGCCGCTGGCGGTGTTCCTGCTGGTGGCGGTCTTTCTCTACAAGGGTTTGTTCTTGAAACCCGATGAACTGCCTTCGGCGATGATCGGCAAGCCGTTCCCGGCGTTCTCGCTGGCGAGCGTGCAGGGCGATCGCAGCCTCACCCAGGCCGATCTGATCGGTCGCCCGGCGCTGGTCAACGTGTGGGGTACCTGGTGCCCGTCGTGCAAGGTCGAGCACCCGTACCTGAACCAGTTGGCCGAGCAGGGCGTGGTGATTCACGGCGTCAACTACAAGGACGACAACGTCGCCGCGCTGAAATGGCTGGCCGAGTTCCACAACCCGTACCAGCTGAACATCGCCGACCAGCAAGGCTCGCTGGGCCTGGACCTGGGGGTGTACGGCGCGCCGGAAACCTTCCTGATCGATGCCAAGGGCATCATCCGCTACAAGCACGTGGGCGTGGTCGATGCCACGGTGTGGCGCGAACAGCTGGCGCCGCTGTACCAGGGGCTGGTTGACGAGGCCCGGCCATGAGGCGCTGGCTGGCGGCCGCCGTGCTCGGCCTGAGCCTGGTCGGGGTGGCCAAGGCGGCCATCGACACCTACCAGTTCCGCGATGACGCCGAGCGCGAGCGCTATCAGCAACTGACCAAGGAACTGCGCTGCCCCAAGTGCCAGAACCAGGACATCGCCGACTCCAACGCGCCCATCGCCGCCGACCTGCGCCGCGAGATCTTCCGCATGCTGGGCGAGGGCAAGGACAACCAGCAGATCGTCGATTTCATGGTCGATCGCTATGGTGACTTCGTGCGTTACAAGCCGGCGCTCAGCGGGCGCACCTGGCTGCTCTGGTTCGGCCCGGGGATCCTCCTGGCCGCAGGCTTCGTGGTGCTGGCGCTGATCGTGCGCCGTCGCCGTGGCCAGGCCGTGGCCGGCAACACCGAACTGTCCGCCGACGAACGCGAGCGTCTGGCCAAACTGCTGGATAAAGAACGTACCCATGACTGAATTCTGGCTTAGCGCGGGCCTGCTGCTGCTCGCCGCCCTGGCTTTCCTGCTGCTGCCGATCCTGCGCGGTCGCCGCCGCCAGCAGGCCGAGCAGGACCGTACCGCCCTCAACGTGGCGCTCTATGAGGAGCGCGTCGCCGAACTGGCTGCCCAACAGGCGGCCGGCGTTCTTGACGAACAACAACTGGCCAATGGCCGTGACGAGGCCGCCCGTGAGCTGCTGGCCGATACCGAGCGTGGCGACGTGATCCGCCAGGGCCACCTGGGCAAGGCCGTGCCGTTGCTGGCGGCGGTGCTGGTGCCGGCCATGGCCCTGGGGCTGTACCTGCACTTCGGCGCCGCGGACAAGGTCGAACTGACCCAGGAGTTCGCCCGCGCGCCGCAGTCGATGGCGGAAATGACCACGCGCCTGGAGCGTGCGGTGCAGGCCCAGCCCGACTCTGCCGAAGGGTTGTACTTCCTTGGCCGGGCCTACATGGCCGAACAGCGCCCAGCCGATGCGGCCAAGGCCTTCGAGCGCGCCGTGGCCCTGGCCGGGCGTCAGCCCGAGCTGCTCGGACAATGGGCGCAGTCGCTGTACTTCGCCGCCGATAAACAGTGGTCGGCGCAACTGCAGGCGCTCACCGATGAAGCGCTCAAGGCCGACCCGCAGGAGGTCACCAGCCTCGGCCTGCGTGGTATCGCCGCCTTCGAGGGCGAGCGCTACCAGGAGGCCATCGACTTCTGGCAACGCCTACTGGCGCAGTTGCCGCCGGGCGACGCGTCACGCGAGGCGCTGCAGGGGGGCATTGACCGCGCCGCCGACAAGCTCAAGGCCGGTGGCGGCAAGGTGGCCGAGACGGCGCGCCTGAAGGTACGGGTGGAGCTGGCAGCGGCGCTCAAGGACAAGGTGCGCCCCGACGACACCGTGTTCATCTTCGCCCGCGCCAGCAATGGCCCGCCCATGCCGCTGGCGGCCAAGCGGGTGACCGTGGCGCAGCTGCCGATCGAGGTGGAACTGTCCGATGCCGACGCGATGATGCCGCAGATGAAACTGTCGGACTTCGCCGAAGTCCAACTGGTTGCCCGCGTCTCGCGCGCCGGGCAGCCCACCCACGGTGAATGGAAGGGCCAGAGCGCCCCGCTGGCCACCGGCACCCAGGGCACCCAGCATGTGACCATCGACAGTCCCGACTCATAAGAGAGCAGCCCCATGAACAGCACCGTCCGCCTGACCCTGATTTCCCTGGCCCTGGGTCTTTCCGCGTGTACGGTGCATCAGCCCGGGGAGCGTGAACCGCTGCCGCCGATCGAGACCACGCCGCCGCACAAGGGGCCGGTGGTCAAGCCCTTGCCGGGTGGCCAGCCCGGGACGCAACCGAGCAAGCCGTCGGCGATACCCAAGCCGATGCCACGCACTTCCGCCAGCTTCGCGCCGCCGCCGGGGGGCGCCAGCCACTGGGACCCGAAGCTGGGGGTCTATGTGCTGGAGAAGCAGCCCAACACCTTCTACCGCCAGCGCACCTATTACCGCTGGAACAATGGCTGGAGCTGGTCGCTGAGTCCCAACGGACCGTGGCAGGACACTGACAGCAGTGGCGTGCCGGGCGGGTTGGGCAGGGCGTTCGGGCAGTAATCAACGTTGACCTGATCGCAGGGCAAGCAACTGGCATAATCCCCCTTCGCATTCAACAGGAGGGTGGCATGAGCAAGACAGTCCTGGTGCTGGTGGAAACCGTCGATGACTACCTGCCGCTATTGGAACGGGCCGGCTACCGCCTGATCCGCGCACCATCGCCGCAAATGCGCGCCGACGCCATTATCCGTCACGCCGGCGAGATCGACGCCGTGCTCACCCGGGGCCCGCTGGGCCTTACGGCCAATGAAATTGCCACACTGACCCAGTTGCAGATCATCTGTGTGATCGGTGCCGGCTATGAGCAGGTCGATCTCGAGGCCGCTGCGGCGCGCGGCATAACGGTCACCAATGGTGCGGGCGCCAACGCCGGGCCCGTCGCCGACCACGCCATGGCGCTGCTGCTGGCGCTGTTGCGCGATATCCCCCGTGCCGATGCCAGTACCCGACGTGGCGAATGGAACCGGGTGATCAGCCCCTCGGTCAGTGGCAAGCGCCTGGGCATCATCGGCCTGGGCGCGGTCGGCCAGGCCATCGCCCGCCGCGCGAGCCAGGGCTTTGACATGCACGTCAGCTACCATAGCCGCACGCCTCGTCGGGGCCAGCCCTACACCTGGTACGACAGTCCGTTGCACCTGGCCGATGCCGTGGACATTCTGGTGGTCGCGACGCCCGGTGGCAGTGGCACCCGGCATCTGGTCGATGGCTCGGTACTGGAGGCCCTGGGCGCCGAGGGGTACCTGGTCAACATCGCCCGGGCCAGCGTGGTGGATACCACGGCGTTGGTCACGGCGCTGGAGCGGGGCGTGATCGCAGGGGCCGCGCTGGATGTGTTCGATGACGAGCCTGCGGTGCCCGATGCGCTCAAGGCGCTGGGCAATACGGTGCTGACCCCGCATGTGGCGGGGCAGTCGCCGGAAGCGGCGCGCGATACCGTGGCCCTGGTACTGCGTAACCTGCAGGCATTCTTTGCCGGCGAGCCGGTGTTGACGCCGGTTCGCGGTTGAATCCTTTCTGAAGTCCGCCCGGCGCGGTGCCGGGCCTGAGGAGTCTGTACATGCAACTTGAGATTTTCCAGGTCGACGCGTTTTCATCCGAGCCGTTCGGCGGCAATCCCGCAGCGGTGATTCCATTGCAGCAATGGCTGCCCGACGAGGTGCTGCAGCGCATTGCTGAAGAGAACAATCTGTCCGAGACGGCGTACTTCGTGCGTAACGGTGAAACGTTCGACCTGCGCTGGTTCACGCCGGCGGTGGAGGTCGACCTGTGTGGGCATGCGACGTTGGCGGCGGCATGGGTGTTGTTCGAGCAGTTGGGCGAGCAGGCCGAGGTGTTGCGGTTCAATACCCGTAGTGGGGAGTTGCGGGTTCGGCGTGATGCCGATGGCCTGCTGGCGATGGATTTCCCCGCCAAGCAGCCGGAGGCCGTGGAGATTCCGGCGGGGTTGTTGGAGGCGCTTGGGTTGAGTGAGGCTCGGGCGTTGTACCGGACCGACGATTATGTGCTGGTGATTGACGATGTCTCGCTGATCGAGGGGCTCAAGCCGGATTTCGTGGCGTTGTCGGCGTTTGATGTACGCGGGATTGCGGTGACGGCGGCGGGGCGGGGGTTTGATTTCGTCACGCGGTGGTTTGGGCCTCGGGTGGGGGTCAATGAAGACCCGGTGACCGGGTCGGCGCATACCTCCTTGGCACCCTACTGGGCGCAGCGGTTGGGCAAGAGCAGCTTGCGCTGTGAGCAGGGTGGGGGGCGCAAGGGGCAGTTGCAGTGTGATTTGCCGGGGAATGGGCGGGTGATTATAAGAGGGCGGGGGGCGCTTTATTTGCGGGGGGTGATTTTTGTTTGAGTTGCGGGATTGATTGTGGTTTCAAGCGTTGTGCGCGCATTCATTTATGGAGGGTGTGATTCGCCAATCGGCCTCCCGTTTTTCCCGCGAATTGGCCATTTTACGCTCACAAACCTGGGCTTAACCTGCAGGTAGATATCCCTCAGGAGAAGCCCCATGCGATTCATCCATCTAGCCGTTGTGCTGTTGACGTCAAGCCTGCTCGCACTACTGTCACCTGCCTGGGCCCACGGCGAGAAACCCGATCAGGTCAGGATTCTTCAGGAACAGCTCCCGACCAATGCCCCAGGCAGGAGAGCTGTAATGCTCATGGTCAGCTATGGCCCCGGCCAGGCGTCGCCCGCCCACCAGCATCCGGGAGCGGTCATGGCCTATGTATTGGAAGGGGCGGTGACCTCCAGACTCAACGACGAGCCGGAGAAAACCTACAAGGCTGGCGAGTTCTGGTACGAGGCGCCGGGCACCGTGCACAGCGTGTCGCGCAATGCCAGCAAGCGCGCGCCGGCCAAGCTGCTGGTCTGGAGCCTGGTAGAGGACGGCAAGCCGGTGACCGAGCCCCTGCCCAAGCCCTGAAACGCAGGCAATAAAAAACCTCCAGTGCTTGCGCATCTGGAGGTTTTCAGTATTTGGCTCCGCGACCTGGACTCGAACCAGGGACCCAATGATTAACAGTCATTTGCTCTACCGACTGAGCTATCGCGGAATCTGCGCGTATCTTACCGATTGCCCGGGGGAAGTCAAGCTTCCCCCAAGACAATCAAGCAGTTACAGCACTTCGACGATGGCCTTGGTGACCACGTGAATGTTGCTCTGGTTCAGCGCGGCGACGGCGATGCGGCCGGTGTCCAGGGCGTAGATGCCGAACTCGTTCTTCAGTCGCGCCACTTGCTCCACGGTCAGGCCCGAGTAGGAGAACATGCCGCACTGGCGACCGACAAAGCTGAAGTCGCGCTTGGCGCCGTATTCGGCCAGCAGCTCGACCATCTGCTTGCGCATGCCGTGGATGCGCTCGCGCATCTCGGCCAGCTCGGTTTCCCACATCTGGCGCAGCTCGGGGCTGTTGAGCACGGCGGCGACGATGCTGGCGCCGTGGGTCGGCGGGTTGGAGTAGGTGGTGCGGATCACACGCTTTACCTGCGACAGCACGCGGGTGCTCTCGTCTTTCGAGGCAGTGACGATCGACAGCGCGCCGACGCGTTCGCCATACAGCGAGAACGACTTGGAGAACGAGCTGGATACGAAGAACTCCAGGCCCGATTCGGCGAACAGGCGCACGGCGAAGGCGTCTTCGTCGATGCCGGCACCGAAGCCCTGGTAGGCCATGTCCAGGAACGGGATGTGGCCCTTGGCCTTGACCACTTCCAGGACATTCTTCCAGTCGTCCAGCGACAGGTCGACACCGGTTGGGTTGTGGCAGCAGGCGTGCAGGACGATGACCGAGCCGGCTGGCAGTTTGTGCAGGTCCTCGAGCATGCCGGCGCGGTTGACGTCGTGGCTGGCGGCATCGTAGTAACGGTAGGTCTGTACCGGGAAGCCGGCGCTCTCGAACAGGGCGCGGTGGTTTTCCCAGCTCGGGTCGCTGATGGCCACCACGGCGCCCGGCTGCAGGCGTTTGAGGAAGTCGGCGCCGATCTTCAGCGCGCCGGTGCCGCCCACGGCCTGCACGGTGACCACGCGGCCGGCGGCCAGCAGCGGCGACTCGGCGCCGAAGATCAGCTTCTGCACGGCCTGGTCGTACTGGGCGATGCCGTCGATCGGCAGGTAGCCGCGGGAAGCGTGCTGGGCGGCACGGGCGGTCTCGGCCTCGATCACCGCGCGCAGCAGCGGGATGCGGCCTTCCTCATTGCAGTAGACGCCCACGCCCAGGTTCACCTTGTCGGTGCGTGGGTCGGCGTTGAATGCTTCGTTGAGGCCCAGGATAGGGTCGCGGGGTGCCAGCTCGACAGCGGAAAACAGGCTCATTGTTACCTTGGCTCTGATAGGAGAGTGATAGGGGTCGCCACGCTCCAGCCGAAGGCACTGAAGCGGTGCGCAAACGGGGAGTCAGTATAGTGATACCGACCGGTCACTGCGACAGTCTGGCGCAGCTTTTCCGGCTGTTTGCGCAAATATTTTTCGACCATTGGTCGAATTGCCCGGTCCATTGACATGAACGTTCACAGGTCGGGCTTGAATGCCGCGCCCAGGGCGCGCATTTGGGTATAGACTACTGGCTAAATTTACAGTTGCCGCGACATCCACGAGGTCCGTCATGTCCGAGTTCCAGCTCGTCACCCGATTCCAGCCGGCCGGCGACCAGCCCGAGGCCATCCGCCAGATGGTCGAGGGCATCGACGCGGGCCTGTCGCACCAGACCCTGCTCGGGGTCACCGGCTCGGGCAAGACCTTCAGCATCGCCAACGTCATCCAGCAGGTGCAGCGCCCGACCATGGTGCTGGCGCCGAACAAGACCCTGGCTGCGCAGTTGTACGGCGAGTTCAAGGCGTTCTTCCCGAACAACGCGGTGGAGTACTTCGTCTCCTACTACGACTACTACCAGCCCGAAGCCTATGTGCCGTCGTCGGACACCTTCATCGAGAAGGACGCGTCGATCAACGATCACATCGAGCAGATGCGCCTGTCGGCGACCAAGGCGCTGCTGGAGCGGCGCGACGCGATTATCGTCACCACCGTCTCGTGCATCTACGGCCTGGGCAGTCCTGAGACCTACCTGAAAATGGTCCTGCACGTCGACCGCGGCGACAAACTCGATCAGCGCGCCCTGCTGCGGCGCCTGGCCGACCTGCAGTACACCCGCAACGAGATGGACTTCGCCCGCGCCACCTTCCGCGTGCGTGGCGACGTGATCGACATCTTCCCGGCCGAATCGGACCTGGAGGCGATCCGCATCGAGCTGTTCGACGACGAGGTGGAGAACATCGCCGCCTTCGACCCGCTGACCGGCGAGGTGATTCGCAAGCTGCCGCGGTTCACCTTCTACCCCAAGAGCCACTACGTGACCCCGCGGGAAACCCTGGTCGAGGCCGTGGACGGGATCAAGGAGGAGCTCAAGGAGCGCCTGGAGTACCTGAATTCGCACAACAAGCTGGTGGAGGCCCAGCGCCTGGAGCAGCGCACCCGTTTCGACCTGGAGATGATCCTCGAGCTGGGCTACTGCAATGGCATCGAGAACTACTCGCGCTACCTCTCCGGGCGCCCGGCCGGCGCGCCGCCGCCCACCCTCTACGACTACCTGCCGGATGACGCGCTGCTGGTGATCGACGAATCCCACGTCAGCGTTCCCCAGGTCGGCGCCATGTACAAGGGCGACCGCTCGCGCAAGGAAACCCTGGTGGAGTATGGCTTCCGCCTGCCGTCGGCACTGGACAACCGGCCGATGCGTTTCGATGAGTGGGAGGCGGTCAGCCCGCAGACCATCTTCGTCTCCGCCACGCCCGGCCCCTACGAGGCCGAGCACGCCGGGCGGGTAGTGGAGCAGGTGGTGCGGCCGACCGGCCTGGTCGATCCGCAGGTCGAGGTACGCCCGGCGTTGACCCAGGTGGACGACCTGCTGTCGGAGATCGGCAAGCGCGTGGCCATGGGCGAGCGGGTGCTGGCCACCACGCTGACCAAGCGCATGGCCGAGGACCTCACCGATTACCTGGCCGACCACGATGTGCGGGTGCGCTACCTGCACTCGGATATCGACACCGTCGAGCGGGTCGAGATCATCCGCGACCTGCGCCTGGGCACCTTCGACGTGCTGGTGGGGATCAACCTGCTGCGCGAGGGCCTGGACATGCCCGAGGTGTCGCTGGTGGCGATCCTCGACGCCGACAAGGAGGGCTTCCTGCGTTCCGAGCGCTCGCTGATCCAGACCATCGGCCGTGCCGCGCGCAACCTCAACGGCAAGGCGATCCTGTACGCCGACAACATCACCGGCTCCATGCAGCGGGCCATCGACGAGACCGAGCGGCGCCGGGCCAAGCAGGTTGCGTTCAACGAAGCCAATGGCATCGTGCCCAAGGGCGTGGTCAAGGACATCACCGACATCATGGAAGGCGCCACGGTGCCGGGAGCGCGGAGCAAGAAGCGCAAGGGCATGGCCAAGGCGGCGGAGGAGGCCGAGCGCTACGAGGCCGAGCTGCAGACCCCGGCGCAGATCACCAAGCGCATCAAGCAGCTGGAAGAAAAGATGTTCCAGTTCGCCCGCGACCTGGAGTTCGAGGCCGCCGCGCAGTTGCGCGACGAGATCGGCAAGCTGCGCGAGCGCCTGTTGGCCAGCTAAAGCCCTACACAATCACTGTAGGAGGTTGCCCCGCCCTTCGGGCTACGCTGTCGCGTGGGGAACTGTCCCACAGGGATCGCGCTAGCTTTAGCAGTTGAGCAAGACAGTTGCTCCTACAGGTGAAGGCGTGACTCGATCAATGCGCCTCGCCCGCCTTCAACCCCTGAGGCAATGTGCGCGTCAGCAGCACCGCCAACATGCTCACCGCCAGCCCGATCCCGACAAAATGGAAGGCATCGTTGTAGGCCATGATCAAGGCCTGCTGGTGGGTAATCTCCGACAGCTTGCCCAGCGCCGCGTTTTCGCTGCCCAGTCGCTCCGCCAACTGCGCCAGACGCTCCGCCACCTGCGGATTGTTCGGCACCACCGCCTCGCGCAGGTAGTCGAAGTATTCCTTGGTCCGCGCATCCAGCAGCGTCGCCAGCAAGGCGATGCCGATGGCGCCGCCCAGGTTGCGCAGGATGTTGAACAGGCTCGACGCCGAGCCCGCGTCCTGGGGCTGGATATAGGCCGTGGCAATCAGCGAGATGGTCACCATGATCATCGGTTGGCCAAGGGCGCGAATCACCTGGATCTGGTTGAACTGCGGCCCGGCGAAGTCCGGGTTGAGCACCCCGGAGCCAAAGCTGGCCGCGCCGAACAGGCAAAAACCCAGGGCGCACAGCACCTTGGGCGGGATCACCTTCATCAGCTGCGGCACCAGCGGGATCAGGAACAGCTGCGGCACGCCCATCCACATGATCACCTCGCCGATCTGCAAGGCGTTGTAGCCCTGGATCTGCGCCAGGTACAGCGGCAGCAGGTAGATCGACCCGTACAGGCCGACGCCCATGCCCAGGCTGGCGATGCTCGACAGGCCGAAGTTGCGGTTGCCGAGGATACGCAGGTTGATCAGCGGGTGCGGGCGGGAGAACTGCAGGATCACGAACAGGATCAAGCTGAGCAGGGCGACGCTGCCCAGGCTGACAATCAGGTTCGACTCCAGCCAGTCCTTGCGGTGCCCCTCCTCGAGAAACACCTGCAGGCAGCCCAGGCCCAGGCCGAGGGTGACGATGCCGGCGTAGTCGGTGCTCTTGAGCAGCTCCCAGTGCGCCTCCTTTTTCTCCAGCCCGTAGAGCAGGCCGGCAATCATCACCAGCCCCGGTGGGATGTTGATGTAGAAGATGTACTCCCAGCCCCAGTTCTCGGTCAGCCAGCCGCCGAGGGTCGGGCCGATGGAGGGGGCGAAGGTGGCGGTCATGGCGAACATGGCCATGCCCTTGGCGCGGTGGTGTTCGGGCAGCTTGATCAGGGTCAGGGTGAATGCCAGCGGGATCAGCGCGCCACCGGTGAAACCCTGCAGGGCGCGGAACACGATCATGCTCTCAAGGTTCCAGGCCATCGAGCACAGCAGCGACGACACCAAAAAGCCCAGCGACACCCACACCGCCAGGCGCCGGGCCGAGAGCAGCTGCACCAGCCAGGCGGTCAGCGGGATCATGATGATCTCGGCCACCAGGTAGGAGGTGGAGATCCACGAGCCTTCTTCCAGGGTCGCCGACAGCGCGCCCTGGATGTCCTTGAGCGAAGAGTTGGTGATCTGGATGTCCAGCACCGCCATGAAGGCACCGAGCATCACGCTCATCACCGCGATCCAGTCGCGCCGGGTCGGCTCCGCGGTGGGGCGCAGCAGCGGGTCACCGGCCATCCGCATCCCCGTCGCGCAGGTCGACCGTGGCGGTGACCGACATGCCCGGGCGGATGCGCCCATGCAGCGGGTTGTCGGCGGCGAAGGTCAGCTTGACCGGAATGCGCTGCACCACCTTGGTGAAGTTGCCGGTGGCGTTGTCCGGCGGCAACAGGCTGAACTGCGCGCCGGAAGCGGCGAACAGGCTGTTCACGCGGCCTTCGATCGGGGTATCGGGGTAGCTGTCGAACCGCAGTTCGGCGCGCTGCCCGGGGTGCATCCTTCCGATCTGGGTTTCCTTGAAATTGGCCTGTACCCAGATGTCCTCGTCGGGGACGATTGACAGCAGGTAGGCGCCGGCCTGGACCACCTGGCCGTTGCGGGCGCTGCGCTGGCCGATGGTGCCGCTGATCGGCGCATGGATCGCGCAGCGGGTCAGGTTCAGCTCGGCCTGGGCCAGGTCGGCGCGGGCATTGGCGATTTGCGCGTCAAGGCGCTTGAGTTCGGCGTTCAAGGCATCGACCTGCTGGCGCTGGCCCTTGAGGTCAGCCTGGGCCTTGTCTACTTGAGAGCGAGCGACATGGCTTTGCGCCGACAGGGTGGTGACCCGCTCTTCGGAGACGAAGCCGGGCTTGCGCAGGGCCTGGGCACGGTTGAGGTCCAGTTGCGAGCGGTCGAGGGTGGCCTGGCTGGCGGCCACCTGGGCCTGACCGGCCGCGATCAGGCTGCCTTGCTGGGTCAGGCGGCTACGCGCCTGGGCCAATTCCGCCTCGCGGGTGGCCAGGGCTGCGCGGGCGCGCTCGACGGCCAGTTCGAAGTCGGCGGCTTCCAGGCGCACCAAAAGGTCGCCCTTGCGCACGTGCTGGTTGTCCTCGACCCGCACCTCTTCGATGCGCGCGCCCAGCTGGCTGGAGATGCGGGTGATCTCGCCTTGCACATAGGCGTTGTCGGTGCTCTCGAAGAAGCGCCCCTTGAAGTACCAGTGGGCCAGGAAGGCGAGGCCGACCAGCAGCACCAGGGAGATGAAGACCAGCAGGCGGCGTTTGAGTGGAGGGGGCATGGGAGGCTGTCGTTGCGAGAATGTAAGCAAATTTAACAGCGCTCGGCAGTCCCCTCACAAGTGACGATCGCGCCATTGCTGGAGCCTTGTACCTGCTCCCTGCTAACATCCCGCCTTTGTTTCTCTTTGTTCGAGACTCTCCATGACCACCGTTCGCACGCGTATCGCGCCATCGCCCACCGGCGACCCCCATGTCGGCACCGCCTACATCGCCCTGTTCAACTACTGCTTCGCCAAGCAGCACGGCGGTGAGTTCATCCTGCGGATCGAAGACACCGACCAGTTGCGCTCCACCCGCGAGTCCGAGCAGCAGATCTTCGACGCCCTGCGCTGGCTCGGCATCGAGTGGAACGAAGGCCCGGACGTCGGCGGCCCGCACGGTCCGTACCGGCAGAGCGAGCGTGGCGAGATCTATGCCAAGTACGCCAAGCAGTTGGTCGACGCCGGCCACGCCTTCTACTGCTTCTGCACCGCCGAAGAGCTGGAGCAGATGCGTGCCGAGCAGATGGCCCGCGGCGAAACCCCGCGCTACGATGGCCGCGCCCTGCTGCTGAGCGACGAGGAAGTGCAGCGCCGCCTGGCCGCTGGCGAGCCGCATGTGATCCGCATGAAGGTGCCGAGCGAAGGCGTCTGCGTGGTGCCGGACATGCTCCGTGGCGATGTCGAAATTCCGTGGGACCGCATGGACATGCAGGTGCTGATGAAGAACGACGGCCTGCCGACGTACTTCCTGGCCAACGTGGTCGACGACCACCTGATGGGCATCACCCACGTGCTGCGCGGCGAAGAGTGGCTGCCGTCGGCGCCCAAGCTGATCAAGCTGTACGAGTACTTCGGCTGGGAACAGCCCAAGCTGTGCTACATGCCGCTTTTGCGCAACCCCGACAAGAGCAAGCTGTCCAAGCGCAAGAACCCGACCTCGGTGACCTTCTACGAGCGCATGGGCTTCATGCCTGAAGCCATGCTCAACTACCTGGGCCGCATGGGCTGGTCGATGCCGGACGAGCGCGAGAAGTTCTCGCTGGCCGAGATGGTCGAGCACTTCGACCTGTCGCGCATCTCCCTGGGCGGTCCGATCTTCGACATCGAGAAGCTGTCGTGGCTGAACGGCCAGTGGCTGCGTGAGCTGCCGGTGGAAGAGTTCGCCGCGCGCGTGCAGAAGTGGGCGTTCAACAGCGACTACATGATGAAGATCGCCCCGCACGTGCAAGGCCGGGTCGAGACCTTCAGCCAGGTTGCCCCGTTGGGTGGCTTCTTCTTCGAAGGCGCGCTCAAGCTCGACGCCAAGTTGTTCGAGAGCAAGAAACTGTCGGCCGACCAGGTACGCCAGGTGATGCAGCTGATCCTGTGGAAGCTGGAAAGCCTGCGCCAGTGGGAAAAGGACCGCATCACCGGCTGCATCCAGGCCGTGGTCGAGTCGCTGGAGTTCAAATTGCGCGATGCCATGCCGCTGATGTTCGCCGCCATCACCGGCCAGGCCAGCTCGGTGTCGGTGCTCGACGCCATGGAAATCCTCGGCCCCGACCTGACTCGCTACCGCCTGCGCCAGGCCATCGACCTGCTCGGTGGCGTGTCGAAGAAGGAAAACAAGGAGTGGGAGAAGCTGCTGGCGAATATCGCCTGATGGCGTACTGAAGGCGGTCGCTGAACCTTGTGGGAACGGCCTTGCGTCGCGAAAGGACCGCAACGCGGTCCCGCGAATTTAGCTGCCACGCAATAATCGCCGGGGCCGCTGTGCGGCCCTTTCGCGACGCAAGGCCGCTCCCACAGGCATTTCCCTCGCGGCCAAGTAACCGGTAGCAGCAGGGCAGGGCGGTAAGTGATTGTTATCTGTGAAAAAAATTTTGAATATTTTCAAAAATTCGTTTGACAGCCCTGCAATCCGATCTTAATATGCGCCCCGTCCACAGCGATGAACGAAAACGAAACGCCAGGCACCCAGCCAGCGCTTCGGTTCAAAGCGACATTGTGGGGCTATAGCTCAGCTGGGAGAGCGCCTGCATGGCATGCAGGAGGTCAGCGGTTCGATCCCGCTTAGCTCCACCAAATTCCGACTGATGGCCAAGGCCGTCAGGCAAGACCGGTTCCAGAAAACGGGTCTTGAAGGTAAGAAGGTTCGTCCCCTTCGTCTAGTGGCCTAGGACACCGCCCTTTCACGGCGGTAACAGGGGTTCGAGTCCCCTAGGGGACGCCAGTTTCACACAAGCGATGTTTCACCATGTCGCTGGGCCGCGAGGCTAGAAATCCGGGGCTATAGCTCAGCTGGGAGAGCGCCTGCATGGCATGCAGGAGGTCAGCGGTTCGATCCCGCTTAGCTCCACCAATTTTGCCGCGATTCGCGAAAGCGGGTCGGCACGAAGGTTACGTCCCCTTCGTCTAGTGGCCTAGGACACCGCCCTTTCACGGCGGTAACAGGGGTTCGAGTCCCCTAGGGGACGCCACTTTTACCCGCATTTGCGGGCATTGAATGGCTTATCATCCAGATCGGTGAGTCATTTGTTTTACTCGGGGCTATAGCTCAGCTGGGAGAGCGCCTGCATGGCATGCAGGAGGTCAGCGGTTCGATCCCGCTTAGCTCCACCAATTCGCCACGATTCGCAGCAGCGAGTCGGCACGAAGGTTAAAGTCCCCTTCGTCTAGTGGCCTAGGACACCGCCCTTTCACGGCGGTAACAGGGGTTCGAGTCCCCTAGGGGACGCCAATTTTTTACCTGCGTTTTGCAGGACTTATAAGGCTCATTCGATTATTGAATGGGCCTTTTGTTTTTTCTGCCTCCCGAAAAATGGCGCTGCGCCGATCAATGGCCGCATATTCCGCTTGCCATAAAATATTATGAGCATAATATGATGATCATAATGTTTTGAGGTGTGCCATGAGCGACAAGAAGAGCAAGACCCGCGAACGCATCCTCGATGCCGCCCGCAGCGCGTTGGTGCAACAGGGGCCGGCCGAGCCGAGCGTCAGCCAGGTCATGGGCGCCGCGGGGCTGACGGTCGGCGGCTTCTATGCCCACTTCGACAGCAAGGACGAGCTCATGCTCGAGGCGTTCAGCCAGTTGCTCGGCGAGCGCCGCGCCTTGCTCGCCCAGCTTGATCCCGCCCTTGACGGCGCCGAGCGCCGGGCCCTGGTGGCGGCCTTCTACCTTTCGCGCAAGCACCGTGATTCCGAAGTGCAGGCGTGCCCGATTCCCAATGCACTGAGCGAGATGCAGCGCCTGCCGGAGGCGTTTCGCAACGTGTTGGCCGAACACATCGAGTTGATGACCGCACAGATGGTCGATCGCCCCGAAGACATCGACAAGGCGCTCGCCGATTTCGCCCTGATGGTGGGTGGCCTGGCCGTGGCCCGTGCCCTGGGCGATGGCGAACTGTCCGACCGTATCTTGCGTGCCGCCAAGTCGGCGGTGATCTGAGCAACCTGACCCTGGAGCAAGGCGATGACTACCCTGAGCTGGATTCGTGGCGTCAATGGCACCCTCGGCCACCTGGTCCCCGAGCATGTCGCCGGCAAGATGCGGCGTGCCTTCATGACGCCGCGCAGTTTGCCGCCCAAACCCTGGGAGCTGCCGTTGCTGGCCCGCGCCGAGCGCATCACCCTGCGCTTCGGGCTGTCGGCGCTGCGCTGGGGGCAGGGGCCGACGGTGCTATTGATGCATGGCTGGGAAGGGCGCCCGACCCAGTTCGCGGCGTTGATCGAGCGGCTGGTCGACAGCGGCCACACCGTGGTGTCGCTGGAAGGGCCGGCCCATGGGCGCTCGCCCGGCGAGCAGGCGCATGTGGTGGCGTTTGCCCGCGCCTTGCTGGAGGCTGCCGCCGAGCTGCCGCCGTTACGGGCGGTGATTGGCCACTCCATGGGTGGCGCCAGCCTGTTGCTGGCCCTGCAATGGGGGCTGCGCACCGATGCGGCAGTCAGCATCGCCGCTCCGGCACGCCTGCTTGGCGTGCTGCGTGGCTTCGCCCGGCGTCTTGGTCTACCGGCCCGGGCCAGGGCCGCGTTTATCCGCCAGGTCGAACGGGATGTCGGCGTTCAGGTGGCGCGCCTGGATGTCAGTGGTTATCAGCTTGATGTACCGGGCCTGGTTGTGCATGCCGAGGACGACCCGGTGGTGCCGGCCGGCGAGGCGCCGGTGATTCACCAGGCCTGGTTCGACAGCCGCTTGCTGCTGCTGGAGGAGGGCGGCCATCAGCGGGTGCTGGCCGACCCTCGCCTGGGCGAGGCAGTGATGGAGCTGCTGGCGCGTTCCAGCCAGCGCGCGCGGCAAAGCGCCTGAGCATCCGTTACACTCTGCCCGGTCACTGAACACCAGGAGCGGGCATGAGCTGGGATCTGGCAGCACCATTCATCATCGACCTACGCGTCGGCAGCGAGGACATAGACGGCCTCGGCCACGCCAACAACGCCGTCTATGTCACCTGGCTGGAGCGCTGCGCCTGGCGCCATTCCCAGCGCCTGGGGCTGGACCTGGCCGAGTATCGCCGGCTGGACCGGGCGATGGCGGTGCTCCGCCATGAAATCGACTACCTCGCCGCCGCCTATGAGGACGACGAACTGCAGCTGGGCACCTGGATCGTCGACTGGGACCAGCGCCTGCGCATGACCCGGCGCTTCCAGCTCAAGCGCCCAAGTGACGGCGTCACCCTGCTGCGGGCGCAGACCACCTTCGCCTGCATCGAGCTGTCCAGCGGCAAGCCCAAGCGCATGCCGGCGGAATTCCTCGATGGTTACGGTCCGGCGCTGACCGGCCGCTGAAGCGGGGCGGTTTTTTGCTAGACTGCCGCCTTTTTCGTGGCGAGACCCCCTGACATGCAAATTGCCCTGGCCCCGATGGAGGGGCTGGTCGACAACATCCTGCGCGACGTCCTGACCCGGGTGGGCGGCATCGATTGGTGCGTCACCGAGTTCATCCGCGTCTGCGACCGCCTGCTGCCGGCGTCGTCGTTCGACAAGCTGGCGCCGGAGCTGCGCCAGGGCGCGCGCACCGCCGCCGGCGTGCCGATGCGCGTGCAATTGCTCGGCTCGGATCCGGTGTGCCTGGCTGAAAATGCGGCCCTGGCCTGCGAGTTGGGCGCGCCGGTCATCGACCTGAACTTCGGCTGCCCGGCCAAGACCGTCAACAAGTCCCGGGGCGGGGCGGTGCTGCTCAAGGAGCCCGAGCTGCTGCATGCCATTGTCCGCGAGGTGCGGCGCGCGGTGCCGGCGCATATCCCGGTGACCTCGAAGATGCGCCTGGGCTACGACAGCCCCGACGGCGCGCTGGACTGCGCCAGGGCGCTGGCCGAAGGCGGCTCGGCGCACCTGGTGGTGCATGCGCGGACCAAGGTCGAGGGCTACAAGCCGCCGGCTCATTGGGAGTGGGTGGCGCGAGTGCAGGATGTGGTCGCGGTGCCGGTGTTCGCCAATGGCGAGATCTGGACGGTCGACGACTGGCGGCGCTGCCGCGAGGTCAGCGGCGCCAAGGACATCATGCTGGGGCGCGGGTTGGTGTCGCGCCCGGACCTGGCCCTACAGATCGCCGCGGCCCGCGATGGCGTCGAGTACCAGCCGATGAGCTGGGATGAGTTGCTGCCACTGCTGCGCGAGTTCTGGCGCCAGGCCCAGGACAAGCTGTCGCCGCGCTACGCGCCGGGGCGAATGAAGCAGTGGCTGGCGATGTTGACCCGTGGCTATCCCGAGGCGGTGGCGCTGTTCGCCGAGTTGCGTCGGGAGGATGACTGCCAGCGGATCAGTGGGTTGCTGGGCGTGGAAATGCGGGCCGTCGAGGCTTGTGTCGCCTGAGTCGGCGCTTTCGCGGGGCAAGCCCGCTCCCACGAAGCCATACCCAGTCGAAAATTTTTTCATGCCAGCCCTTGAAAGCCTTTTGCCAGGACCTATCTCTTGAGTACGCGATGCCGAAGTCGGGTCGCGTAGTGACTTTACTTGCTGAATCTCAGGAGTTCATGACCATGACTACCGCTTTCTCTCTTGCACCGCTTTTCCGCAACTCCGTCGGTTTCGACCGTTTCAACGACCTGTTCGAAGCCGCCGCCCGTAACGAGGCCGGTAGCAGCTACCCGCCCTACAACGTGGAAAAGCATGGCGATGACCACTATCGCATCGTGGTCGCCGCGGCCGGCTTCCAGGAACAGGACCTCGACCTGCAGGTCGAAAAAGGCGTCCTGACCGTGACCGGCGGCAAGCGCGACAACGCCAGCGAAGGCGTCACCTTCCTGCACCAGGGCATTGCCCAGCGCGCCTTCAAGCTGTCGTTCCGCCTGGCCGACCATATCGAGGTCAAGGGCGCGGGCCTGGCCAACGGCCTGCTCAGCATCGAACTGCTGCGCATCGTGCCGGAAGAAGCCAAGGCCAAGCGCATCCCGATCAACGGCGAAAAGCCGGCGCTGAACTGAGTTCGGCGGGATGAAAGAAAGGGCACCTTCGGGTGCCCTTTCTGCTTTGTGCCGGGGATGAATGCCCTTTGACTGGCGTGGGAGCGGGCTTGTCCCGCGATTGCAATGCTGGGTCTCATACCGCAATCGCGGGGCAAGCCCGCTCCCACGCCATGCGTGAACTGTTACCAGGCCAGTTCAGTAATCCGCCGGCGCCTCCAGCAGCATCTGACGGAACTCCGGCAACGGCAGCGGTCTGCTGTGCAGATAGCCCTGGTAAAGGTGGCAACCCAGCCGCTCAAGGAACTCCAGCTGCTCGGTCAGTTCCACGCCTTCGGCAATCACCGCCAGCTCCAGGCTGCGGGCCATGGCGACGATGGCGCGGACGATCTCGGCGTCGTTGGGGTCGACCGGCGCGTCGCGCACGAAGGTCTGGTCGATTTTCAGCGCGTCCACCGGCAGGCGCTTGAGGTAGGTGAGCGAGGAATACCCCGTGCCGAAGTCGTCCATGGCGAAGCTCACGCCGTACCCCTTGAGTTCGCGCATCTTGCTGATGGTGTCTTCCAGGTTCTGGATGACGATGCCTTCGGTGATCTCCAGCGTCAGCATGCGCCGCGGCAGGCGGTAGTCGTCGAGGCTGCGCAGGACCCGCTCGACGAAGTCGTTCTGGCGGAACTGCCGCGGGCTGATGTTGACGCACAGGCTGAAGTCGTCGGCGTCGATCAGGCCGTCCGCGAGCATGTGCGCGCAGGCATCGCAGGCCTCGTCGAGGATCCAACTGCCGACTTCGAGGATCAGGCCGCTTTCCTCCAGCACCTGGATGAACTGCGCCGGCGGTTGCTGGCCCAACTGCGGATGGTGCCAGCGCAGCAGCACCTCGGCGCCGACGATGCGGTTGTCGCGGGCATCGACCTGGGGCTGGAAGTGCAGGGCCAGTTCACCCCGGGCCAGGGCCAGGCGTAGGTCGCTTTCCATGCGCAGGCGCTCGCTGGCGGCCTTCTGCATGGTGGTGTGGAACAGCTGGGTGGCATTGCGTCCTGAGTCCTTGGCCCGATACAGGGCAATGTCGGCGCGTTTGAGCAGATCGGCGGGGGTGGTGCCATGGTCGGGGATCAGGGCCACGCCGATGCTCGGTGTCACCTGCAGGCGCTGCCCGTCCAGCGACATTGGCTCGGCCAGCAGCTCACGCAAGGTGTCGGCCAGTTCGCGAACCCGGCTTTCCACCACCTCGCGGCTGCCCTCCAGGCCGCTGAGCAGTACCACGAACTCGTCGCCGCCCAGGCGCGCCACGGTGTCCTCCAGGCGCACGCTGGCCTCGAGGCGGGCGGTGATGATCTTCAGCACCGTGTCGCCTACCGGATGGCCGAGGGAGTCGTTGATGTGCTTGAAGTGATCGAGGTCGAGGAACAGCAGCGCGCCGCGCAGGTTGTGGCGCTTGAGCAGCGCGATCTGCTGGCTCAGGCGGTCCATCAGCAGGGCGCGGTTGGGCAGGTTGGTCAGCGGGTCGTGGTAGGCCAGGTGGCGGATTTGCGCCTGGGCATTCTTCAGCAGGCTGACATCGCGGGCGGTGAGCAGCAGGCAGTCGGTTTCGTTGAGGCTGATCGGCTCCACCGAGACCTCCACCGTGAGGATGTCCCCACGTTTGTTGCGCCCGAGCATCTCGCGGTGATGCACCCGGCCGCGCTCGCGCAGCTCGTTGAGCAGGGCGGCACGCTGTTTTTCATCGGCCCAGATGCCGATTTCGTAGACCGTGTGCCCCAACACTTCCTCGGGGCTGTAGCCGGTCAGCCGGCTGAAGCCGTCGTTGACCTCCACGTAGCGCCCGCTCTGGCGTTCGGTGATGGTGATGGCGTCGGGGCTGGAGTGGAACGCCTTGGCGAATTTTTCTTCGCTGGCCTTTAGCGCCGCCTCGGCGCGTTGCTGCTGGGTGATGTCGCGCAGGGTGGTGACGCTGCATGGCTGGCTGTCGACACTGATCAGGCGGCTGGAGATCACGCAGGTCAGCGGCGTGCCGTTGCGGTGGTTGACCACCACCGCCACATTGCTCAGGGCCTGGTCGCGGATCACCCGCTCGATGCGCTGGGCGCGTTCGGCCGATTCGGCCCACAGGCCGATCTCCTCGGCGGTCTGGCCGAGGATCTGCTCCGGGTTCCAGCCGAAGGTCTGGCTGAAGGCCGGGTTGATCTCGATGAACTGGCCGGTGTCCTGGCGGGTCACGCAGATCGGGTCGGGGCTGACCTGGAACAGGCTGGCGAATTTTTCTTCCGAGGCGCTCAGGCGCTGTTCGCGTTCGACCTGGTCGGTGATGTCGAGCAGGGTGCCGGCCATGCGCAGGGGGTTGCCGTGGTCGTCGCGGTACAGCCGGGCGCGGCTTTCGATATAGCGCGAGGCGCCGTTGTCCAGCTGCACGCGGTAGGTGATCTGGTAGTTGCCTGCCGGCCCCTCACGCAGGCTGCGATAGGCCTGGCGCATGGCGCTGCGCTCGTGCTCGGGCACGCCTTCGAAGAAAGCCTCGAACGATTCGTGGAAAGGTACCGGGTCCAGCCCGTGCAGCTGGGCGGCGCGGGCCGAGCCATAGAGCATGCCGCTGGGAATGTGCCAATCCCAGGTGCCGAGCTGGGCCGAGTCCAGGGCCAGGTCGAGGCGCTCCTGGCTGTCCTTGAGCGCCTGCTCGGCGCGTTTGCGCTCGGTGGTGTCGACGAAGGTGCTGATCAGGTAGGTGACACCTTCGAGTTCGATGCCCTGGGTGCAGAGGATGCCGTCGTGGATCTTGCCGCTGGTGGCGCGGAACTGCACCTCCAAGGTCAATGGGCCGCTGCCGGCGCGGGTGGCGTCCATCACCAGGTGGCGCTGCTCGGGATTGACCCACAAACCCAGCTCCAGGCTGGTCTTGCCGACCACCTGGGCGCCTGGCCAGCCGAACATGTGCTCGAAATGCTGGTTGACCTCGATGATCATGCCGTCGTGGCGGCGGGTCAGGAGGATGGCGTTGGGGCTGAGGTGGAACAGGGTGGCGAAGCGCTTTTCCGAGTTGAACAGCGCGGATTCCCGCTCGCGCTGGCGGGTGATCTCGCGAATGACCCCGATCATCTGTGGCCGGCCGTGGGGATCGTGGGTCAGGCTGCCGTTGATCTCCAGCCAGTGCACGCTGCCATCGGGCCAGCGGATGCGGTGGCGCATGGCCTGTTCCACTGGCTCGCCGTTGACCACGGCCTGGAATGCCTGGCGGGTGCGGGCGCGGTCTTCCTCGGGAAGCAAGTCCAGGTAGTCGACGTCATTGGGTAGCGGGCGCTGCGGATCGAAGCCGAAAAGTGCCTGGGTGCCCCGTGACCAGCTCACCCGGCCGCTCTCGATGTCCCACAGCCAGGCGCCCAGGCGCGCGCCGTTGAGCGCGGCCAGCAGCTGGGGAGCGTTCTGCCAGGCCAGCTCCGATTCCTGGGGATCGGCCGCAGGGATGCGTGGCAGGCGCGGAAAGCGGTTTGCTGATTTGGGCATCGGTACCAGACCTTTGGCGGAAAACGCGTCCTTGTGGATGTCATGCCGGACTGACGAGCGGTCAGGCGGACCCTGCATGGCTGTCGAGCAGGGCCATGAAAGCCCTGGCCGCGTTCGACAGCGTGCGTTCGGTATGCAGTATGTAGCCTAGCTGGCGTGACAGCTGTATGCCGGGCAGGGCGATGGGCGCCACCTGTTCATCGAGCATAGTACGTGGCAGCACGCTCCACGCCAGGCCGATCGACACCATCATCTTGATGGTTTCCAGGTAGTTGGTACTCATGGCGATGTTCGGGACCAGGCCCTGGCTTTCGAACAGGCGCTGGACGATATGGTGGGTGAAGGTATTGCCGCCGGGGAACACCGCCGGGTGGCGTGCCACGTCGGCCAGGCTGACCGCGCCGTTGCTGGCCAGCGGGTGCTCGGGCGAGGCGACGAAGTCCAGGGCGTCGTCCCATACCGGCACAGCCCGCACCAAATGGTGTGGCTCGGGCGCCAGGGTGATCACGGCAATTTCGGCGCGGCCGTGCAGTACTTCGTCGTAGGCCGCCTCCGAGTCGAGGAACTGGATATCCAGGGCCACCGCCGGGTACTGGCGGGTGAAGGCACGCAGCAGCGGCGGCAGGCGGTGCAGGCCGATGTGATGGCTGGTGGCCAGGGTCAGGCGACCGCTCACCGCCCCGGTGAGGTTGGTCAGGGCGCGGCGGGTATCATCGAGTACGTTGAGGATCTGGTAGGCGCGGGGCAGCAGGGCGCGACCGGCCTCGGTGAGGGTGACCTCGCGGCCCAGGCGGTCGAACAGGCGTACGTCCAGTTGCTGCTCGAGGCCGGCGATGCGCTTGCTGATCGCCGGCTGGGTCAGGTGCAGGCGTTCGCCCGCCCCTGAAAAACTGCCGGTTTCGGCGATGGCGATGAAGGCGCTGAGGTTGGCCAGGTCCATCTATTTGAATTCCTGATGGTTATGCAAAGTATGAAAATTATGAATTTGAGTTATTCAATCTATCGCCATAGCATCGTCCGTACAAGCCAAGGGGTCTTTGGCATAGAAAGACGCTGATGAGGAACAGTCTGATGGCTGGCAAAACGCTCTACGACAAACTCTGGGAAGCTCATGAGGTCAAGCGCCGCGATGACGGCTCTTCCTTGATCTACATCGACCGCCACATCATCCATGAAGTGACTTCGCCCCAGGCTTTCGAAGGCCTGCGCCTGGCCGGCCGCAAACCCTGGCGCATCGACGCCAATATCGCCACCCCCGACCACAACGTGCCGACCACGCCGGAGCGCAAGGGCGGTATCGAGGCCATCGTCGACCAGGTGTCGCGCCTTCAGGTGCAGACCCTCGATGAGAACTGTGACGAATATGGCATCGTCGAATTCAAGATGAATGACGAGCGTCAGGGTATCGTCCATGTCATCAGCCCGGAGCAGGGCGCGACCTTGCCGGGCATGACCGTGGTCTGCGGCGACTCGCACACCTCCACCCACGGCGCGTTCGGCGCCCTGGCCCATGGCATCGGCACCTCCGAGGTCGAGCACGTGCTCGCCACCCAGTGCCTGGTGGCCAAGAAAATGAAGAACATGCTGGTGCGCGTCGAGGGTGAATTGCCCGCCGGCGTCACCGCCAAGGACATCGTCCTCGCCGTGATCGGCAAGATCGGCACCGCCGGCGGAAACGGCCATGCCATGGAATTCGCCGGCAGCGCCATTCGCGAGCTGTCGATGGAAGGCCGCATGACCATCTGCAACATGTCCATCGAAGCCGGTGCCCGGGTAGGCCTGGTGGCTGTCGACGGCACCACGATCGCCTATGTCGAAGGCCGTCCGTACGCGCCGAAGGGCGAGCAGTGGACGCAGGCCGTCGAGGCCTGGAAAGGCCTGGTGTCCGACGCCGATGCCGTGTTCGACACGGTGGTCGAGCTCGACGCCGCGCAGATCAAGCCGCAGGTCAGCTGGGGTACTTCGCCGGAGATGGTCCTGGCCGTCGACCAGCGCGTGCCGGATCCGGCTGCCGAGCCCGACCTGATCAAGCGCGGTTCGATCGAGCGCGCCCTCAAGTACATGGGCCTGGCTGCCAACCAGGCGATCACCGAGATCAAGCTCGACCGCGTGTTCATCGGCTCGTGCACCAACTCGCGCATCGAAGACCTGCGTGCCGCCGCCGAGATCGCCAAGGGCCGCAAGGTCGCCGCCAACGTCAAGCAGGCGCTGGTAGTGCCGGGCTCGGGCCTGGTCAAGGCCCAGGCCGAGCGCGAAGGGCTGGACAAGATCTTCCTCGAGGCCGGCTTCGAATGGCGTGAACCGGGCTGCTCGATGTGCCTGGCGATGAATCCGGACCGCCTGGAGAGCGGCGAGCACTGCGCGTCCACCTCCAACCGCAACTTTGAAGGCCGCCAGGGCGCCGGTGGGCGTACCCACCTGGTCAGCCCGGCCATGGCCGCCGCCGCCGCGGTGACCGGCCACTTCATCGATGTCCGCGAGTTGATCCAAGGGAGCGCAGCATGAAAGCCTTTACCCAGCACACCGGTCTTGTCGCGCCATTGGATCGTGCCAACGTCGACACCGACCAGATCATTCCCAAGCAGTTCCTCAAGTCGATCAAGCGCACCGGCTTCGGCCCCAACCTGTTCGACGAGTGGCGCTACCTGGATGTCGGCCAGCCTTACCAGGACAACAGCAAGCGCCCGTTGAACCAGGATTTCGTGCTCAACCATGCGCGTTACCAGGGTGCCAGCGTGTTGCTGGCGCGGGAGAACTTCGGCTGCGGCTCGAGCCGTGAGCACGCCCCGTGGGCGCTCGACGAGTACGGTTTTCGCAGCGTGATCGCGCCTAGCTTCGCCGACATCTTCTTCAACAACAGCTTCAAGAACGGCCTGTTGCCGATCATTCTCGACGCTGCCGAGGTCGACGAGCTGTTCCAGCAGGTCGAGGCCAACCCGGGTTACCAGCTGACCATCGACCTCGAGGCCCAGGCCGTGACCCGCCCGGACGGCAAGGTACTGAAGTTCGAGATCGATGCGTTCCGCAAGCACTGCCTGCTCAACGGCCTGGACGATATCGGCCTGACCCTGCAGGACAGCGATGCGATCAAGGCGTTCGAGGGCAAGCACCGCGCCAGCCAGCCGTGGTTGTTCCGCGACGCTTGATTGACTGCTTGCCCCGCGCAAAGGGGCATTGGACACTGAAGTACTTCGGCGCGCCTGCGAGGCGCGCCGCTTGATTGGATAGAGGAACGCATGAGCAAGCAGATTCTGATTCTCCCAGGTGACGGCATCGGCCCGGAAATCATGGCCGAGGCGGTCAAGGTGCTGGAACTGGCCAACGACAAGTTCCAGCTCGGCTTGAGCCTCACCCACGACGTGATCGGCGGCGCGGCCATCGACAAGCACGGCGTGCCCCTGGCCGACGAGACCCTGGCGCGCGCGCGCCAGGCCGACGCCGTGCTGCTGGGTGCCGTGGGCGGTCCGAAGTGGGACAAGATCGAGCGTGACATCCGTCCGGAGCGCGGCCTGCTGAAGATCCGTTCGCAACTGGGCCTGTTCGCCAACCTGCGCCCAGCCATCCTCTATCCGCAGTTGGCCGATGCCTCGTCGCTCAAGCCCGAGATCGTTTCCGGGCTGGACATCCTCATCGTCCGCGAGCTGACCGGCGGCATCTATTTTGGCGCGCCACGCGGCCAGCGCGAGCTGGAAGGCGGCGAGCGCCAGGCCTACGACACCCTGCCCTACAGCGAGAGCGAAGTGCGCCGCATTGCCCGTGTCGGCTTCGACATGGCCCGCGTGCGCGGCAAGAAGCTGTGCTCGGTGGACAAGGCCAACGTCCTGGCGTCCAGCCAGCTGTGGCGCGAAGTGGTCGAAGAGGTGGCCAAGGACTACCCGGACGTCGAGCTGAGCCACATGTACGTGGACAATGCCGCCATGCAGCTGGTGCGCGCGCCCAAGCAGTTCGACGTGGTGGTGACCGACAACATGTTCGGCGACATCCTGTCGGATGAGGCTTCCATGCTCACCGGTTCCATCGGCATGCTGCCGTCGGCGTCGCTGGATGCCGACAACAAGGGCATGTACGAGCCGTGCCACGGTTCGGCGCCGGACATCGCCGGGCAGGGCATCGCCAACCCGCTGGCGACCATTCTCTCGGTGTCGATGATGCTGCGCTACAGCTTCAACCAGACGGCCGCCGCCGAGGCGATCGAGCAGGCGGTGAGCCGGGTGCTGGACCAGGGCCTGCGCACAGGCGACATCTTCTCCGAAGGCTGCCGCAAGGTGGGTACGCAGGAAATGGGCGACGCAGTAGTCGCAGCGCTGCGGAATCTGTAATCTCTCTGGCCCGCCACCAAAAACTCCCGGTGGCGGCCCACTTTTAGCAAAGGTGTAGTTGCGATGAAACGTGTAGGTCTGATCGGTTGGCGTGGAATGGTCGGTTCCGTGCTCATGCAGCGGATGCTCGAAGAGCAGGACTTCGACCTGATCGAGCCGGTGTTCTTCACCACCTCCAACGTCGGTGGCCAAGGCCCGAACGTGGGCAAGGACACCGGCCCGCTCAAGGACGCCTACAGCATCGACGAGCTCAAGACCCTCGACGTGATCCTGACCTGCCAGGGCGGCGACTACACCAACGAAGTCTTCCCCAAGCTGCGCGAAGCCGGCTGGCAGGGCTACTGGATCGACGCGGCCTCGTCCCTGCGCATGCAGGACGACGCGGTGATCATCCTCGACCCGGTCAACCGCAAGGTCATCGACCAGCAGTTGGACGCGGGCACCAAGAACTACATCGGCGGCAACTGCACTGTCAGCCTGATGCTGATGGGCCTGGGCGGCCTGTTCGAGGCTGGCCTGGTCGAGTGGATGAGCGCCATGACCTACCAGGCGGCCTCGGGCGCCGGTGCGCAGAATATGCGTGAGCTGATCAAGCAGATGGGCGGTATCCACGCGGCGGTCGCCGACGACCTGGCCAACCCGGCCAGCGCCATCCTCGACATCGACCGCAAGGTGGCCGAGGCCATGCGTGGCGAGGGCTTCCCGACCGACAACTTTGGCGTGCCGCTGGCCGGCAGCCTGATCCCGTGGATCGACAAGGAACTGCCGAACGGACAGAGCCGTGAAGAGTGGAAGGCCCAGGCCGAGACCAACAAGATCCTCGGGCGCTTCAAGAGCCCGATTCCGGTCGACGGCATCTGCGTGCGGATCGGCGCGATGCGTTGCCACAGCCAGGCGCTGACCATCAAGCTGAACAAGGATGTGCCTTTGGCGGACATCGAAGGCATGATCAGCCAGCACAATCCCTGGGTGAAATTGGTGCCTAACCAGCGGGAGATCAGCATGCAGGAGCTGAGTCCTACCCAGGTGACCGGGACCCTGAACGTGCCGGTCGGGCGTTTGCGCAAGCTGAACATGGGGTCGCAGTACCTTGGGGCCTTCACCGTTGGCGACCAGCTGCTGTGGGGGGCTGCGGAGCCGCTGCGGCGGATGTTGCGGATTCTGCTGGAGCGGTGATCTGGGTGGTTTGAGTTGAGATATTGAAGAACCCGTGTTGCGAGAGTGATGCGGGTTTTTTTATTGGTGAGATTGGTTGTTGGTTGTTTTGAGGGGTTTGTTCGGATTCTTTTTCAGCGGCGACGCTGATATCGCTGTTTCGCCTTGCGGCGACTTACTTTTGTCTTGGCAAAAGTAAGCAAAACCGCGCGCTCATTCATCCGGCCCCTGCGCTTCGCTCCGGGGTTCCCTCGCTCCGGCCTTGCTCCCGGGAGGACCGCACTGACGGGCCATCCATGGCCCGCAGTGCTCGACGGCCATCCATGGCCGTCGCCTCCCTCCGCAAGGCCTGCGCTCGGCCTCCTGAAGTCGCGCAAGATACGGGCGGCGCCTGGGCTGGCGCAGCTGTCGCTAGTTGAAATTTTAATTAATCTCTCGATTATATCGCGGGGTGGTCAATACATATCTAAAAGTCAAACAACTAACTTCGAACTTCTCGCTCTTGCTCTTGCTCTTGCTCTTGCTCTTGCTCTTGCTCTTGATTCTAAGCGCGCGGTAGTTCAGGCAACACCAATTGCGACTTCAGGAGGCCGAGCGGAGTTCTTGCGGAGGGAGGTGACGGCCATGGATGGCCGTCAAGCGCTGCGCCCC